>NZ_CP109151.1:1523611-1828333 GCF_035920385.1 Micromonospora sp. NBC_01739 | reverse complement strand
GAAACGCTGGTCGACTTGGCCTTCCCCGGACCTGAATCCCAACCGGCTGACCCGGCCTACTTCTGGCTGTTTCTCGATCACAGCGCCCAACAATTGCACGGAGCACTGGCCATGGGACTTGCGATCCTGGTCGTAGCCGCCATGAGCCGCCGCCAGCCCGAAGCGCGGCCCACCGCAACGGTGACCTGACAGGCATCCCGGCTCAGTCGGCCGAACCCGCTGGCTGAGCCGGGACCGCGCCCTTCGCTCCCACAACTCTGGTGCCGCGACATCGGGTTCACCTCACTGCACGAGAACCTCGACACCACCACCCCCGGCGGCTGGCTCGTCTTCCACGTTTCGATTCTCGTTGGGTTCGTTGACCCGACCATCTGCGACGCGATCCACTGAAGCTGCGGCGGCGCGGCTGCGCCGGGTGCATGACCGTCTCGCTGAGCTCGAGTGTGGCGTTGACGCGCAACTGGCCGGTCTCGCGCATGCCGTCTACGGCACGGACGGCTTCGATGTGACGCTGCTCGACCGGAACGATCGAGCCACGCTGCGAAACCTCATCGGTGACGACGCTGAGGCATTGGTCTATCTGTACGGGGCCTGCGACCGTAGGCGGACCTGGCGAGAGCTGGCGACGACCGGTGAGATCGTCGACCGCTTCACCGATCAGACGTGGCACCTGAGCCCCGGCCAGATGCGACCCTTCGTGGATCTCAGCATCGTCAACGAACTGGACGTCATCGAGCAAGATCCTTCTACCGTGGACAAGTACGGCGAGTACTTTCGCTCACTGTTCGCCGCCTGGGCTCCGATCGCTTCCCCGCAGGTCAGCAGTGAGGTGCAGCGACTCCTCGGCTAAGGCAACCAAAGCTGGTCGATTCCGGGCCTGTATTGGGCGGCCTGCATCGGTGCGCACGTCGGCTTCGAGTCGTGGTTGGAGCGCGACGAGGCGATGGCGCTGGACTTCGACGCGTCCGTGGTGGGCTTCGCCGCGCAGCCGTTTTGGTCGTGGTGGCCGGACACGAGGCGAGCGAGGTCGCATGCGAGCCTCAGCCGGGGATGCAGTAGACGTCGCCGGAGTTGGTCTCGTGCGGCAGGGTCAGCAGGTGGGTGGCCATCTCGGCGGCGGTCACCCAGCCACCGAGGGTCAGGGTCTTGGTGTCGCCGAGGGCCAGGTCGAAGCCGCCGAAGCCGAGGGCGGTCAGCCGGTCCAGGCAGCGCAGGGCCACCGACCGGCCGATCGTGGTGAACTCGAACGACAACGCCGGCAGCGGTCGACTCAGGCCACCGAGTACGGCGTCCTCGAAACCCTCCACGTCGATCTTCGTGAAGGCGGGGGTGCCGTGCTCGGCGATCAACGCGTCGATGGTGGTGACCGGTACCTCGATCTCGCCGTCCCACACCTGGTCCTCCCAACCTCCGGCGCCGGCCGCGGCGGCGACGAAGTCACCGGAGGCGGTGGAGACGGTCGGGTTGGCGGAGTTGACCAGGAAACCGATGCGGCCCGGTCGCGCCCCGCAGGCCGCCGCCACCAGGGTCACCTGGTCGTCGTCGGCGTAGATGGCCCGCAACGCCCGCAGGCACAGGGGTTGCGGTTCCACCGCGACCACCCGGGCTCCCAGGCGGCGGAAGCTGCCGATGTGGTCGCCCACGTGCGAGCCGATGTCGAACACCAGGTCGCCGGGGCGGACGAAGCGGGCGTAGAAGGCGTCCATCGCCGCGTCGCGCTCCGGGTCGCCGTAGTAGACCTCAAGGGAACGGCGTAGCGAGGCGGTGGCCGGATCGGCCTTGAGTGCCTCGACCGCGGCGGAGTGCAGGCTCATCGCCGCACCTTAGCCCGACCCCACCACCGGCCACGGCGTTTCGTCGACGCCCCGGTCACCCGCTGTGACGTACCTCGGTCGTCCAGATGTCGGCCCAGGGCCGACGCAGGCCCCGGCACAACCAGATCGGTCCACCGTTCTCGTCGTTGTCCACCCGCACCCGCTGGTCCACCCGACCGGCCAGGGTCACCTCGGTGAACCAGGTACGCAGTTGCTGCGGTTGCCGCCAGCCGACCGCGATCACCACCTCGGCCTCCTGCGGGGGCCGCCCGAAGTCGGCCATGCTGTTGTGCCCGGAGTAGGCGGCCGGTAGGCCCCGGGCCGGGCCGTACCGGGCCACCGCCCCGGCTTCGCCGTAGTTGCCGGTGAGGATCACCGTCCGGGCCTGTTCCTCGGCGGGCAACCCTCGGTGGACGGCGGCGATGGAGTCGACGAAGGCCGGCCAGCCGATGGTCTCGCCGGTGTCGTAGTTGACGGCGACCACGAAGCCGGGCAGCCGGTCCACCGGCAGGGTCGGCAGCAGCAGCACCGTGTTGCTGACGGCGGTGAGCACCACGAGGGCCGCCAGCAGCGTCCGCCGCATCCGGGTGCCCGCCCAGGCGGCGGCAACGACCGCCCCGGCGGCGGTCAGCACCAGCAGCAGCGGGGCCGGGTAGTAGCCCTTGCCTCCGGCGAGCAGCACGACGGCGACGACGACCAGCCACCCCCAGCCCAGTGCCCGGTAGGGGCGCCAGGCCGGGTGGCGCAGCAGCACGATCAGGCCGGTCAGCCAGATCGGCACGACGAACGGACTGATGATCAGGAACTGGAGGACGGCCGCGTCGACCCGGCCGCTGTAGGAGCTGTCCCCGCCGGAGATGGTGGCGGCCACCCCTAGTTGGGGGAACCCGTGTGCCGCCTGCCAGGCCAGGGTCGGTGCGGCGAGCAGCGCGAAGAGTCCGGCGGCCAGCAGGGTGTCGCGGTGCCACAGCAGTCGGCGTGGCCCGGCGATCGCCAGCCCGGCGAGCAGGCCGAGGGCCAGCAGGGCCGGCAGCAGCTTGTTGAACATGCCCAGGCCGAGGATCGCCCCGACGGCCAAGGCCCACCGGCTGTCCCCGGTGCGCAGCAGCCGTACCGTGCACAGCGCGGCGGCCAGCCACACCACCAGGTCGATCGTGGTGGTGCTGAGCAGGTGTCCGCTGGCCAGGGTGATGCCGGAGGCGCCGCCGAGCAGCGCGGCCAGGGTCTGGCCACCGCGACCGGCGCCGAACTGCCGGGCGATCGCGGCGACCATCAGCACCGCCGCACCGGCCAGCACCGCGGAGGGGGTACGCAGGGCCAGCAGGCTGCCCGGGGCGATCGTGTCGGCCAGCCGGGCCAGGGCGGGCACCAGCGGCCCCTGGTCGACGTACCCCCAGTCGAGGTGGCGTCCGGCGAGCAGGAAGTACAGCTCGTCGCGGTGGTAGCCGTAGCGGGGGGCCATGATCAGCAGGAGGAGGGTGACCATGGCGGCGACCACCCACGGTCCGGCGGTCCGGGGGCCGGGGGCGGATGGCTGCGGCCCACGGCGCTGACCGGTACCGGCCGTCGGTGCCGTGGCACTCGTCACGGTCTCCATTGTCGGGCAGATCGGCTCCTGATCGGTAGTAGCGGTCGGTGATCGGGCAACGATCCCGGTTCGGAATATCTTGTTAACCTCAGGGCATGACCTTCCCGTCGCCGGGTCGCCCGTCGGATCTGATGTTCCTGCTCAGCTGGGCCAGTCACGCACTGCGCGCCGAGCACGCCTCCGGCCTGGCTGAGCTGGGTATCTCTCCCCGGGATCACTGCGTGTTGGCGCGGGCCCGCGTCGGTGGTCTCACCCAACGGCAGTTGGGTGAGCTGTGCGGGGTGGACAAGACCACCATGGTGGTCACGCTGGATCACCTTGAGGCCGCCGGGCTGGCCCGGCGGATCCCGTCGCCGACCGACCGACGGGCCCGGCTGGTGGAGGTGACCGCGCAGGGGGAGCGGGTGCTCGACCAGGCCCAGGAGATCGCCGCCGGACTGGAACAGGACGTGCTGGCCGCCCTGCCGGACACCGAGCGTGAGGTGTTTCTCCGCGCGGTCCAACGGCTGGTCGACGGGCGACTGTCCCGGGTCGGCACCTGCGGACCGGCCGGCTCGGTCTGCTAGCCGGTCTCAGGCCGTAGCCGGTTCCAGCGTCCGGGTCAGGAAGTCCCGGAGGTGCTCGACCGCGGTGTCCAGGTGGCTTTCCAGCAGGAAGTGACCGCCGCCGGGGATCAGCCGGATCTCGGCCTGCGGCAGGTCCCGGGTGAAGGCCCGGGCACCGGCCGGGCCGAAGATCAGGTCTTCGGCGCCCCACAGGGCCAGCAGCGGGACCTGGCTGTCCCGGAAGCACTCGTGCACCCTCGGATACAGCGGGGGGTTGGTGGCGTAGTCACGGAAGAGGGCCAGCTGGGCGAGGTCGTTGCCGGGGCGGTTGACGTCGCGGTGGTCGAAGGTCCAGGTGTCCGGGTCGACGAGTTCGGGCCGGTCCACCCCGTGCAGGTACTGCCAGCGGATCGCCGCCAGGCTGAGAGCCTCCCGGAGCGCCGGCTCCGTGCCGGTCCCGGATTGTCGGCGTACGCCCAGACGGGCTCCCAGAAATCGGTGACGAAGCCCTCCTCGTACGCGTTGCCGTTCTGGCTGATCACGGCGGTGATGGCGGGTGGAAGGGCAGCCGCGGGATCTCTGGGCCGAGGACGCCGCGCTGCGGCGGTGGGCGCGCGGGCACGCCGCGACGAAGAATTTGATCTCGCTAAAGATCGTCTCGTACGGGATCATCTGATAACGTCGCTGTAGCGGTAACCAACCCCGAGGAGTGGCCTATGAGCAGCACCACCGCGTCATCCGTCAGCATCAGCGCCGCCCTGCGCCGCCGATCCCTCGGCATCCTGGCCGCGGTCGCGGCCAGTGTCGCGATCTGGCTGGCCGGGGCCCTCGGCGGCACCGACTACACGGTGCACGGCCCCGGTCGGGCGGAGATGGTCGTCAACCTCGTCCCGGTGGTCGCGGTCGCCCTCGGCGCAGCCCTGCTGGGTTGGGCGGCCCTGGCCCTGCTGGAGCGGTTCGCCGGGCAGCGGGCCACCACCATCTGGTTCAGCCTGGTGGTGGCGGCGACCCTGTTGTCCTTCGCGCCCCTGCTCCTGGTCGAGGCCACCCCCGGCGCGAAGATCGCCCTGGGTGCGATGCACCTGGCGGTGCCGGTGGTTCTGGTGGCCCAACTACCGGAGAACGATCATTGACCGCTCGACTTGACGACGACGGAGAAGCGCGCTAAATACGTAGGTGAAGTTGAGCCAGACAGACTCAACTCTCGAAACCTTCGGCCAGAGGAACCGAGGAGGCACGACATGCTGATGCGCACCGACCCGTTCCGGGAGATCGACCGGATCGCCGAGCAGTTCTTCGGCACGACCAGCCGTCCGGCCGTCATGCACATGGACGCCTACCGCGACGGCGACCACTTCTACGCCGCCTTCGACCTGCCCGGGGTCGACCCGGAGAGCATCGACTGCACCGTGCAGCGCAACGTGCTGACCGTCCGCGCTGAGCGTCGCCGCCCGCACGGCGACAAGGTCGAACTCGTCGCCGCCGAACGCCCGATGGGGGTGTTCCACCGGCAACTCTTCCTCGGCGACACTCTCGACACCGACAAGCTCGAAGCCGGCTACGAGAACGGCGTGTTGACGCTGCGCATCCCGGTGGCCGAGCGGGCCAAGCCCCGCAAGGTGGCCATCAGCGCGACCGGCAACGGCCGCAAGCAGATCAACGCCTGAGGTCCACCGGCGACGGCGGGGCGGGTGCCGCCCCGCCGTCGTTGGTCGACACCACCCCGGGCAAGGGCATTCCAGGACTGCTGATCATGTTCCGGCGCGCCTGATCGGGAACGGCCCTGTTGGCTGAGAACCTTTTTCACATGGCCGTGTCCAATCCTCCGGTACTGTTCCGCCCGCCGGATCACCCCGCCCTGCCGGGCGGTCCGATCGCCGTCACCGAAGCGTGGCTGCGCAACCGGCGGCTCAGTGAGCACACCCGCGACGCCTACCGGCGCGATGTCGCCAACTGGCTAGCCTGGTGCACCGAACGCCACCTGGACCCGCTGCGGGCCAACTTCCTGCACGTCAACGAGTACGCGCGAACACTGGAGTCGACAGTGGTCGCGCGCACCGGACGCCCCCTGACCCCGGCGACCGTGGCCCGCCGACTGTCCGCCCTGTCCAGTTGGTACGACTTCCTGGTCAAGCTGCGGGCCGTGGACAACAATCCGGTCGCCGACGCCGACCGGCCCCGGGTCGACCGCGACCACTCCGCCACCATCGGGCTCACCCCGGACGAGGTCGACGCCCTGCTCACCGCCGCCGACACCGACACCGGACCGACCGCCACCCGCAACCGGGCCGCCATCGCCCTGCTGGCCGACCTGGGCCTGCGGGTAGGGGAACTGGTCGCCCTGGACATCACCGACCTCGGCGCGGAACGCGGACACCGCAGTGTCCGCTTCGTCGGCAAGGGCGGCAAAGCCCGCCGCCGGGCGTTGACCCCCTCCACCGCCCACGCCGTCGACACCTACCTGGCCGAACGGGCCGCCGCCGGCGGCGTACCGGTCAGCCAGCTCGCCGGCCCGCTGCTGGTCACCGCCAGCGGCGCCCGGCTGGACCGGCACTCGGTGTTCCGGCTGGTCCGCCGACTGGCCCGGCTGGCCCAGATACCGGCCTGGGCACACCTGTCACCGCACTCGCTGCGCCACGCCTTCGCCACCACCGCCCGCGCCGAGGGGGTACCCCTGGAGGACGTGCAGGACGCCATGGGCCACGCCGACCCCCGCACCACCCGCCGCTACGACCGGGACCGGCACAACCTGGACCGGGACCCGGCGTACGTCATCTGGGCCGCCCGCGCCCGCCGCCGCACCTGACCGGCAGCGCCCACACCCACCAGACGGCGGCGGCTTTCCGCCCGCCGGGGCGGCGAATTCTCTACCGTCTGAGGTGTGGGCGCTGCGCAGCCGTGGAGCAGACCGGCCCGGCGACGCCATCCGATGCGGGCTGGGCTCACCGTCGCCGGGATCGGGGTGGCCCTGTGCTGCGTCGGCGTCGCCGGCCTGGGCGCCTGGAACGTCCAGGTGGTCACCCAGGCCGCCGGACCGGTGCGGGAGACCACCGAAGGCTTCCTGCGCCAGGTCACCGCCGGGGACACCGCCGGGGCGTACGAGCGGCTGTGCGGGGACGCGCGCAGCCGGTGGAGCGAGGTCGGCTTCACCAGTTGGGTACGCACCCCGCCGGTGGTGCGCGACTACGAGATCGTGGACGTGTCCGTGGCCACCCGCGGCGGGCGGCCCCAGGGCACCGTCACCGTACGGCTGACCCGCGAGAGCGGCGGCACCGAACAGCGTGAGCTGTCCGTCATCCGCGAGCAGGACGGTTGGCGGGTCTGCGGCGACCCGTACTGACGGCTACACCCCGACCGGCTCGGTCGACTCGACCAACCGGCCGTCGCGCAGCACCAGCACCCGGTCGGCCAGCTCCACCAGGGTCGGATCGTGGGTGGCCACCAGGGCGGTCATCCCCCGGGCGTGCACCAGGGCCCGCAGCAGGTCCATCACCGCCCGCCCGGTCTCCGAATCCAACTGCCCGGTCGGCTCGTCGGCGATCAGCAACGCCGGATCGTTGGCCAGGGCCCGGGCGATCGCCACCCGCTGCTGCTGCCCGCCGGACATCTCGTACGGCCGCTGGGCGGCGTGCCCACCCAACCCGACCATCTCCAGCAGCATCGACACCCGCTGCTCCCGCTGCGCGGCCGGCACCTTGGCCAGTCGCATCGGCACCCCGACGTTCTCCGCCGCCGACAGGATCGGGATCAGCCCGAAGGACTGGAACACGAAACCGATGTCGTCGCGGCGCAGCCGCAGCAGGTCCCGCTCACCGGCCGCGGTCACCTCCTGACCGGCCACCCACACCCGGCCCGAGGTGGGCCGGTCCAGACCACCGATCAGATTCAGCAGGGTGGTCTTGCCGGCACCGGAGCGTCCCCGCACCGCGACCAGTTCACCCCGCCCGGCCCGCAGGGACACCTCCCGCAGGGCGTGCACCACCCGCTCACCGCTGCCGTAGTCGCGGCACAGCCCCTGCACCCGGACCAGATCCTCGCTCACACCCGCACCTCCCCCTGACCGCCCGACACCGCCGCTCACGCCGAATCCCGCTGCTCGCCGGGGCGGACCTGCACGTGGTCCGGCTCCAGGGTCAACCTCACCCGGTCCCGCAACGCCAAGGCGTCGACGAAACCGGCCGGCAACTGCATCCGTCCGGCCCGGTCCAGCACCGCGTACTCCTCGGTGACCAGTTCCTCCACGCCGTCGGCGCCGACTCGGGCCCGGCGGTGCACCTCGGAGGCGGTCCGGCCGTCCCGGATCGCGACCGTCCGCCGCACCTGCGAGGCGACCTGCGGATCGTGGGTGACCACCACGACGGTGACCCCCAACTCGGCGTTGATGGCCCGCAACGCCCCGAACACCTCCGCGGCCGTGGCCTCGTCCAGTTCCCCGGTCGGCTCGTCGGCGAACAACACCTCCGGGTCGTTGGCCACGGCCACCGCCACCGCACACCGCTGCTGCTCGCCACCGCTCATCTGCCCCGGTCGGCGATCCGCGCAGTAATCGACCCCGACCATCTCCAGCAGTTCCATGGCCCGTCGTCGACCGGCCCGGCCACCCCGCCGGGCCAGCCGCATCGGCAACTCGACGTTCTCCCGGGCACTCAGATAGGGCAGCAGGTTACGTCCGGTCTGCTGCCAGACGAACCCGACCGTGTGCCGCCGGTACCGCAGCCGCTTGCGCGCCGACATGGTCAGCAGGTCGTAGCCGGCCACCCGGGCGATCCCGGCGGTCGGGGTGTCCAGCCCGGACAGGATGTTCAGCACGGTGGACTTACCGGAACCGGAGGCCCCCACGATCGCCACCAGCTCACCCCGGTCGACGACCAGGTCCAGCCCTTGCAGGGCGACCACCTCCACCCCCTCGGTGGTGAAGATGCGTACCAGGCCGTCGCAGACGATGTGCCCCCGCAACCGGTCCGCGCCACCGGCTCGGGCGGCGGCCCGTTCCGCCGCCCGCCGCTGAAGCGCCGCGAGGTCCGGTGCCTCCCTGACCACGGTCATGCGTTCCCCTCTCCGAGACGCAGCGCCTCACCCAGGCGCATCCGTCGGTTCACCAGGTTCTCCACCAGCAGGCCGGTCAGCAGGCCGAGCACCACCAACCCCAGCACCCCGCCCACGACCAGGGGATCCAGGTGGTCACGCATCGGCACCCCGGGGGCGAACTGGGACAACCCCAGGGTCGGGCCGAGCAGCCTGGGCAGGGCGATGCCCACGGCCGTACCCGTCAGGGCCGCGACCACCACCAGCGGCACCAGCTCGTACACCAGCAGTCGGCGGCCGTGTGCGGCGGACAGACCCATCGTGCGCAGCCGGGACAGCATCCGCCCCCGACCGGCGGCGTCGGCGATCACCGCGAACCCCACCGCGAGTACGGCCAGGGCGGCGCTTCCCCCGGCGCCTGCGGTGAAGGTCAGGGTCAGCACCTCATTGGCGCCGGTACGCTCCAGCCCCTCCCGGTGGGCCCGCCAGGTCTCCAGGGTCGCCGGCAGTTGGGTACGGGTCACCTCCGTGCCGAGCACCGCGGACTGTCGACGGCGCTGGGTGGCGTCGGCGACCTCCAGCAGCCTCGCCTCGTCGACGTCGTCGCCGGCGAGCAGATACCGGTTGGGGATGATCGGGGTCAACTCGTACTCCGGCAGGGCCTGCCAGGGCAGCACCACGAACCGGTCGACCCCCAACCCCACCCCGGGGAAGGTGTCGGCCACCGCGGCCACCCGGAACTCGTACAGCCGGCTCTGCACATCGGCCACCGCGGTGTCGCCGAGTTCCGCCGCCAGCCGCGGCGACACCACCGCGGGCACCGGCCCGTCGCCGCGGGCGGCGGACCGCAACACGGCGGGCACCTCCACCTCGACCCCGCTGCGGGCCACCACCTCGGCGAAGGCCGGGGCGTCCACCACCAGCACCCGGGCCTGCCCGAGGGAGGTCGCCTGCGGCCCGGGTTCGGACCACAGCCGCCGATTGGACTCCACCGACACCCGGGCCACGGCCTGCACCCCGGGCACCCGGATCAGCTCGTCGGCCGCGTCCGGGGAGAAGGCCCACCCGGTCAGCCAGGCGTCACCGGGCACCGTCAGGGTCGCGGCCCGGTCCCGGGCGGCGGCCACAGTGGTCGTCACCACCCCACCGAACACCCCGGTGCTGACCGCGACGATCAGCACCGCCAACGGCCCCAACGCCACCGGCGCACTCCGCCCGGCCCGGGTCACCCCCAGGAACAGCGGGGCACCCCGGGCCCGTCCGGCCAGCCGGCCGACCAGCCGCAGCGGCCACGGCAGCAGCCGGATCGCCACCAGGGCGGCGGCGACCGCGACCAGCACCGGCACGGAGCTGAGGTACGCGTCGACCCCGTCGGCCGGATCCAGGCCCCGGCGACGCAGCAACACCACCCCCAGCCCGGCCAGCACCACCACGCTGGCCTCCACGGTCAACCGGCGTACCGACGGGCGCTGCCGGACCAGGTCGACCCGTCCGGAGGTTGACCCGACCCGCCGCTGGGAGAGCATGGCCAGCACCGGCACCGCCAGGGTGGTGAGCACCACCAGCAGCAGCACCCCCCAGGGGGTTCCGGTCGACCGGCCCGGCACCCGGGTGGCGATCAGCCAACCCAGCAGCACCGCCACCGGCTGCACCAGCACCGCCTCGACGCCGGTACGCCACCCGATCGCGGCCAGCGAGGCCCCTCGGGCCCGCAGCAACGCCAACTCGTCGCGGCGACGCTGCACCATCAACCGGGCGGCCAGCAGGATCAGCCCCAGCAGGCTGGCCACCAGGCCGGTCTGTGCGATGGCCAGCAGGGCCTGCACCGCCCGCAACTGTTCGGTGAACCGGACCAGGCTGACGTCCAGGGAGGTGTGCACCCGCGAGCCGGGCAGCCACTCGGTGCGCCGGGTCTGGCTCACCGCGTCGACGACCCCCGCCAGGGTGGTGGTGTCCAGTCGCCGCTCATCCAGCCGGTACCGCCACTCGTAGCTGACCGGCACCCCGCTGCCGGCGACCACGTTGTCGATCCCTGCCCAGTCGGTGACCGCCATGGCCAGGTAGGGCTCGCCGTCGACGACCGGCACCACCGGGTTCAGGCCCAGCATCAGGTCGTCCCAGACCGGATCGTCGGCGTCGCGGGGGTCGAACACCCCGACGACCCGCGCCGAGGCCCGCATGCCCGCACTGGCGCCGGTGAACCGCAACCGGCTGCCCGGTCGCAGCGACAGGGTCTCCGCCACCGCGGTGGAGACCGCCACCTCGGTAGGGCCGCCGGCCGCGCTGCGCGGCCAACGACCGGCGGTGATCAGGGCCGCCTCCTGGACACCGGTCTGCGCCCGCAGGCCGATCTTCTTGGTCGCCCCACCGTCCATCGGTGGCTCGTCGCCGGTGGCGGTCAGGGTCTGCTCGTCCAGTACGGCGGCGTACCACCGACGGTCCACCAGGGCGGGCAGCGGCTGCGGCAACGACCCGAGCAGCCGGTCCAGGTCGCCCTCACCCGCAGCGGCCGGCGCCCCTTCCTCGGGCCGCGGCCGGTCCGGACGCTGCTCGACCGCGAACGACACGTCGCGCACGAGGTGCGGCAGCCGGGCCACGTCGGCGTGCAGACTCCGGTCGGCGTACCCGTTGGCCAACCGGGGCACGGCGGTCACCAGCACCGCCGCCACCAACCCCAGCACCGCCAACAAGCCCACATGCCCGCCGTACGCCCTGATCCGCCGCACAGTCATCGGATCCGCCCTTTGTTCGCGACTGCGGGGCTCGCAAGCTCACTCCTCGCGCTCACGGTGCTGGCCTCGTTCGCGACTGCGGGGCTCGCAAGCTCACTCCTCGCGCTCACCGGTCCTCCCCGATGCGGAGTTGGGTGGCGGCCAGGCGGCGGCGCATGGTCATCGACACGGCGGCGCTGAAGGTCAGCGCCAGCAGCAGCAGGCCCACCCCGGTGGCCACCACCGGTGGCCAGTCGACACTCAGCAACGGCGGTGGATGGGGTCGGTCGGCCGACGGGGTGAGGATGACCAGGGGGGCCATCGTGGCGGCGACCCCCACCCCGACGCCCAACCCGACGAGCACCCCCACCCCGGCCAGGAACGCCTGCTCGGCCAGGAGTGACCGGGCCACCAGGCGGTGCCCGGCACCCAGGGTGTGCAGCACGGCCAGTTCGGTGGCCCGCCGTCGGGCGGTCGCGCTGACATCCACCGCCACCCCGACGGCCGCCAGCAGCACCGCGGCCAAGGCGGCGGCGAACAGGGCACCCCGGGCCCCCACCCCGAAGGGGTCCCGGGCCAGTTCGGCGGCGACCTGCTCACGGTCCAGCACGGCCAGGCCACCCAGCCCGGCGACCGCGGCGGCCACCTGTTGTCCCTGGCCCGCCCGGGTGGCCAGCCACCATTCCTCCGGAGGACGCACGATGCCCTGGTCGTGGAAGATCCGGGTGCTCAGTGACGGCAGGTCGACCACCAGGGCGGCCTCGTCGGCCTCGCCGGGCAGGGCGCTCACGGTGCCGACCACGGTGAGGTCGACCTCGGCGCCGCCGAGGAACAGTCGGGTCTGGTTGCCGACCTCACGTCGCAGGGCGGCCAGGGCCTGCGGGGTGGCCGCCACCGGCACCGGACCCTTGGCCGCCTCCCGGGAGATCCCCATCCGCAGAGTCGTGCTGCGACTGGTGAATCCCTCCGCCAGCCGGGCCGCCATGCCGACGGTCAGGGTGTTTCCGGTGGCCCTGGGGGTGGCCAGCAGACCGGAGGTGTCGACCATCCGCCACCCCCCGTCGGCCGCCAGATCCACCGGCTCCCCTCGGGAGTCGTCCCGGCTGGCCCGCAGGTCGGACAGCCGCCAGTCCAGGCTGATCCGACCGCTGCCGGTGGTCTCGACCGTGAAACCGGCCAGTCGCCACGGCGTGTCACCGGCCGGCAGTTCGACGGAGAAGGGCAGCCGGTCGCCGTTGCCGGTGACCCCCAGCGGCAACCGTCGGTGCCTGTGGTCCGGCCCGATCAGCACCGCATGGTGGCGTACCGGGGCGACGACACCGAACGGCTGACTGACCTTGGTCCGCAGCTGCCCGGTGAGCCGTCGGGTACCGGCCGGCAGCGGGGTTTCCGGTGCGGTCACCCGCCCGGCGGCCAGCCCCTCGAACACCGTGCCGACGGAGCCGCCGGCCAGGTCCGGCCGGATCCGTACCACCTCCCCGGCAATCTCGGCGTCGAACGCCAGCACGGTCATCGGGGCCTGTTCCGGTCCGGCCTGCAGTCGGTCCCGCCAGCCCGCCAGGACGGCGGCCGTGCCGGGTAGTCCGGCCAGCTGCTCGGCCCGGCCCTCGGGGGCGGAGCCGTTGGTCTCGGTCAGTCGCAGGTCCGCGCCGACCTGATGGGCGGCCTGGTCGTCCAGGGATCGTCGGGAGGTGCTCGCCAGTGACCAGGCCAGGGTGCCGACCGCGACGGCCAGGGCCAGCAGCAGCACCGGGCCGGCATGGGGTCGGCGACCGGCCTGCCAGGTGCCGAGCATGATGGCGGTCCACGACCTGCGGTCCACCCAGCGTTCCGCCAAGCGCACCAGTGGGGGCAGCAGCCGCAGGGCGAGCACCGCCCCGGCCAGCACCCCCAGGGTGGGGGCGGCGGCCAGCAGGGGGTCGATGCCCAGTTCACCACCGCGGGTACGGGACAGTGGTGAGGAGTATCGGCTCAACTGATACCAGGCCAGCACCGCCAGGCCGACCAGCACCACATCCAACCCGGCCCGCTGCACCATGCCCCGAGGGCTGGGCCGGGAACGGCTGGCCAGGTCGGCGACGTAGCTGCCACCCCGGCGCAGGCTGGGACCGATCATCGCCAGCGCGCACCCGGCGGCCGCCGCCCCCGCCACCAGCCAGATCATCGCGTCGGAGACCCCGGCTGAGTGCAGCGACACCGCGGCCAGCCCGGGTAGCCGCCCGGCCAGACCGAGCAGTTCGCTGACGATCAGCGGGGCGGCGACCGCGGCCGGCAGGACGATCAGGGTCGCCTCCCGGGCGGTCAGCCCGGCCAGTTGCCGGCGGCTGGCCCCCCGGGCGCGCAGCAGGGCGGTCTCACCCCGACGGTGCTCGGTGAGCAGCACGGCGACGAGCAGCAGCGCGTACCCGCCGAGCACCACCACCAGCAGCATCGGAGTGACCAACGCGGACCGGCCGACCAGGGTGGCCTGCTGCAACCGGGGCACCAGGACGGCCAGGTCGCCGATGGCCACCGCGGACTCACCCAGACCGGCCTCGGCCGGGGTGGTGGTGACCAACCGGGTGGCCACCTGTGCCAGCCGGTCCAGCTCGCTGGTGGTCCGGACCGTCGACAGGTCGGGCTCGACCAGCCAACCGGCGGAGGCGTTGGCCAGGAAGTGGGTGAGGAAGTCGTCGCGGTGCACGACCATCGGGCCGTAGGTGGCCGCCTGCGGCAGCGAACCGGTAGCGGTCTCCGGGGCCAGCCGCCAGTACGCGGCCTGCGGGTCCACCGGGGTGAACACCCCCGCCACGGTCACCTCGGTGACCCGTTCGGTGAGGCCGTCGGTGATCGGGATCCGGTCACCGACCCCCACCCCCAGGATCGCCGCCGCCGGGGCGGCCAGCACGGTCTGCGGCCGGGTGGCCCCGGCCTGGGGCCAGGCACCGGCGGTGAGTCGGGCGTGCTCCGGCAGGCCGTCGAGGAACATCACCGAGGCGTAGATGCTGCCGGTACGATCGGCTACCGCGTCTCCGGCGTCGCCGCGCAACTGCCGGCCGGCCGCGTACCCGACGGAGGTGATCTGGGCGGCCAACCCGCCCAGGTCGGTACGCAACTGCTCGCGCAGGGCGGTGTCGCGGTCCCGCAGGGCTTCCGGGGTACGCCCGGCCGAGGACCGGATCAGCACCGACCGTTCCTGGGCGCCGGCCTCGGCGAGCACGTTACGGATGCCCGAGTCGACCACGTCCCGGTTGTACGCGGCCAGTCCGGTGAGGGCGACCGTGGCCACCAGCGCCGCCCCGGCCGCGGCCAGCAGCAGGCCCCTCGTGCCTCGGGCACGCCGCCACACGAACCTCATTCGATCTGTACCCCCACCGGTCCGCGGGCCGTTGTCCGCTCCTGATCACCGCCGTCATGGACCAGAAGGGGTCGGACCCCGGCAAAGGTTGGCAGCAGTGATCGTTTCGTTATCCGGTACGGCGTGGGAGACGCTCTCAGGCCGGGGCGGTGGCGCGGGGCCCCAGGTCGCCGCTGCGGTGGTGACGCCGACACAGCACCTGGTACCGCACCTCGGCGGTGTCGACGGTGTCACCGATCACGACCTGCTCGCCTTCGCGGACCACCCGACCACCGGCCACCCGGGCGTTGAGCAGCCCCTCGCGGCCACACCAGCAGAGCACCTCGACCTGGATGCGGGCCACCGAATCGGCCAGCTCGAACAGCCGCTGGGCGGCGGGGAACAGGCAGGACCGGAAGTCCGTGGCCAGGCCGAAGGCGTACACGTCTACGTCGTGGCTGTCGACCAGTTCGGCCATCTGCTCCACGTGCTCCACGGAGTAGAAGCTGGCCTCGTCGCAGATCAGGTAGTCCACCCGTACCCCGTCGGCCCAGGCATCCCGGACCAGGGCCCGCAGGTCCACCTCGTCGGTGATCTCGATGGCCTCGTGGGCCAGCCCGATGCGGGTGGTGACCTGCGGGCCCAGGGACCGGTCGATGCGGGTGGTGACCAGCCCTCGCCGGCCCTGCCGGGCGTGGTTGTAGTTCATCTGCAGGGCCATGGTCGACTTGCCGCAGTCCATCGGCCCCCAGTAGAACCGCAGCGCGGCGGCGTGCGCGGGACGCCCGTCGGCGCCCCGGGCGGCCACACACCCGGCCGGGGTGTCACCCGGCCCGCCCAGTGCGGGCCGGGACAAACAGGTCGGTACGGCATCTGCGGGGCTCGTCACGGACGGGCAGCCTAGCCGATCGGGGACCTCGGGCCGGTCACCGCCGGTGCGGCGATGTGCCTCAGAGCACCCGGGGTGGGGTGTTGCCGGCGGCGATGATCGCCCGCCGCATCGGCACCGCCAGCAGCAGGGCGAACCCGACCACGAAGAAGATCAGCAGGGAGACCAGACCGACCCGGTAGGAGTTGGTCAGCTGGAACACCAGGCCGAACGCCAACGGGCCGAGCCAACTGGTGCCCTTGTCGCTGATCTCGTAGAAGCCGTAGTACTCGCCTTCCTTGCCGGCCGGGATCAACTGGCTGAACAGGGAGCGGCTCAGCGCCTGGCTGCCGCCGAGCACCAGGCCGATGGCCGCGCCGAGGATCATGAACGGCAGCGGGGCCTCGGCCGGCAACCGGAACGCCCCGATGATCACCGCGGTCCACAGCACCAGACTCAGCAGCACGGTCTTCCAGGCCCCGATCCGCCCGGCCAGGGCACCCAGGCCCAACGCGCCGCCGAAGGCCAGGAACTGCACCAGCAGGATCGTCACGATCAGGGTGCTCTGGTCCAGCCGCAACTCCTCGGTGCCGTACTGGCTGGCCAGGGTGATGACGGTCTGGATGCCGTCGTTGTAGACCAGGAACGCGAGCAGGAAGAACAAGGTCAGGGGGTACGCCTTGATCTCCCGCAGGGTGCGGCCGAGCTGCCGGAACCCGTCGGTGAGCACGTTGCCCCGGCCCCCGGCGGCCAGGGCCGCCGCGGTGGGGTGTTCCCGCAGCCAGCGCAGCGGCACCAGGGTGAACGCCGCCCACCACAGACCCGCCGAGACGATCGACCAGCGGGCCAGGTCCAGGGTCCGCTCGGCGGTGCCGTCGCCGAAGGACTGCACCGCGACCAGGTTCAGGGCCAGCAGCACGCCACCACCGAGATAGCCCAGGGCCCAGCCCCGGCTGGAGATGCCGTCGCGTTCGTCCGGGCCGCCCAACTGGGGCAGGAAGGAGTTGTAGACCACGATCGCCGCGCCGAAGGCGATGTTGGCGACCATGAACAGGGCACCGCCTAGCAGGTACCGGTCCCCGGTCACGAAGATCATGCCGATGGTGGCGAAGGCGCCGGTGAAGGCGGTGGCGGCCAGTAGCCGCTTCTTGTGCAGCGACCGGTCGGCGATCGCCCCGATCACCGGCAGCACGAAGACGGTCAGCAGCACCGACAGCGAGATCAGGTACGGGTAGAAGGAGCCGGCGGCGACCTTGATGCCCAGCGGGTAGACGTACCCGGTGCAGTCGTCGGCCTCCAGTTGGCACCCGGCGGCGACCTTGGCCACGCTGGTCAGGAAGGGCCCGAGAAACACCGTGATGACGGTGGTCTGGAAGGCCGAGTTGGCCCAGTCGTAGAAGTACCAGCCGGTGCGCTCCCGGCGGGTGCTGTTCACCGGCGGGGTGTCATCCTGCGCGGCGGGGGTCGCCGTCTCGGCCATCTCGGGTCCCAGGTGCTCAGGCGGCCCAGAGGCCGCGGCTGCGGTAGACGTCGCGCAGCACGCCGACGTGGTCGGTCATGATGCCATCAACACCAAGATCAAGTAACTCGTGCATCTCGGCAGGTTCGTCGATCGTCCAGACATGCACCTGCAACCCGAGTCGATGCGCCGTACGCAGAAACCGGCGGTCGGCCAGCGGCAGCCGGCCGTAGCGCACCGGCACCTGGGCGGCCACCACGGACGGCGGCAGCCGCAGCTCTCGCCCGGTCAGCGAGGCCCACCGCAGCCGGGCCACCCCCCGTACCCCCAGGCTGGTGGCGACCTGTTCCCCGGTCAACGCCCGCAGCCGACGCAGCCGGGCGTCGCTGAAGGAGGCGAGCAGCACCCGGTCACCGGCCCCGGTCCGGGTCAGGGCCTCCACCGTCGGGGTGGCCGCCCGGTCGGACTTGACGTCGATGTTGAACCGCACCTGCGGCCAGGCGGTGAGCACCTCGTCCAGCCGGGGCACCGCCGCGGCCCCGCCGACCCGCACCGTGGCCAGGTCCGCCCAGCGCAGGTCGGACACCCGGCCGGGCCGGCCGGTGACCCGTCGCAGGGTGGCGTCGTGGAACACCACGGCCACCCCGTCGGCGGTGGCCTGCACGTCGGTCTCCACGTACCGGTAGCCGAGGTCGATCGCGCGGGCGAAGGCCGCGGCGGTGTTCTCGTCGCCGTCGGCGGCACCACCACGGTGGGCGAAGGCCAGGGGAGTCGCGGCGTCCAGGTAGCGGGAACCGGGTGGCACGCTGCGCAGTATGCCCGGCCCCGAGGACCTGTCGGTGACCGGGAGATGACCAACCACCCACGGGGGGCGGTGTCAGTCTGCGGCGGTGCGGCGGCGATGCATCCGGGTGGTGTCTACCGGCCGCCCGGGGTCGACGTGCCGGGGCCGGTCGGGTTCGTCCAGGCGCAGCGGGGCGAGGGTGTCGGTGAGGGCGTCGATGATCCGGTCGGTGGCCAGCCGGGCCACGCCGGGACGGTCGGGGGACAGGTCGGCCAGCCGCACCGGTTCCCCGAAGTGCACCCGCACCCGGGGCCGACGCAGCAGGGCGCGGGCCACCCCACCGAGCAGCCCCTTGGGGGCCTGGTAGGGGAGCACCTCGTGGCTGCCCCACTGGGCGACCGGGATGACCGGGGCGCCGCTGGCCAGGGCCAGCCGGGCGGTGCCGGTCTTGCCGCGCTCGGGCCACAGTCCCGGGTCCAGGCCGATGCGTCCCTCCGGGTAGACCAGGATCACCGAGCCCGCGGCGGCCGCCGCTACCGCGTCGTCGAGTGCCCGATGCACCCCGCTGGTGCCCCGGTCCACCCGCAGGTGCCCGGCCGCGCGCATGGCCGCGCCGATCACCGGTGTCCGGAACAGTCCGCCGGTGGCCATGATCCGCGGGGCGATCCGCCGTTGCCGGCAGGCGGCGCTGAGCACGATCGGGTCGAAGGGGCTGATGTGGTTGGCGGCCAGGATCAGCGGCCCGCCGCGCAGGGCGGCGGGGATGTCGCCGGTGACCTCCAGCCGGGCCAGCAAGGCGACCGCGACACGGGCGAGTGCCTGCGCGGCACGCCAGATCAGCGGCGGCCGCCAGGGGGAGTGCACAGGGTCCACCAGCGGGATGGTCGCACGCCTGCGCCCGTCTGCTCGGACGGGGGCCGAGGAGACGCCATGACGGCCGGAGGCCGCCGACGGGTCCTCCGGCCCGAGGTGAGCAGGGTCATTGGTCCCGGGCCGGTACGGGCCCCTCGCCTCTGCACTTCCCTGTACGACGAGAGGTAGTATCTACTACGTCTTGTAGTATGAGCAGCATGGGGGTCGCAGGTGGACGCGTTGGACGTCGCCCGCTGGCAGTTCGGTGTCACCACCGTCTACCACTTTCTCTTCGTACCGCTGACCATCGGGCTGTCCGTCCTGGTCGCCATCCTGCAAACCCTGTGGCACCGCACCGGTAACGAGAAATACCTCAAGCTCACCAAGTTCTTCGGCAAGCTGTTCCTGATCAACTTTGCGATGGGTGTGGTCACCGGCATCGTGCAGGAGTTCCAGTTCGGCATGAACTGGAGCGACTACTCCCGCTTCGTCGGTGATATCTTCGGCGCCCCGCTGGCCATCGAGGCCCTGGTCGCCTTCTTCCTGGAATCCACCTTCATCGGCCTGTGGATCTTCGGCTGGGACCGGCTGCCCAAGCGCCTGCACCTGGCCAGCATCTGGGCCGCCGCGATCGGCACCAACCTGTCGGCCTACTTCATCCTGGCGGCCAACTCCTTCATGCAGAACCCGGTCGGCTACCGCTTCAATCCCGAGACCGGACGCGCCGAACTGACCGACTTCGTCGCCGTACTGACCAACAAGCTCGCCCTGATCACCTTCCCGCACACCATCGCCGGGTCCTTCCTGGTCGCCGGAAGCCTGCTGGTCGCCGTGGCCCTGTGGCACCTGATCCGCAACCGCGACAGCCCCGACACCCCGGCCTACCGGTTCGCCGCGAAGTTCGGCTCCTGGGTGACCCTGATCTCCGCCTTCGCCGTGTCCATCACCGGCGACATCCAGGGCAAGATCATGACCCAGGTGCAGCCCATGAAGATGGCCGCCGCCGAAGGCCTCTATCAGACCGAGAGCCCGGCCTCGTTCTCCGTACTGACCATCGGCAGCCTGGACGGCAGCCGCGAGCTGTTCGCCATCAAGATCCCCTACCTGCTGTCGTACCTCGGCACCGGCGACCCCAACGGCACCGTGCAGGGCATCAACGACCTCCAGGCCCTCTACAGCGCCCAGTACGGCCCCGGCAGCTACACCCCGATCATCCCGGTCACCTACTGGAGCTTCCGCTTCATGATCGCCTTCGGGATGGCCGCCGCCGCCATCGCCCTGGTGGTCCTCTGGACCCACCGCAAGGGCCGCACCACCCCCAACAGCAAGTGGCTGCTGCGCGCCGGGCTGGCCATGCCGATCCTGCCCCTGCTGGCCAACTCCTTCGGCTGGATCTTCACCGAGATGGGCCGGCAGCCCTGGATCGTCTTCGGCGAGATGCTCACCCGCGACGGGGTGTCCCGCAGCGTCTCCCTGGCCGAGGTCCTCACCAGCTTCGCGGCCTTCACCCTGATCTACGCCGTCCTGGCCGTCGTGGAGGTCAAGCTCCTGCTGCGCTACGCCAAGGCCGGGGTGCCCGACGTCAGCGACCACCCCGACCCTGACGACACCGACGACGACGCCGACCGTCCGCTCGCCTTCGCCTACTGACCCGGAGCCCCACCGTGGAACTGACCACCATCTGGTTTCTCCTCGTCGCCGTGCTGTTCACCGGCTACTTCATCCTTGAGGGCTTCGACTTCGGTGTCGGCATGTTGCTGCCCGTACTCGGTCGTGACGACCGGGAACGCCGGGTAATGATCAACACCATCGGGCCGGTCTGGGACGGCAACGAGGTCTGGCTGATCACCGCCAGCGGCGCCATGTTCGCCGCCTTCCCGGAGTGGTACGCCACCCTCTTCTCCGGCTTCTACCTGCCCCTGCTGCTGATCCTGCTGGCGCTGATCGCCCGGGGGGTCGCCTTCGAGTACCGGCACAAGCGCCCCGAGGCCCAGTGGAAACGACGCTGGGACGCCGCCATCTTCTTCGGCTCCCTCATCCCCGCCGTGCTGTGGGGGGTCGCCTTCGCCAACATCCTGCGCGGGGTACCCCTGACCGCCGACCACGAGTACGCCGGCGGCCTGTTCAACCTGCTCAACCCGTACGCCCTGCTCGGTGGCGCCACCACCGCGGCCCTGTTCGGAACCCACGGCGCGGTGTTCATCGCCCTGAAGACCGTCGGCGACATCCGGGAACGGGCCGCCGCCCTGGCCGTACGGCTGGGGGTCGGCACCGCCGTGCTCGCGGTGGCCTTCCTCAGCTGGACCCTGACCATCCGCTCCAGCACCGCCGCGGTGGTGTTCGCCGTCGGCGCCGCCCTGGCCCTGCTCGGCGGTCTGGCCGCCGCCAAGGTACGCCGCGAGGGCTGGGCCTTCACCGGCACCGCCGTGGCCATCGCCCTGGCCGTGGCCACCCTGTTCGCCGCGCTGTTCCCGAACGTGCTGCCCTCGACCCTGGACCCGGCCGGCACCCTGACCGCGGTCAACGCGGCCTCCACCCCCTACACCCTGAAGATCATGACCTGGGTGGCGGTGATCTTCACCCCGATCGTGCTGGCCTACCAGGGCTGGACCTACTGGGTGTTCCGCAAGCGCATCGGGGTCGCCCACATCCCGCAACACTGACCGGGCATCGGGCCGGGGGAGCACACCCCCGGCCCGATGCGGCACCATGACCCCCATGCCCCGCCTGCACACCCACACCTACGCCACCACGGTCACCTGGACCGGCAACCTCGGCACCGGCACCAGCGGCTACCGCGACTACCGCCGCGACCACGACATCACCGCCGAGGGCCACCCGCTGATCCCGGGCAGCTCCGACCCCACCTTCCGCGGCGACCCCACCCGCTGGAACCCGGAAGAGCTGCTGCTCACCGCCCTGTCCCAGTGCCACATGCTGGCCTACCTGCACCTCTGCGCCGACAACGGCATCGTTGTCACCGCCTATGTCGACCACGCCACCGGCACCATGACCACGGACAACACCGGCAGCGGCCACTTCACCGAGGCCCTCCTGCGCCCGCAGGTCACCGTCGCCGACCCGGACACCGTCGAGGCCGCCACCACCCTGCACGACGACGCCCACCGGGTGTGTTTCATCGCCAACTCGGTCAACTTCCCGGTCCGGCACCGACCCGTCACCCGCGCCACCTGACCGGACCTCACTATCGTCAGGGGCGTGCAGCCCACCATCCGGGTACTCCCCGACGAGGACCTTCCCGCCGCCTGGCAGCTCGGTCGCCTGACCTTCGGCTCCGACCCGCAAGCACCACCCCCGACCGCCCCACTCGCCGGGCGCACCAGCTACGGCGCCTACGACCGGGGTGGCACCCTCGTCGGCAAGGCGGTCGACCTGCATGACGAGCAGTGGTGGCGCGGGGCGACCGTACCGGCCGCGAGCGTCGCCGGGGTCGCCGTCGCCCCCGAGGCCCGGGGTACCGGGGTGGCCCGGGCCCTGCTGCGCGCCCTGCTGCACGGCGCCCACGAACGAGGCGCCGCCGTCAGCACCCTGTTCGCCACCACCACCGGCCCCTACCGGGCCCTGGGTTGGGAGATCACCGGAGAGCTGCGCACCCTCGACCTGCCCACGGTCGCGCTGCCCCGACACCCCCGCCCGGCACACCTGACCGTACGGGCCGGCACCCCCGCCGACCTGCCCGCCACCACCGGCCTGTACGAACGCCTGGCCCGGCACCGCAACGGTCTGCTCACCCGCACCCACCCCCGCTTCCACCTCGGCGAAGACCTGCCGTACGACGGGCTGACCCTGGTCGAACACGGCGACACCCTGGTCGGGTACGCCGGCTGGAACCGGGGCCGAGGCTACGGCCCGGAGGCCGTGCTGACCGTCGAGGACCTCCTCGCCGGCACCGCCGAGGCCGCCCGTACCCTCGTCGGGGTTCTGGCCAGTTGGCACAGCGTCGCTCCCACCCTGCGGCTGACCCCCCTGCCCGGCGACGCCGTCAGCGCCCAACTGCCCCTGGAACTGGCCCGGCAGCACGAACACGACACCTGGATGCACCGGCCGGTCGACGTCGTCCGGGCCGTGGAGACCCGAGGTTGGCCTGCCCACGTTCGCGGCCAGGTCACCTTCGCCCTGACCGACGATCTGGCCGAGTGGAACACCGGCACCTGGCAGCTCACCGTCGCCGACGGCCAGGCCCACCTGCACCGCAGCAGCACCGAGGCGGATCTGCACCTGAGTGTGCGCGGCTTCGCCCGCCTCTACACCGCCACCGGCACCGCCCGCACCCTGGCCGAGGCCGGCCTGCTGCACCACACCACACCCGACCCCGGCGCCTTGGACCTGCTGGCCGCCGGCCCACCCGCCCAGGCCCTGGACTACTTCTGAGCACAGCAGCGGGGTCCGGGGCCTGCACCCCGGACCCCGCTGCGACCCTTGCCGCTCAGCCCGCTTCGCGCAGCTCCGCCAGCCGGGCCTCGATCTCCGCCAGCTCCGCCCGCAGCTTCTCCGCCTGCTGCTCGGCCTCGGCCCGCTCGGCCGCCAGAATCTGCTCCACGGCCTCGTGCACCCCCGGCACGTCCACCAGGGCCACCATCCGCAGCGCCTCGGCCGGCTTCACCACGTACGGCTTGGCCAGCACCTTGCCGCCCTGCTGTGCGGCGACCGTCCACTCTCCCTCGGCGTAGGCCAGGGTCACCGTCAAACCCGACGGGGACTTGGGTTTGGTCGCCTTGACGGCCCGCCGCGCCGGCTTCGACTCCACTTTCGACTCCTCCTGCACGGTGGGTTCCTCCTGACGGGGCTGCGGCACCCGGTCCAACACGAACTCCGGCTCCGCCGCCACCGGCTCGACCGGCGTCGGCTCCACCTTGGCCTCCGCCTTGGCCTCCGCCTGCCGACGACCCGCGCCGCGCGGCGCCACCGCCAGGTCGGCGGGGGAGAAGGGCAACTCGTCGCGCCCGAACCGCACCACCACGAACTCGTCGGACACCGAGGGGTCGGTCAACTCGACCACCTGTCCCAACTGGCCGGCGATCTGACCCGCCGCCGCGGTGAACACCACCTTCGGCTTGCGGCCGGCGGCCAACGCCTCCCTGATGCCGCGTACCTCATCATCGGACAAACCCTGGTCAGCGGCACCCATCACACGACCTCTCCCTCGTACACATGTTCAGCCGCCTGCCTTGATACCAGCCGCCGCCGACAACCCGAAGATCAGCCCCGCTTCCGGGCGGGCTGCGTGACGCACGACGACCGGTGTGCCGGAGCACAGCACGCTGCCACCGCATCGACCGTCACGGTAACGTCGCCACCACCGCCTCGGGACAGGGGGAGCCGATGACACCGGTCACGGTCATCACCGGCGGCAGCCGTGGCATCGGCGCGGCCACCGCCCGCCGCCTGGCCGCCACCGGCCACCACCTGGCCCTCGGCTACCGCCGCGACAAGGTCACCGCCGAAGCCGTCGCCACCGACCTGCGCGCCACCGGGGTACGGGTCACCGCCGTGTGCGCCGACACCCGTGACCCCGACCAGGTGGCCGCCCTGTTCGAGGCCGCCGCCGAACTGGGCCCGATCACCGGACTGGTCAACAACGCCGGCGTCACCAGCCCGATCGGCTCCTTCGTCGACCTGCGCCTGGCCGATCTGCGCGAGGTCGTCGACGTCAACCTCGTCGGCTACGTCCTCTGTGCCCAGCAGGCCGCCCGCCGGATGAGCGAGGGCGGGGCCATCGTCAACATCTCCTCGGTCGCGGCCACCCTGGGCAGCCCCGGCGAGTACGTCCACTATGCCGCCGTCAAGGCCGCCACGGACGCCCTGACCATCGGGCTGGCCAAGGAGCTGGCTCCCCGGGGCATCCGGGTCAACGCGGTGGCTCCCGGCATCATCCGCACCGACATCCACGCCCTGTCCGGTCAACCCGACCGGCCCGAGCGTGCCGCCGGCCGCATCCCGCTGGGCCGACCCGGTGAACCCGAGGAGGTCGCCGCCGCGGTCGCCTGGCTGCTCGGCCCGGAGGCCTCCTACACCACCGGCGCCGTGTTGCGCGTCGGTGGGGGTCTGTGACCCCGGAGCGCCCGAGTCGGTCCCGCAGGCGCGCCTGAGGAAGGTGTCATGCCTGGTGGAACGGGGTATGCGCGCGCTCCGGAAGCGATCACGAATGGGTTGACCCGATCCCATCACAGCCCCTATCGTTCCTGTACGTAGAACGGCGTACGGCTCAGTCGAACGATTTGGTGGGTGCTGTGGTCGAAAAAGCTCTGGGCATCATCGTTCCACCGGCCAACCCGACGGTGGAGCCCGAGCTCCGCCGTCTGTTGCCGCTGGAGATCCGCTACCACGTGGCCCGGCTACCGGTCGTGGAGGGCCCCCTGGCGCAGCGGCTGGACCGGTACGCCGAACTGCTGCCGGACACCGCCGCCACCCTGCAGGGCATGGCGGTCGCGGCCACCTACAACGCCTGCACCGGCTGCTACTACCGTCCTGGGCGTACCGAGACCCGGCAGACCGACGACGCGGCGACCGCCCGACTCGGCAGCCCGGTGTTCGGCGCCGCCAGCGCGGTCCGGCACCTGCTCGACCGCCTCGGCGTACGCACCCTGACCCTGGTCTCGCCGTACCCGGCCTGGCTCACCGAGCAGGCGGCGGAGTTCTGGCGGCAGACCGGCCGTACGGTCGGCACCCCGGTGCCGGTGCCCGGCACGGGTGCCATCTACGACCTGACCTCGACCACCGTGCGCGACACCGTCCTGCAGGCGTTGCAGGCGCCCGAGGGTGGGTTCCCGCCCGGCCACGCGGTGTTGTTGACCGGTACGGGCGCACCCAGCCTGGACGCGCTCGACGAGGTCCTGCCGACCGCGCCGGTGCCGGTTCTGTCCTCGAACCTGGCCGGCGCCTGGCAACTGTTGGAGACCGCCGGGTTGACCCACCTGGCGGGCGAGTCGCCGAGCCCGGCGTTGCGGCATCTGGCCGCCGTCGTGGCCCAGTCCTAGATGACCGGATTCGTCGGCGACATCGCCGGCGGGAAGGAGTGAACGTGGCGCTCTCTAGCCACCCCGTGCAAGCACCGGTCGTCGTCCTCGGCGGCGGACCAGTGGGTATGGTTACCGCCCTGGCCCTGGCCCAACGCGACATCCCGGTGATCGTGCTGGAAAAGGGACCCGACGAGGTGCAGTCGGAGTGGCGGGGTTCGACCGTTCACCCGCCGACGACCGAACTGCTCGACGAGTTGGATCTGGCCGCCCCGATGCTCAAGGAGGCGGTCCGGGTACACCGGCTGGACTACCGCGACCTTGAGCTGCCGGAGACCGCCCGCTTCTCCTACGAGCTGCTGGAGGGCGAGACCCGCTACCCCTTCCGGCTTCAGTACGAGCAGTACAAGCTGGTCCGGCTGCTGCGTCAGGCGGTGGCCGAGGCTCCGAACGTGGACATCCGGTTCGGCCACGAGGTCGTCGGGCTCAGCCAGGACGACGACCAGGTCACCCTTGAGGTCGCGGTCGACGGCACCCGCAGCGAGGTGACCTGCCGCTGGGTGGTCGCCGCGGACGGCGCGCACAGCATCGCCCGCAAGCTGCTGGAGGTGCCCTTCCCCGGCTTCACGTACCCGACGATGAGCCTGGTCGTGGCCACCCCGTTCCGGTTCGAGGACGCGGTGCCGGACCTCGGCGCGGTCGGCTACTGGTCCGGCCCGCGGGGCCGTTTCTCGCTGATCCGGACCCCGGACATCTGGCGGGCGGCGCTGTCGACCGGCACCGGGGTCGACGACGAGCCGCCCTCGGGCACCCACCCGGACTTCCTGGCCGCCGTGGCGCTGCTGCTCGGTGACCGGCCGGACGCGTCGGAGCTGCCGCTGAGCCAGCACCAGATGTACCGCAGCCACCAGCGGTTGGCCGCCTCCTTCCGCATCGGACGGGTGCTGCTGGCCGGCGACGCCGCGCACCTGAGCAGCACCACCGGGGGCATGGGGCTGAACTCCGGCATCCACGACGCGGTGGCGGTCGCCGCCGCGCTGGCCGAGCCCGACCAGGACGCGGCCACCGCGGCGTACGCGCAGCGCCGTCGGTCCATCGCCGAGCAGTTCGTGCAGCCGACCACGACGGAGAACCGCACCTCGGCCGACGGGGTGGAGTTGTCCGGGCGCCGCGAACGGCTGGTTCGCCTGCGGGCGTTGGCGGAAAACCCCGAGGACGCCAAAGAGTATCTGCGTCGTGTCAGTATGCTCGGCATCCAACACTGAGCGTCGGCTAGCGCGGATTCCCGATCGGACCGTGCGCCGGCGTGCGGCAAGGTGTACGACGATTCGCGGCCGAATGGGAGAGCAGCGGTGCCGGTGATGGAACCAGCGGACGGTCACCGCTACACGACAAGTGGCCTCGGGCGTGCGCTGGCCGTGATCGATCTGCTCGCCGAGAGCAGCCCGGAGATGATCGGGGTGTCCACTGTCGCCCGGGAGTTGAATCTCCCCAAGGCGGTGGCGCACCGCATTCTCAAGGAATTGACCGCCAACCAGTTCGTCACCTTCGACGAGGGCACCCGGCGATATCGGCTGGGACCGGGTGCCCTGGCGGTCGGTCTGGCGGCGTTGCGCGCCATCGACGTGCAGGCCGTCACGAACCGTCACATGCGACGGTTGTCCGAGGCCACCGGGGAGACCGCCACCCTGTCGATGCGGCAGGGCTGGATGCGGGTCTACACCGATCAGGTGCTCTCACCGCACGAGATCCGGATGTCGGTGACCCTGGGTTCCCGACATTCGCTGCTCGCCGGGTCGTCGTCCAAGGCGATCCTGGCGGCGTTGCCCGATGCCGAGGTGGCCGAGTATCTGGCCGGCCATGAGCTGGTCTCGCTGACCGCCGCCACCATCACCTCCGTGGAGCAGCTCTGGGCTGACCTGCGGCAGATCCGGCAGCAGGGTTACGCGGTCAGCCGGGGTGAGCGACAGGCCGGCGCCGCCAGTGTGGCCGCAGCGATCCACCTGGCCTCGGGTGAGGTCTACGGTTCCCTGTCGCTGTGCGGCCCCCAGGACCGCTTCTCACCACGTCTGCTGACCGAGTACGGCGACCTGGTGGCCGACGCCGCCCGCCAGGTCAGCGCGGAGCTGGGCTATCAGCCCGCCGCCGCCATCCCTGCTCCGGCTGCGGCGGAGCAGGGGGAGCGTCGGCGGGCGGTCCGGCGTCAGCCGACCCGGTCCGCCGCGGACCAGGCCGACAGCAGCTCGGCCGAGGTCGTGGTCTCGCAGAAGTAGAACCCCAGGTTGCGGATCGCCGCCTCGGCGAGGTCCGCGCGGGTCCAGCCGACCAGGTCGGTCGGCATCGTGGTGGCCAGATCGGCCATGTACGCCTCCCTGATGGTGGAGTCCACGCACACGTTGGCCGCCGTGCCGACCACGACCACGTGCTCGCGTCCGTGCGCCCGCAGCAGGTTGTGCAGGGGAGTCCCGACGAAGGCGCTGTAGCGCGTCTTCTCCAGGTGGCAGTCACCCGGCTCCGGCCGCAGCCCCTCGGCCAGCTCCGCGCCCCAGGAACCGGCGGCGCAGACGCTGAGCGGACTGCGTCCCATCGCCACGGCTCGGGCCCTGCGGGCCGGTGAGACGAGCTGCTCGTGGGCGGCCTGCCGGACCCACACGATCAGGCAACCGGCGGCCCGTGCCGGGTCCAGGAAGCTCGGCAGACGGCGGGCCAGATCGGCGTTGACGCTGACGTCGGCACCGAGGGCCGCCATCGCTCCGGCGGGGGAGCAGAAGTCGTTCTGCATGTCGATGACCAGCACCGCAGTACTTTGCGCGGGGTAGTTCATGGGGGTTGCTCCCGATTCGGGGGATTTATGGGGAACCAATCGGACTCAGTCCGGCCTCCCGGACCATTGACCTTGCCGCCGAACATAGCTTACGTTCGCACCAACAGAACGGCGTACTGCACAAGCGAACAATCTCGCGATAATTGCGGGCCCGGTGGGCGACAGGGGATTCCATGAGTGCAATCAAAGTGGAGGGCGTCAGCAAGGTCTTCGCCGGCGCCGGCGGGCAGTCGATGCTCGCTCTGAGTGAGGTCTCGCTCGACATCGCCGACGGTGAATTCGTCGTGCTGCTCGGTCCCTCCGGCTGCGGCAAGACCACCTTGCTGCGAATCATCGGTCAGTTGGAGAGCCCCACCGTGGGACGGGTCAGCCTCGACCACGGTGACCAGCCTGAGCGCGCCGACCGGCCGCTGGGGTTCGTCTTCCAGGAGGCGACCCTGATGCCGTGGCGCACCACGGCCGCGAACGTCGCCCTGCCGCTGGAGATGGCCGGCATGGGTCGGCAGGAGCGCGCGGCGAAGGTCCGCGAGATGCTGACCCTCGTCGGGCTGCCCGAGGCGGAGCACAAGTACCCCCACCAACTGTCGGGCGGTATGCGGCAACGGGTCTCCATCGCCCGTGCCCTGGCGCACGACCCCCAGGTGCTGCTCATGGACGAACCCTTCGGCGCCCTGGACGCGCAGACCCGCGACATGATGAACGTGGAGTTGCAGCGCATCTGGCTGGAGAACCGCAAGACGGTCGTCTTCGTCACCCACTCCGTCTCCGAGGCGGTGTTCCTGGCCGACCGCATCGTGATGCTGGGGACCAAGCCCGGCCACATCCACTCCATCACCGAGGTGACGCTGCCCCGGCCGCGCACCGTCGACATGACCGAGTCCGCCGAGTTCCGCCACCTGACCGCCGAGCTGCGCCGTCAGATCGGCGAGGTGCAGGACAGCGAAGCCCGCCCCGCCATCTCGGCCTGACCCGTACTTGAGGTGTCCACGTGACCACTACTGATCAGCGCCAGTCGGCGCCGAAATCGGCTTCCGCAGACCTCCTGCGGCCCCCACCCCCGACCTGGTCGCAGCGACTGCGCAACAACCGCTGGCTGTCCTTCTACACCAGCCCGCTGCTGATCGCGCTGTTCCTGCTGGCCTGGAAGCTCTACGTCGAGCTCACGGACCTGTCCCGGTTCGTGCTCCCGCCGCCGGAGGCGGTGTTCTCCTCCTTCATCGAGCAGATCACCGACCCCTTCGTCTGGAAGACCCACGTCTGGACGACCTTCTACGAGGTCATGATGGGCCTGACCCTGGCGATCGTGCTGGGTGTCGGCCTCGGCCTGATGATCGGCAAGTCCCCCCTGTTCGACCGGATCACCCGACCCTTCATCGTCGCCACCCAGGTGGTGCCGAAGGTCGCGCTGGTGCCGCTGTTCATCCTGTGGCTCGGCTTCGGTCCGTCGTCCAAGGTGGTCATGGCCGCCCTGCTGGCCTTCTTCCCGCTGCTGATCAACACCTCGTTCGGCATCCGGTCGGTGCCCGGCTCCATGCACGACCTGATGACCACCCTGAAGGCCTCGCGCTGGGAGCGGTTCTGGCGTGCGGACCTGCCGTACACCATGCCCTTCATCCTGGCCGGCATGGAGCTGGCGGTCGTGCAGGCCACGATCGGCGCGATCGTCGGTGAATACCTCGGCGGCGACAAGGGCCTCGGCCGGTACGCGGTCAACCTGCAGAACGGCCTCCAGGTGGACAAGCTGTTCGGCGCCATCCTGATCATGGCTCTGTTCGGCTTCACCCTCTACAGCATCGTCACCGGCGCCCGCCGGCTGCTGATCCCCTGGCACGAGTCCGTGCAGCCGCGTCGCACCCCCTGACCGGCCGCACCTCTCGTTCCAGCCGCCCATCCGTATCCCTGTCGGCGCCGCGACGCGGCGCGGGCGGACCTCTCCTTGCCTCATATCCCTCACCCCCCATCCATTACCCCCCTCGGCACTGGGAGCTTCTCGTGAAAAATGACCGTTCCATCGGCGCGCCGGTCTCGCGGCGCTCGTTCCTCCGCGCCGGCGCCACCGCAGGGCTGTTGCTGCCCAGCGCCGGTGGCATGACCCTGCTGCTCAGCGGTTGCGGCGACGACGGCCCCAAGGTCAACGCCGACGGCAGCCTCTCCGGCACCTACATGGCCGCGTCCAGCCTGACGCTGAGCTACGTGGAGACCATGGTCGCCAAGGAGCGCGGCTACTTCGCCGAGTACGGCCTGGACATGGAAATCAAGGGTGGCCAGGGCACCGCCACCGCCATCCAGGCGGTGCTCGGTGGCTCGGCCGACCTGACCCGGGCCAACGGCATCAACGCGGTCATCGCGGTGGCCAACGAGCAGGCGCCGCTGGTCAGCATCGCCAGCCTGCGGCAGAAGTCGCAGTTCGAGGTCGTCTCCATGCCGGACAAGGCGATCCGCAACCCGGCCCAGCTGGCCGGGCGCACCTGCGGCATCGTCTCCACCGGTGGCGCCACCGAGAACCTGCTCGACGTCATGCTGATCAACGCCGGGGTGGACCCCAAGACGGTGAAGCGTCCGGTCACCGGTGTCGGCACGGCCGCGTACGAGCTGGCCCGCAAGGGCGAGATCGACGCCTGGGTCTGCGTCAACACCGACCGGGCCACCATCCAGAAGGACATCGGCGAGGTCGCCTTCTTCAGCACCGACGAGTTCGCCCCGATGCCGTCGGACTCGTACAACACCAGCCTGAAGATGATCGAGTCGGACAGCGACATGCCGGTGAAGTTCCTCGCCGGTGTACTCAAGGCCATCGAGTACGCCAGCAAGGAGGAGAACTGGGACCAGGTCATCGCCGACCTGCGTAAGTACAACCCGGAGGCCAACCCGGAGCAGGCCCGCGCCGAGCTGCCCCTGCTGGTGGAGAGCTGGCTGGCCGCCGGCCCGGACAAGGCCCTGCAGATGAACGAGCAGACCTGGCTGTCCGGCCAGGAGAGCCTGATCAAGGCCGGTCTGGTCAAGTCCGCGGCCCCCATCGAGAAGCTGATCTACAAGGACTACCTCGATCGGGCGAGGAACCTGTGACCGGCGGCCCGGCCGCCGCCAGCGCCGCAGCCGCGGTGCTGGCGGCGGCTTCGGCCAGCGGTGTTCAGCGGCTGTGGTTCAACAGCGGCTCCGAGTTGACCTCCTTCCAGGAGGCCAACGCCCAGGCCCGCCACCAGGGGGAGCCGACCCCGGAGCTCATCACCTGCCCGCACGAGCATGTAGCGCTGACCGCCGCGATGGGCGAGACCATGGTCTCCGGCCGACCGGCCATGACCGTGGCCCACGCCGACCTGGGGCTGCTGCACCACGGCGGCGCCATCCACAACGCGATGTGGGGCGACCACCCCATCATGATCATGTCGGGTTATCCGCCCACCCGGGCGGAGTCCCGCACCTCACCGGTGTTCTGGAAGCAGCAACGCTGGGACCAGGGCTCGATCGTTCGGCAGTACGTCAAGTGGGACTACAAGCTGTCCCCCCTGGACGACGCCGGCCTGGTGGTGGCGCGCGGCCTGCAGGTCGCGCTGGCACCCCGGCGCGGCCCCGTCTACCTGGCGATGCCGGAGGAGGTGGGCCGGTACCCGCAGGCCGGTGACCGACCCGTTCCCAGCGCCCAGATGCTCGGCATCCCGGTCCTCGGACCGGGTGACCCCGGGGTGGTCAGCGAGGTGGCCCGCCGCCTGACGACCGCCCGGCGGCCGGTCATCGTCACCGACCGGGTGGGGGTGAACCCGCAGGCCGTGGCCCTGCTGGCCGAACTGGCCGACACCCTCGGTGTGCAGGTCCGCGCCTCCCGGTACCGGATGAACCTGCCGGACGACAGCCGGTGGCACTGCGCCGATCCGCTGGACCAGTTCGACGTCATCATCGTGCTGGACCACCCGGTGCCGTGGATGCCCGCGCTGGAGAAGCCGCGCGACGACGCCTGGATCGGCTGGGTGGGCCCCGACCCGATCGAGAGCCGGGTCCCGCTCTACGAACTGCGCGCCGACGCCCGTACCACGGCCGATCCGGCGGCCTTCCTGGCCGCGGTGCTGGCCGAGGTGGGCTCGGCCGGACCGGGTGACGCCGACGCCGTACGCCGGCGCCGGGACGCCGCCCCGGCCGGTCGCCGCACCGACGATCCGGCACCCGCCACCGGGGTACCCACCCCGGCCCTGATCGCCGCGGCCCTGGACCGGCACCTGCGCCCGGACGACCTGCTGACCTGGGAGGTGTTCGACACCACCAGGATCCGCCGCACCCGACCGGGCACCCTGTTCGAGAAGGGCGGGTCCAGCCTCGGCTGGGCGGTGGCGGCGGCGACCGGCGCCAGCATCGCCGCCGGGGGCGCCCACGCGGTGGCGGTCACCGGGGACGGTTCGTACCTGTTCGGTTCCCCGGACTCCTGCCTGTGGCTGCAGCAGCAGTGCGACGCCCCGGTGGTCACCGTGGTGGTCAACAACGGCGGGTACCGCACCGGCACCACCACCCTGGCCGCCCACTACCCGGACGGCCTGGCGGTCAACGAACCCACCGTGCGGGGCGGTCACCTCACCCCCTCGCCGGACTTCGCGGCGCACGCCCGATCCCAGGGCTGCTACGGGGAACGGGTGGTCGCCGCGGCCGACCTGGCCGCCGCCCTGGACCGGGCCCGTACCGCCGTGCAGCGGGACCGGGTGCCGGCCGTGCTGGACGTCTGGGTGCCTGAACATCTCACCGGGTCGATGGACCCGCGACGCCGGGCGCGTACCCCGGCCGAGGAAGGAAACACCGATGGCTGAAGTCGTCTCGCCTATCGACGCCCAGGTCCTGGCCAGCGTCGCTCCCACCTCCCCGGGGCAGGTGGACGCCGCCGTCCGGGCGGCGCGCGCCGCTCAGCCCGCCTGGGCCCGGCGCACCGGCAGTGACCGGGCCCGGGTGCTGCACCGGATCGCCGACCTCATCGAGGCCCAGATCGACGACCTGGCCGCGACCGAGACCCGCAACACCGGCAAGATCCTCAGCGACACCCGGCGTGAGGTGCGCCGGGCGGCCGGCAGCTTCCGCTACTACGCCGGCTGGGCGGAGCAGGTACGCGGTGAGACCATCCCGGTCGGGCCGGAGTACCACACCTACACGGTGCCGGAGCCGCACGGCGTGGTCGCCGGGGTCATCCCGTGGAACGTGCCGTTCTTCTTCGCCGCCAAGAAGATCGCCCCGGCGCTGGCCTTCGGCAACGCCTGCCTGCTCAAGCCGGCCGAGGAGACCCCCCTGACCGCCCTGGCGCTGGGTGGGCTGCTGGTCGAGGCGGGCATCCCGGAGGGGCTGGTGCAGGTGCTGCCGGGCGGCCGGGAGACCGGCGCGGCCCTGGTGTCGCATCCGGACGTGGACCTGATCGTGTTCACCGGGCACCACGACACCGGCAAGGCGATCGCCCGCGCGGCGGCGGACAACCTGACCCCGATCGCGTTGGAGTTGGGCGGCAAGTCGCCGCAGGTCATCTTCCCCGACGCCGACCTGGACCGGGCGGTCGAGGCCGTGGTGCTGGGGGTATTCGCCTCCTGCGGCCAGATGTGCATCGCCGGTTCCCGGCTGGTGCTGCACGAGTCCATCTACGACGAGGTCCTCGACCGGGTGGCCGCCCGGGTGCGGACCCTGCGGGTGGGTGACCCCTTCGACGCCCAGACCGACCTGGGTCCGCAGATCACCGCGGCGCAGCGGGACAAGACGGCCGCCTTCATCGCCGAGACCCGTTCGGCCGGCCGGATGGTGGCCCAGGCCGCCCTGCCGGAGGATGAGCGGCTGCGCAACGGCTTCTTCGTGCCGCCGACGGTCTTCGACCGGCTCGACGAGGGCGCCCGGGTGCTGCGCGAGGAGGTCTTCGGGCCGGTGCTGGCGGTGTCGTCGTTCCGCGACGACGCCGAGGCCCTGCGGTTGGCCGACGACACCCAGTTCGGTCTGGCCGCCGGGGTGTGGACCGCCGACATCGCCCGGGCCCACCGGTTCGCCGGGCAGGTCCGCGCCGGCACGGTGTGGATCAACACCTACCGGGTGCTGTCGGACCTGGTGCCCTTCGGTGGCATCGGCCTGTCCGGCTACGGCCGGGAAAACGGCACCGAGGCGGCCCGGCTCTACCTGCGCCCGAAGTCCGTGTGGACCTCCCTGGCCAGCGGCATCCCCCAGGGGTACGGCATGGGAGGCGCGGGTGCGGCAGGCTGATCGCCCGGCCGATCCGCCGGCCGACAGGCCAGCCGAAGAAGAGGGACGTGGCGGTCTCGCGTTGCTGCGGGACCGCCGCTTCGGTCCGTACTTCTTCGGGTCACTGGCGTCCAACACCGGTACCTGGTTCCAGAACGTCGCGGCGATCCTGACCATCTTCGCGATGACCCGCTCGGCGTTCATGGTGGGTCTGGTGACCGCCCTGCAGTTCGCCATGCAGCTGGTCCTCGCCCCGGTGATCGGGGCGGTGGCCGACCGCGCCGACCGGCGGGTGCTGATCATCGTAGGGCAGACCCTGGGTGGTGGCGCCGCCGCGGTACTGGCGTTGCTGGCCTTCCTGGACGCCCTGAACCCGTGGCTGCTGCTGACCTTCGTCGGACTGTCCGGGGTGGGGCAGGCGGTCACCGGCCCGGCCGCGCAGGCGCTGGTACCCAACATCGTCGGTCGTGCGGACGTACCCCAGGCCATCGCCCTGCACTCGTTGACCTTCAACCTGTCCCGGGCCATCGGTCCGGTGGCCGGAGCGGCCACCTACGCGCTGGCCGGGGCCGGTACGGCGTTCGCCGTCAACGCCGCCAGTTTCCTGGTGTTCGCCGCGGCGTTGAGTCGCGTACGGCTGCCCCGGCCCGCCGCGGGCGCCCGTCCGCGGGGCCGGTTGGGGGTCCTGGGCGGTCTGACCTATGTGCGGGGCCGTCCCGAACTGCTGCGCTGCCTGGTGGCGGTGGCCCTGATCGGGTTGGCGATGGAGCCGATCAACACCCTGTCGCCCCTGTTCGCCGAGGGGTTCGGTGGCGGGGAGCTGCTGGTCGGTGTCTTCATCACCTTCTTCGGCATCGGTTCGGCGTTGATCGCCGGCTGGGTCGGGCGGCTGCGCCGCACGATGGGAAGTGGCCGCACCGGGGCCGTGGGGGTGTTCGCCCTGGGCGCCGGGATGGTGCTGCTGGCGGTCAGTCCCGGCCCGGTGATGGCCACGGCCGGCATCGCCCTCGGCGGAGCCGGCTATCTGCTGGCCGTCAGCGATGTCAACGCCACCATGCAGCACGGCCTGGCCGACGAGGTACGCGGTCGGGTGATGGCCCTGTGGTCGATGTGCTTCCTCGGCATCCGGCCGGGGGCGGCGATGCTGCACGGCTGGCTGGGGGACACCTTCTCGGCCCGTACCGGGGCGTTCGTCGCCGCCGTGGCGGCGATCGCGGCCGCGGTGGTGCTGCGGCCCCGGCTGACCAGGCATCCGCCGAGGTGAGGGGCTTGTTTGCGTTGACCCCGTACCTGATCACGGACTATTCTGCTGAGCGAAACACCGTTCGCTTCAACCGAACGAAATGGATAGGGGAGGCCCAGTGCACGACGGACCGCTGACCGGACTCCGCGTCATCGACGCCTCGACGATCCTGGCCGGCCCGCTGTGCTGCCAGATCCTCGGTGACTTCGGTGCCGACGTCATCAAAGTCGAACACCCCGTCGCCGGCGACAGCATGCGCGGCCACGGCCACGCCAAGGACGGCGTACCGCTGTGGTGGAAGGAGATCTCCCGCAACAAGCGGACGATCGGCCTGAAGCTGTCCACTCCGGAGGGCGCCGAGCTGCTGCGCCGCCTGGCCACCACCGCCGACGTGCTGGTGGAGAACTTCCGCCCCGGCACCCTGGAACGGTGGGGGATCAGCCCGGAACAGCTCTGGGAGCTCAACCCCGGCCTGGTCATCGTCCGCATCTCCGGCTTCGGCCAGCAGGGCCCCTACGCGCACCGGCCCGGCTTCGGCACCCTCGCCGAGGCGATGAGCGGCTTCGCCCACCTGACCGGCGACGCCGACGGCCCGCCGACCCTGCCGGCGTTCGGCCTGGCCGACAGCATCTGCGGCATCGCCGCCTCCTCGGCCACCATGGTGGCGCTGTGGGCCCGCACCCGCAACGGCGGCAAGGGCCAGATCGTCGACCTGAGCCTCCTGGAGCCGATCATGACGGCGGTCGGACCCGGCCCCACCGTCTACGACCAGCTCGGCGTCATCGGCCACCGGCACGGCAACCGGTCCACCAACAACTCCCCCCGCAACACCTACCGCACCAAGGACGGCGACTGGGTGGCGGTGTCCACCAGCGCCCAGACCATCGCCGAACGGGTACTGCGGCTCGTCGGGCACCCCGAGGTCATCGACGAACCCTGGTTCGCCTCCGGACGTGAGCGGGCCGCCCGCGCCGATCTGCTCGACGAGTACGTGGGCGGCTGGATCGCCGAACGGACCCGCGACGAGGTCATGCGCGCCTTCGAAGAGGCCGGCGCTGCCGTCGCCCCCGTCTACAACGCCCGCGACATCGTCACCGACGAACACGTCCAGGCCGCCGAGATGCTGGTCAAGGTCCCCGACTCCGACCTCGGTGAGGTCCTGATGCACAACGTCATGTGGCGGATGTCGGAGAACCCCGGCCGGATCCGCTTCACCGGCCGCCCGCTCGGCGCCGACACCGACGACCTCCTCGTCAACGAACTCGGCTGCACCCCCGAGGCCATCGCCGAGCTGCGCGCCCGGCAGATCGTGGCCTGACGGCCGCCCCCACAAGGTAAGGATTGCCGTGACCACTTCGAGCACCACCCTCACCGGCGCCACCGGCGCGACGCGGGCCCTGCTGGCCGCCGTCGACGCCGGAGTGCGGACCTACGACCTGGGTCGCCGGCTGACCATCGGCATGCCACAGTCGCCGAACCACCCGCCGTTCTGGCACGCCCTGCCCCGTCGTCACGGCGACAACGTGCGCGCCGACGGCGGTTCCGCCGCCAACGACATCATCACCATGGGCACCCACGTCGGCACCCACATCGACGCCTTCGCCCACGTCTCCCAGGACGGCCGGCTGGTCGACGGCTCCGACGCCGCCGTCGCCGGCCGCGGCGGACGCTTCGCCGAGCTGGGCGCGCACACCATCGCCCCGATGGTCCGCCGCGGTGTCCTGCTCGACGTCCCGGCCGCCCTGGGTCAGCCCGAGGGCTGCCCGGCCGGCTACGAGATCACCCCCGAGGACCTGGCGGCCACGGCGCAACGGCAGGGCACCCCGATCCGCCCCGGTGACGTGGTGCTGATCCGCAGCGGCTGGGGACGGTTGTTCGACCACGAGGACCGCACCCGCTACGTCGGCCACTCCAGCGGGGTGCCCGGGGTCGGCGAGGCCGGTGCCACCTGGCTGGCCGACGCCGGGATCCACGCCGCCGGCGCCGACACCATCGCCTTCGAGTGCCTGCGACCGGGCGCCGGACACAGCGTCCTGCCCGCCCACCGGGTGCTGCTGGTCGAACGCGGCGTCTACATCATCGAGACGATGGCGCTGGAGGAACTGGCCGCCGACGGCGTCCACGAGTTCCTGTTCATGCTCTCGCCGCTGGCCATCTTCGGCGCCACCGGCTCCCCGGTGCGCCCCCTGGCGGTGATCGCCAATGACTGAGCAGACCCTGGCCCGGCAACTCGCCGCCTTCGCCGCCGCCACCCGCGCCACCGAGCTGCCCGACCGGCTCGCCGCCAGCGTGCGCCAGCGGATCCTCGACATCCTCGGGCTGTGCGTGGCCGCGCACCGGCTGCCCACCAGCCACGCCGCCCTGGACTACGTCGCCGACCTGGGTGGACGCGCCCAGGCCCACGTCGTCGGGTTGCCCGACCGGGTTCCCGCCGCCCAGGCCGCCTTCGGTAACGGGGTGCTGGCCCACTCCCTGGACTACGACGACACCCACCTGCCCTCGGTGCTGCACCCCAGCGCCGCCGTGGTCCCGGCCGCCCTGGCCGCCGCCCAGGCCGCCGGCGCCGACGGCGCCGCCCTGACCAAGGCGGTCGCGGTCGGCATCGAGGTCACCGTACGGCTGGGCATGGCCGGTTTCGACCCGGTCCTGAACAACTCGGTGTTCTTCGAACACGGCCAGCACGCCACCTCCATCTGCGGTGCGATGGGTGGTGCGGTCGCCGCCGGCATGCTGCTCGGACTCGACTCAGACCAGCTCACCGACGTGCTCGGGGTGACCGCCTCGATGGCCGCCGGGCTGATCGAGGCCAACCGCACCGGCGGCACGGTCAAGCGGCTGCACTGCGGCTGGGCCGCGCACAGCGCCGTCACCGCCGCCGACCTGGTCCGCCGCGGCTTCACCGGGCCACCCACCGTGCTGGAGGGCCGGTTCGGTTTCTACACCGCCTTCCTGCGCGGGGAAGCCGACTACGACCAGATCACCGACGGACTCGGCGAACGCTGGTCGGTGCCGGACATCTTCTTCAAGCCGTACCCGGCCAACCACTTCACCCACGCGGGGATCGACGCCGGCCTGGCCCTGCGGGCCCAGGGTGTGCCGCTGGACCGGATCACCGCCATCGAACTGCGGGTACCCGCCGCGGTGATCCGCACCATCGGGGAACCGATCGCCACCAAGCGGACCCCCGAGACCGGCTACCAGGCACAGTTCAGCGGCCCGTACACCGTCGTCGCCGGACTGCTCGGCGGCGGTGGACTCGGTCTCGGCCTGGGCGACTTCACCGACGAGCTGGCCCGTGACCCGCAGCGCCGGGCCCTGATGGCCCTCGTCGAGGTGGTCCCCGACGACGAGTGCGACAAGATCTTCCCGTACCAGTTCCCGGCCATCGTCACCGTACGCACCGACGACGGCCGCACCTGGCGCGAGGAGGTGCTGGCCAACCGCGGCGGCCCGCAGCGACCGCTGTCCGACGCCGAACTGGCCATGAAGTTCCGGGACAACGTCGCCGGACGGCTCTCCCCGGAAACCGCCGACCAGGTGGTCTCCACCGTGCTCGGCCTCAACGAGGTCAACGACGTCAGCGACCTGCTGCGTCCCCTGACCCGCCTGCGTCCCGACGCCGACTGACAACGGCCCCGCTGCCCGCCAACCTCAGGAGCACATCGTGGAACCCTTCGATCTCGTAGTGACAAACGTCAGAGTGGTGCGGCACGACCAGGCCGAGCCGGCGGCGCTGGACATCGGTGTCCGCGACGGCCGGATCGCCGCCCTCGCGCCTAACCTCGACACCACCGGCGCGAAGAGCGTCGTCGACGCCGGCGGCAAGCTCGCCTTCCCGGGGGTCGTCGACGCCCACCAGCACTGGGGCATCTACCACCCCCTCGCCGAGGACGCCGCCACCGAGAGCCGCGCCTGCGCGCAGGGCGGTGTCACCTCCGCGATCAACTACATCCGTACCGGGCAGTACTACCTCAACCGCGGCGGACCGTACCGCGAGTTCTTCCCCGAGGTGCACCGCGCCACCGACCAGAAGTCGTATGTCGACTTCGCCTTCCACGTGGCCCCGATGACCACCGAACACATCGACGAGATCCCCGAGCTGATCCGCGACCACGGCGTCACCTCGTTCAAGATCTTCATGTTCTACGGTGGTCACGGGCTGCACGGCCGCTCGGCCGACCAGAGTTCCTTCCTGATGATCCCGCCGGACGCCCGGTACGACTACGCCCACTTCGAGTTCGTGATGCGCGGGGTGCAGGCCGCCCGGGAGCAGTTCCCCGAGCTGGCCGACGAGATCTCCCTGTCCCTGCACTGCGAGACCGCGGAGATCATGCGGGCGTACACCCGGCTGGTCGAGGAGGACGGCAGCCTCAAGGGACTGGCCGCCTACAGCGCCTCCCGGCCCCCGCACTCCGAGGGCCTGGCGGTCACCATCGCCGCCTACCTGGCCCACGAGACCGGCCTGCCCACCATCAACCTGCTGCACCTGACCTCGGCCAAGGCGGTCGACGCGGCGCTGCGGATGGCCAAGGCCTTCCCGCACGTCGACTTCCGCCGCGAGGTCACCGTCGGTCACCTGCTGGCCGACATCGACACCGCCTACGGCCTCGGCGGCAAGGTCAACCCGCCGCTTCGTCCCCGCGAGGACGTCGAGGCCCTGTGGGGTCACCTGCTCGACGGCACCATCGACTGGGTGGTCAGCGACCACGCCTGCTGCAAGGCCGAGGTCAAGTTCGGTGAGCCGAAGGACGACATCTTCGTCGCCAAGTCCGGCTTCGGTGGCGCGGAGTACCTGCTGCCCGGCCTGATCAGCGAAGGCGTCAAGCGGGGCCTGTCCTACGGTCGGGTCGCCGAGCTGACCTCGTGGGCTCCCGCCCGCCGGTTCGGCCTGGCCACCAAGGGCGCCATCGCCGAAGGGCTGGACGCCGACTTCTGCCTCGTCGATGCGAACCACACCTGGACGGTGCGGGCGCAGGACTCGCTGTCGACCCAGGAGTACACCCCGTTCGAGGGCATGGAGCTGACCGCCAAGGTCACCGACACCTTCCTGCGCGGTGAGCAGATCCTGCGCGCCGGCAACGTGGTCGGCCAGCCCCGCGGCCGCTACCTGGCCCGGCCGACCCGGCCGTGACCGCCCTGGGACCCACCCCGGCCGCCGCCCGCAGCTACCTGTACGTGCCGGCGGACCAGCCGGACAAGCTGGCCCGGGCCGCGGCCCGGGGGGCCGACGCCTGCATCCTCGACCTCGAAGACGCGGTCGCGGCGACGCACAAGGCCGAGGCCCGCAAGGCCCTGGGCGGGTACCTCACCGACCCGGCCCAGGGCCCCCAGTGGTGGGTACGCATCAACGCCGACACCCCGGCCGCCGACATCGCCGCGGTGGCCGGGCCGCACCTGACCGGTGTGGTCGTACCGAAGGCCGACGTCGAGTCGGTGACCGAGGTGCACCGGCTGCTCGGCGAGGCCGAACGGCAGCACGACCTGCCGGCCGGTCACCTGGCGGTGTTCGCCCTGCTGGAGACGGCAGAAGGGGTCCTGCGCGCCGAGGCCGTGGCCGCCGCCCCCCGGGTGGTGCGCCTCGGCCTCGGCGAGGCCGACCTGGCCGCCGAGCTGTGTCTGCAACCCGGCCCGGACAAGATGGAACTGTGGCCGCTGCGTTCCCGGGTCGTGCTGGCCTGCGCGGCGGCCCGGATCGCCCCGCCGGTGGGCCCGACGGAGACCGCCCTGCGGGACCCGGAGCGGCTGGAGGCCACCAGCCGGCTGCTGCTGCGGCAGGGCTACCGCAGTCGCACCGCTATCCATCCCGCCCAGGTACCCGTGGTCAACCGGGTGTTCTCACCGACGCCCGAGGAGGTCGCCGCGGCGCGGGACATCGTCGACCGGCTGACCGCCGCGGAACGCGACGGCTGCGGGGTGGCGGTCTCCGCCGACGGGCGGATGATCGACGCCGCGGTCGCCCGCAGCGCCCGGGAGGTGCTCGGCCGGGCCGTCACGGGCGACTGAAAGCCCAGGCCAGTCGGCCTGTCGGGCGGGTGAACCGGGTACGGTCAGACCCTTGCCGCTAAAACATCATCATGTTTAGCATGTTAAACCTGGTGGTGAAGGGAGACGGCATGAACCTCGCACCCGCCCGACAGCGACCCACCCTGCAACAGCACACCAGCCAGATGTTCACCTGCACGGTGACCCTGGCCAGCTACGGACCACCGGTCACCCCGTTCACCGAGGTCCAACGACGACTCCACGCCCTGGACCGCCGCTTCTCCCGCTTCCGCCCCGACAGCGAACTCAGCGGACTCAACGCCGCCGCCGGGCACTGGCACCCCATCTCCGACCAACTGCACGCCATGCTGCGGCACGCCCTCACCGTCGCCACCGCCAGCACCGGCCTGGTCAACATCGCCGTACTGCCGCAACTGCTCGCCGCCGGCTACCGCCGATCCTGGGCCACCGGCACCCCCGCGACCTCTGCGGTGGCCGACCCGGTCGCGGCCGTGCCGCCCCTGGCCGACATCCTGGAACTCCGCGGCCACACCGCCCGCCTGGCCCCCGGCCACAGCCTCGACATCGGCGCCCTCGCCAAAGGCGCCTGGGCCGACGACATCGTCACCTGGCTAGGCCCCAACTCAGCAGCCAGCATCGGGGGAGACGTGGCCTGCCGCGGACCCGGCCCCGACGGCGACGGCTGGCCCGTCGAACTACCCCACGGCGAAACCCTGCACGTGCGCGACGGCGGCGTCGCCACCAGCGGCACCGGCAAACGCCGCTGGGGCACCGACGCCCACCACCTGATCGACCCCCGCACCGGACGCCCCGCCACCTCCGACATCACCCAGGTCACCGTCCACGCCACCACCGGCGCCACCGCCGACTGGGTCGCCTCCGCAGTGGTCATCGGCGGCCGACCGACAGCCCAACACCTCACCCACCGAGCCGACGTACACCACCTCTGGCTCAACCAGACCGGAGCCCCCCGATGACCCACCACACCGGCCCCGACCGCCTCGTCGAAACCGCCCGCTTCCGGGCCGCCTTCCGGCAGGTACCCGCACCGGTGGCGATCATCCTCGTCCCCGGCGGCCCCGCCGGAATCACCGGCCTCACCTGCACCTCCGCCACCTCACTGTCCGGCACACCCCCCATGGCCATGGTCGCCATCGACCGGAAAACCGGCCTGGCCCCCCTGGCCGAACAAGCCGGCCGGTTCAGCATCAACTACCTCGCCGCCGACCGCGCCGCCTGGGCACAGGCCTTCGCCACCCGCGGCCGCCACCTCGACGAACTCGCCGCCGCCGTGGTCGCCGGACACACCACAGTGCCCACCCTCGCCACCGGCACCACCGCCGTACTCGAATGCCGCACCACCACCGTCCACCCCGGCGGAGACCACCTGATCCTCTGCGGCGAAGTCCTGCACGCCCGCGCCCAGACCGACGCCCCACCCCTGCTCTACCTCGACGGCCGCTACGGCACCTTCCAACCCACCCCCCACTGACCGCACCCGGAGACCGCACCATGACCCCACCACGCCCACACACCATCAACGCCGGCGGATTCACCACCCGCTACTGGGAAGCCACCCCACCCGGACAACCACGAGGCACCGTCGTCCTCATCCACGACGGCGCCTTCGGCGGCGACGCCATCGGCAGCTGGTCTGAGGTCATGCCCCTGCTAGCCCAGCACTACCGGGTCCTCGCACCCGACCTGCTCGGCTACGGCGACACCGACAAAGTCATCTACCTCGACCGCTCCCCATACTCCTTCCGCACCACCCACCTCGCCGCCTTCTGCAAAGCCCTCGACGTCGACGCCGCACACTTCGCCGGCCAGTCCTTCGGCGGCTCCCTGCTGCTACGCGCCCTGGCCACCCCCAACCCCGAACTACCCGCCCTGTCCGGGGTCAGCATCTGCGGCACCGGCGGCCCCTGGCGCACCACCAAAGGCCTCACCGAACTCGGCAACTTCGACGGCACCGAAGACGACATGCGCCGCCTGGTCAGCCTCATGACCGACGACCACCCCGGCTTCGAGGACACCGTCGCCCTGCGCTACGCCAACACCCGCAAACCCGGCCACGTCACCGCCTGCCTGGCCCCCCGGCTGCGCCACCCCAACCTCCCCAAGCCGGAAAACCGCGACAACTGGCCCACCCCACTGCGCGACAGCCCCGTCCCCGTACTCGTCGTCGAAGCCACCCGCGACGACCTGCTCGAACCCGACTGGGGCCACCACTTCGAAAACCTGGCACCCCAGATCCACGTCCACCGCATGGACGCCCGCCACGCACCCAACCTCGACCAACCCGAAGCCGTCGCCGACCTGCTGCTGACCTTCTTCGACCAGGGGAGCACACCATGAGCACCCTGCTGTTCCTCCACGACGCCGACGTACTCCCCGGCCCCGTCGGCGCCCTCAGCCGACTCGCCGACGACCACACCGTCGTCATACCCCGCCACCCCGGCTTCGGCACCCCCCTGGACACCACCGCCGAAGACTGGGACAGCGTCGCCGACCTGGCCCAACACCACCTCACCGACACCCTCGCCAACCTGCCACCCGGCCCCGTACACCTGGCCGGCGCCGGCTTCGGCGGCTGGATCGCCCTGGAGATGGCGGTACGCGCACCCCACCGCTTCACCTCACTGCTGCTCATCTCCCCGTACGGCGTCAAACTCTCCGGCCCCACCGAACCCGACTTCGCCGACATCCTCCTGCTCGACCCCACCGAAATCGTCGAACTCGGCTGGGCCGACCCCACCGCCTGCCACGACCTGCGGATGCCCGGCTTCCCCACCGGCCTGACCGACAGCGAATACGAACGAGCCTTCACCGACCGGGCCGCCCTGTCCCGCTACGCCTGGAAACCCTTCCTGCACGACCCACGTCTACGCCGCTGGCTGCACCTGGCCACCATGCCCACCCTGGTCCTCGCCGGCAGCCACAACCGACTCGTACCACCCCGCCACAGCGCCGCCCTGGCCGACCTGCTGCCCGCAGCCCACTTCGTCGAAATCCCCGACGCCGGCCACTACCCGTACCTGGAACGTCCCGACGAGTTCCACCGGATCGTCCGGTCCTTCCTGAACGGAGAGACCCCGTGAGGCTCTACCACTTCACCGAGATGCCCTACCCCAACGTCCCACCCGAGGCGGAAGAGGCCAACCGGGGACTCAAGTACTTCATGCCCAACCAGTACTACGACCCCAAACTCGGCCACCAGCTCTACCAGCGCTACCTCGACGAGTACGAACTCGCCGACGAACTCGGCTTCGACCTCATGGTCAACGAACACCACCAGTCCGCCTCCACCCTCCAGGTGTCCGCCACCCTCAGCGCCGCCTCCGTACTGCACCGCACCCGACGCGGCCGCGTCCTCGTCCTGGGCACCCCACTACCGCACCGGGAAAGCCCCATCCGCGTCGCCGAGGAGATCGCCTACCTAGACTCCGTCAGCGGCGGACGCATCGACTGCGGCTTCGTCCGCGGCGTCCAAGGCGAAACCTTCCCCTCCAACCAGAACCCCGTCCACAACCTGGACATGTTCATCGAAGCCCACGACCTCATCAAGAAGGCGTGGACCCACGGCGACGTCTTCTCCTGGGAAGGCCGGCACTACCACTACCGCTACGTCAGCGTCTGGCCCCGCCCCTACCAGCAACCCCACCCGCCGATCTGGATCAGCGGCACCTCCACCCGCCTGGTCGAATGGACCGCCCGACACGGCTACACCCTGTGCAACCTGCTCGGCACCTACGAGGACACCGCAACCTCATTCCGGCTCTACCGCCGCACCGCCGTCGCCGACGGCCAACCCGAACCCGGCCCGGACCGCTTCGCCTACATGGCCCTGTGCCACGTGGCCCCCACCGAAGCCAAGGCCCGCGAGATCGGCCGCAAACTGATGTACTACCTCAAGCCCGGCAAACTCCGCCAAGGCGCCGCCAGCCCACCCGGCTACTTCCCACCCGCCGCCGCAGTCGCCGCACTGCGCGGCCGCCTCGGCGCCGTCCGCCGAATGAGCTACGAAGACCTCATCGACGCCGGCATCCTCCTCGTCGGCACCCCCGACCAGGTCACCGCACAAATCCACCGACTCTACAAAGAGACCGGCGCCGGACACCTCATCCTGATGAACCACGCCGGCGACATGACCAGCAACGAGGTACGCGACCACCTCACCCTGTTCTCCCGCGAGGTCATGCCCGAGGTCTCCACCATCGGCGACGACTGGCGCGACCAGGACACCACCTGGCGCGTCGACCAGGACACCACACCCGTACGCCCCGTACTCTCCAGCGCACTGTCCTGACCCGACCTCACCACCAGCCGACCACCTCGTCGTGCAACCCCGCATAGTCACGGTCGAGGTGGTCGGCCAGGGCCAGCATGTGCTCCCGCATCAACCGCTCCGCCAACGCCCCGTCCCCATCCACGATCGCCGCGGCCACCGCCTGATGCTCACGCCGCACATCCTCCCACCGCTCCGGACGACGCTCCGCCGCCACCACCCGCTCGGTGTAGATCTCCTTCAACCCCCGACCGAACAGATCCAGCACCCCGTTGCCCGACAACCCCGCCACCACACCGTGGAACCGCTGCATGACCGCCAGATAACTGGCCTCGTCACGCTCCTCCAAGGTGCTGTGCTCCCGCATCGACTCGGCCAACTCCCGCAACCGCGCCGCATCCCGACGCTCCGCCGCCAACCGAGCCATCAACGGCTCCATGACCACCCGGGCCTCGACCAGCTCACCGAACCGGGTCCGCCCCATCTGCAGAAACAACGCCATCGTCCGACCGAAGGTGTGCGGATCCACCGCCCCGACGATCGGCCCACCACCACGACCCGGCCGCACCCGCAGCAGACCGTTGTGCTCCAGAATCCGCAACGCCTCACGCAACGTGCCCCGACTGACCCCGTACGCCTGCAACATCTGCGCCTCGGTCGGCAACGCCGCACCGGGGGAGAGCCCCTGCTCGACGATGTCCTCCAGGATCTGCCGAGCCACCAGCTCGCCCATCTTCGCCGCACGCTGACGAAACCGCGGAGTCGGCTGGGTCTCGGACATGACCCGAGTCTACGGGTGCCACGATCTTCGCCCCCGCGCCCTCAAAGCCAGCTCACCCCACCCGAACCCGGCAGGCGAGGGGAGTGGTGAACAACCCCCACCCATCGACGACATTGCCTGTCCCACACCACGGATGCCACAGTGTGGCGGCGAAACCGACAGCCGGACCGAACAGGTGGGAGCGATGGGCACCATTCACCACGAAGCGAAACTCACGGTGCCAGCCGACGTGGCCTGGGACTTCCTGGACCGCTACACCCGCGCCGAGGTCCACATCTTCTCCGCCTGCGTCAGCGAACGCCGCAAGGGCGACCACCGGGTCGTCACCCTCATCGACGGCACCGAACTCTGGGAACGCAACGTCACCGTCGACCCGACCCGCAGACGAGCCGTCTACGCGATACCCGGCTTCCCCGGAGCAGAGCACCACCAGGCCGAAATGCGGATACTCACCGACGACGAAGGCACCGCGACCCTGCTCTGGACCACCGACATCCTGCCGCACGAACTGGCCACCCACCTCAGCGACACCTACGCGGTCATGTTCAGCGAACTACTCGCGGCGGTCAACGACCACCGCACATGACTCAATCCGGCGGCATCGGCGGTACCCCACTCGCATCGACCGTCCGACGCCGTCACCCGGTACCGACCGCCGTCCAACGGCTCAACCCAGGGACAATCATCGCGGTACGGGGAGCCGGCCGTTCTCCTGAAGCTCAACAGCAACTCGCCGCCACCGCTCAACCTGCCCCCGGCAAGAAGCGTCTACCTTCCATGCGAACAGGAAAACGGTGGACGATATGGGCAACTCATGCCGGATGACGACGAGGAACGATTCCGCGAGTTCGTGTTGCAGCAGTGGGGACCGTTGACCCGAACGGCATATCTGCTCACCGGTGACCGGGGCGTCGCCGAAGACCTGGTGCAATCAGCGCTGGAGAAGACCCACCGGCGGTGGAGTCGGATTCTCCGCAAGGACGCGCCCGGGGCATACGTCCGCCGCGCGATGATCAACACCGCGGTGTCGTGGCGACGACGCCGCCGAACAATCGAGGTACCACTACTCGACGCCGACACCATCGCCACCCCCGACGCCTATCAGCACGCGGAGAACCGGCATCAGTTGCTGGGGGCGCTGCGCCGCCTCCCGCCACGAATGCGGGCCGTGCTCGTCCTGCGGTACTTCGAGGATCTCAGCGAGGCTGACATCGCCCGACTACTCGACTGTTCACCTGGAACGGTCAAGAGCCAGGCGTCACGAGGACTGGCCCGGCTACGAACTGACCTGGAGCCGCCGCCCACGATCATCGAGACCAGCCTCCAGGAGGATCCAGCATGACCGAGAACGTGGAAACCAGACTCCGGGAAGCCCTCCGCAGCGAGGCTGACACCATGACAGTGACGGCGGATCCCTGGCCACGGTTCACCCGGCGGGAGGCAGGTCACCGCAGCGCACGTCGGGTCCGTACCGGTGCGATCGCCGCTTTCCTGGCCGCCGCCGTCGCCATTCAGACCAACCTGATTCCCCTGCCCGGTTGGGTACCCGGCATCGCCGTCGCCTCGTCGCCGTCACCGCTCGCGGACGGACCCGCACGGGGCGATCTCGCCGCCGACCGCAACTGGACGGACGGCCTGCTCAGGCAGGTTGTCGACCTGCAGAATCCGGGGGAATGGTGGAGGATCACCGACCGCAGCGACATCCGGATCGTGTACGCCGACGACATACCCGGTCGCCGAATCGCGCTGCTCCTCGTCCCTCTGCGTCTGGGCCTGCTCACCGACTCGACGCTTGTCTGGTTCAGCGGCCCACCCGGAGCCGAACCGGAACAGATGCAACAGGGCGGCAACGAAACCGCCGACACCGCAGTGGCGACCTGGATGGAAAGCGACGCCGAGAACGGGGGTGCCGCAGTGGTCATCGGCCCCGCGGGTTCCACCGTGACGATCAATGGGTTCTCGGGCTATTCCGCAACGGGCGTCGTCGAAAGCCACCAGCTCTCCTCATCCGTCGGTACGGGCATCGGCGTCACCTCGCTGCCACCCACCGATCTGGTCGGAGGGCCCGCGCTCGCCGCCCGGGTCACCAACGGCGACACCCTCATCTACGAAGGTCCCGTATACGGCGGGTGGAGCGGGTCAGACACCGGCCGCCAGGAGCTGACCGACGAGATGCTCACTGCCGCCCTCCGCCACACCCGAGGAGCCGTCATAGACCGAGCCGTCCTCGCACGGTTCATCGGTCACGCGTTGCGAGACAGCCGACTGTCCGCCCAGGACGTCACGATCCGGGTGCGCTGGTGCGGCACCATCAACGACAAACCCGCCGCACTGTTCACCATCCAACCCACGGACGGCGGAGTCATCGCCTACGCCATCCACGGCGACACCACCGGCTGGCGAACCGACCTACGGCTGCTGCTGCCCGCGGACGGTGCTGAGCAACGCCCCATCGCATGGCGGATGCGCGCCGAGGGTGGGGACGCCCGGACGGACCGCGTCAACCTGGTAGCCCCACCGGGAGCAGCCACCGCAGCCGTCACCGCCCTGGACAACACCCCGACCCCGGTCGCCCTGGACACCTCCGGCTTCGGCAGCACCACCATCCCGCAGGACAAGCCCGCGACCGTCAGCGCCAGCACCGCCGACGGGACCACTTTCATCAGCACACCCGTGCCGGCCTTCGAAGCCAACAGCGGCGGTCTACCCGGTGCCTCCCGGAACACCCGAATCACCGGCTGACACCTGAACAGCCGTGGGGATCCGGGGAAGGGGCCGGATCCCCACGGCTGTTCACGCGCACGCCAGCGGGCACGCCGTCATGACGCATGGGTGCGCGGACGTGTTCGACTGCCGTACCCGTGCGTGTGCGACGGTGGCTCACCGGGACCGCACGCCGTCGAGGTGACGGGTGCGCCGTTGAGCGGGTCCTGCCCGCACAAGGAGCACCCGCTGGAACCCGGAGTCCGATTCGATAATTGACATTATGTAAAGTTGAGTCTGAGCGGGGCTCCCCGACAGGGCGAGCGGGTCCGTCGCCGCCACCGGCGGCACACCACTGCGAGGTACCGTCCGTACGCCGACAGCCCACGGGCGGCTCGCAGCGGGTCGCCGCGCAGGGGTCGACCCCGGATGCATCGGCGGCTGCGGGGCGGGCCGCGTCATGGCAGCCTGCCCAGCACCGGCACAGGTCGACACCGATGGCGGCAAACGGAAGCTCGCCATCGCCGCGCGGGCGCCACCAAGGTGGGCGCGTTTGTCATGATCGCGCCTCACGCGACCAGGCACACGGCACCTTACGCGACCTCGGGCACGCGCCCCCCCGAAACACCCTGTTGATCATGAGGTTGGCGGCACCGTTGAGATCAGCGACTGCCGTCAACCTCATGATCAACAGGGTGGGGGCGCCTCGGGCATGCACTCGCTGCGCGGCCCGGTTCCCGGTCTGCACCGCGCGGCGATGGTCGGGCCGCCCCGCCCTCAGGCTGCGTTGATCACGCTTCGACGGAGGCAGGGACGGGCGTCAACCGCTCGCCGCGCCTCGGTGCGGTCGCACCGGTTTCCTGACGGGCACCTTCTGACTGCCAGCTGGGATCCCCGCTAGGCGCCTGGCTGTTCTTCCAGGGGCTACTCCCCCTTTGACTTGCCAGTCAATGCGAAGAACATGCATAATATGCCTTATGCATGACAAATCGGACGGCAGGGTTGTGGGGCTGATCGAGGCGTTTCTGACGGCACGGGCCACCCGCAAGCCTTCTGCCCACACTCAGGCCGCGTACCGACGGGATCTGACCGCGGTGGCGGGTCTCGCCGCGGAGCTGGCCACCCCTCCCCTCCCCCTTGCCGACCTTCGGATCGGTGCCCTCTCCCCCGGCCTGCTGCGGGCGGCCTTCGCCCGGTTCGCCGCCGACCGGGCCGCCGCCTCGGTGGGTCGGGCCTGGTCCACCTGGAACAGCTTCTTCACCTTCCTGGTGGCCGAGCAGGTGGTGCCGGGCAACCCGATGCCGGCGGTGGGTCGTCCTCGCACCCCGCTCCCCCAGCCGAAGCCGCTGCGGGGTGAGGACACCCCGGAGCAGTTGCTGGCCTCGATGGCGCGGGGTGAGGGGCGGCAGCGTGACCCCTGGCCGGAGCGGGACGTGGCGGTGCTGGCGCTGGCGTTGTGTGCGGGGTTGCGGTTGTCGGAGCTGTTGGCTCTGCGGGTCGGTTCCCTGGGGGGTAGGCCCGGTGAGCGTCGGGTGGAGGTGGCCGGCAAGGGTGGGCGGCCTCGGGTGTTGCCGGTGGAGCCGGGCCTGGACGAGGTGCTGTCGGCCTATCTGGACAGCCGGGTGCGCCGGTTCGGTGCGCGTACGGTGCGCCCGGATGCGCCGTTGTTGGTGGACCGGCGGGGTGAGCCGCTGCGCCGGGGTGGTCTGCAGTATCTGGTGGAGTCCTGTTACCGGCGGGCCGGGATCGGTGACCGGGTGCCGCGTGGGGCGCGGTTGCACGCGTTGCGGCACACCTTCGCCACCCGTCTGGCGGAGGACGGTGCCGGGGCGGCGGAGATCATGCGGTTGCTGGGACATGCCTCGTTGGCGTCGTCGCAGACCTACATCGAGGTGACCGCGGCGCAGCAGCGGGAGGCGGTGCGGGCCAACCGCACGAATCGGGCCCTGGTCGGGTTGGTGCGGTCTCAGGCAGGTTGAGTGGTCAGGATCGCCGGCAGGACGGTGGCGGTGCTCGGGGTCTCCGACGCGCTCGACGGACTGTTGGGCACCGAGACGCACCTACCGATACTCACGGGGGTGATCCGGGTACGACAAACGGTCCCCCTCAATGACAGAGAAGGACCGTGAGGCGTGGGGTCAGGCGGCGCCGGATTGCCGACGGCGCTGGTGGTTCCGGTTCTGCTGGAGGGCTTCTTCCAGCTGGTCTTCGAGGATGATGATCCGGCATGCGGCTTCGAGGGCCGTGCCGTGGTCGACCATCTCCCGGGCTCGTGCTGCCAAGCGCAGTTGGTAGCGGGAGTAGCGGCGGTGTCCGCCGGCGGAGCGGAACGGGATGATCAGCTTTGCCTCGTCGAGGCGGCGCAGGAAGTCCTGCGAGGTGCCCACGATCTCCGCAGCGCGGCCCATGGTGTAGGCGGGGTAGTTGTCGTCGTCGAGCACGTCGTCGGGTTGGGCCATGCATACCTCTCCATGACGAGGGCCCCGGCGAGGGAATCGCCGGGGCCCGGGGTTACGGGTTGAATACACCATCTACCGACGAGTTCGTCGGGTTCTCGTTTCCGCACCGTGCGACTGTCAGCGACAGGCGGTGCGAGGATCGCATAAGCGTGACCGGAGACCACCTCACATTCGATGGGACTACGGTGTCCGCCGCAGAACTGCGACTGCATCCTGGCGGCGGGCGATCCAACGGCGTCCAGCCCTCCCTTTCCTCTTCTTCCGATACCTGTGGTGCTGTCCGCCGGTGTCGGAGCCCACGCAACTACACGGCCCAGACACGGACGGCGGATCTTTTCTGCGTCAGGCGGAGCCCTGAACCTGCATCGGCCCTGCCTGCGGTTGCCTTGACCTGGAGTTACGTCAAGGTCTTGACCTGCACTTACCTTGCTGTGTGCGGTGATGTGTTTCCACCGCTGGTGCCGAGCGAGCCGCGAGAAGTTCCGGGCCCTGCTTGATGCTCGGTCTGTTTCGTCGGCGTCTTTTAACCGATCTTCGTTGTCAACGAGGCAAACCTTACCCAACCCCACCGGGAATATCTAGCTACTTGGGACCAGATTTTCTCGGTGAGCCGACCAAGGCTCAGTAGAGGCGGTGGTGTCCTCGGCTTCGGCGGGTTACGGCGGCGCGGTAGGCGCCTCTGCGGACGGTGGCGACCATCGGCTGATTCCCCAGTTCCGTGAGCAGGTGGGCTCCGGGTCCGATGACGTCTGTGCGGTCACCTGCAGGTGGGTCAGCCGAGGTCGACCAGCAGGGGCCGGTGGTCGGAGATGGTCGACAGTGGGGTGCGTACCGCGGTGACCGGGGGCAGGTGGGTGAAGCCGCGCCGGTCGGCGATGGCGTGGTCGAGTTGGACGCGGGGTGCGGCGGCCGGGTAGGTGGGTCGGCGGCCGAGCAGGTGCCAGCCGGTGGTGAGTCGGGTGGCCCAGGCGGGCAGGTTGAGGTCGCCGAGCAGGATTCGGGGGGCGGGCAGGGTGCGTAGGGCGCGGACGACCTGGCGGAGTTGGTGGATGTTCCAGCCGGGGACGAAGGACAGGTGGGTGGCGGCGACGGTGAGTTGTCCGTGGGGGGTGTCCAGGACGGCGGCGAGCAGGACGCGGGGTTCGTCGCGGAGCAGGATGAGGCCGGGGCCGGGTGCGTAGACCGGGGAGCGTACGGGGGCGGCTCGTAGGCGGGTGACCTGCCAGGTGGTGACGGGGTGGCGGGAGATCAGGCCGACGCCGTAGCAGGGTTCGCCGTGGCCGTCGTCGTCGTGGGTGAGGGGGCGGAAGGCGATGCCGGGGGTGCCGACGACGGCGGCGGCGAAGCGGTGTTCGTCGGCGTTGAGGGCTTGGGCGGCGATGGCGGTGAGGTCCAGGTTGCCGCTGCGGGACTGGTCGCGGTCGACTTCCTGGAGGGCGAGGACGTCGGCGTCGAGGGCGGTGACGGCGGCGGCCAGGCGGTTCGGGTCGACCAGTCCGTCGGTCAGTGATCGGCCGTGCAGCAGGTTGAACGTGGCCAGGCGCACGGTGTCACCTTAGCTACGGGGGTGGCACATTTTGGAGATGGCGAGGGGTCTGTTCTGTTCGATGGTGGTTTTTGTGGTCGTGGGGGTGCTGGGGGTGTGGGTGCGCAGGTGGCGGGGCCGGTGAGGCTGGCCACAGGTGCCCACGTCAGGGGGGTTGTGGTGGGCAGAATGCGCGCGTGGAGCTTGATCCTTTGACCGTGTCGATCCTGCTGACGGCTGCTGCGTTGGCCGGGTGGGTGGATGCGGTGGTCGGTGGCGGTGGGTTGTTGCTGTTGCCGGCGTTGTTGGTGGCGGCGCCGGGGATGCCGCCGGCTACCGCGTTGGGGACGAACAAGTTGGCGGCGATCGCGGGTACGGCGACGGCGGCGTTGACCTTCGCCCGCCGTACGAAGATCGACTGGGCGGTGGCGGGTCCGGCGGCGGCGGTGGCGGTGGTGTGTGCGGGGGTGGGTGCGGCGTTGGCGGGGGCGGTGCCGCCGTCTGCGTACCGGCCGGTGGTGTTGGTGGTGTTGTTGCTGGTGGCGTTGTTCGTGTTGTTGCGGCCCCGGTTGGGGGTGGTGGCGGTGCCGCAGCGGCGGACCCGTAAGCGGATCGTGGTGGCGGTGTTGGTGGCGGGGTTGGGTATCGCCACCTATGACGGGTTGATCGGTCCGGGTACGGGGACGTTTCTGGTGTTGGCGTTCACCACGTTGGTGGGGGCGGATTTCCTGCAGGGTTCGGCGATGGCGAAGGTGGTGAACGCGGGTACGAACGCGGGGGCCCTGGCGGTGTTCGCGGTGACCGGGAACGTGTGGTGGTTGTTGGGTGCGGCGATGGCGGTGTGCAACATCGCGGGGGCGATGGTGGGGGCTCGGATGGCGGTGCGGCGGGGGGCCGGGTTCGTGCGGGTGGTGTTGCTGGTGGTGGTGGTGGCGTTGGTGGCGAAGTTGGGGTACGACCAGTGGCTGGCCGGCTGAGGGTGGGTGCGGGTGCGCGCGGAGCATGATCGCCGGGTGTTGGCGGGGTTGTTGGGTCGGGATCCGCGGCTGCACGCCTACGAGTTGGGTGATCTGGACGAGTTCTTCTGGCCGTACACCTCGTGGTATCGGCGGGGTGAGGCGGTGGCGTTGCTGTATCACGGGGCGCGTCCGCCGACGTTGGTGGTGTTGGCCCGGCCGGAGGGGGTCGGGGAGTCGGCGGCGTTGGTGGCGGAGTTGGCGCCGGTGTTGCCGGCCCGGTTGTGGGCGCACCTGTCCCCCGGTGTGGAGCAGGGGTTGGCGGGTGCCTTCCGGGTGGTGTCCTCTGGTGCGCATCTGAAGATGGCGTTGACGGAGCCTGACGGGTTGGCGGGGGTGGTGGCGGCCGGTGAGGTGTTGGGTCGTGGGCATCTGCCGGCGTTGCGCGAGTTGTACGAGGTGGCGTATCCGGGGAACTGGTTCGATCCGCGGATGGTGGACACCGGCAGGTATGTGGGGGTGTGGGCCGAGGGCGCTCTGGTGGCGGTGGCGGGGGTGCACGTGTACTCCCCCGCTTTTCAGGTGGCGGCGTTGGGCAATGTGACCACTCATCCGGCCTGGCGTGGTCGGGGGTTGGCCTCGGCGGTGGTGGCCCGGTTGTGTGGGTTGCTGCGGGCCGAGGTGGAGCATGTGACGTTGAACGTGAAGGCGGACAACGGTGCCGCGGTGCGGTTGTATGAGCGGCTGGGTTTCCGTCGGGTGGCCGAGTACGGGGAGTTCGATCTGCGGGCGGTCGGCTGCTGAGGGGTTCTCGGTAGCGTCGGCGGGCCGGGGGTGGGCAGAATGCGCCGGTGACTCAGGCGACGTTGCGGACGGCCCGGTTGGTGTTGGTGCCGTTGGCGGATGAGCATCTGGCCGGTGAGATCGAGTTGGACGCCGATGCGGAGGTGATGCGGTTCCTGGGGCCGGTGCGCTCGGCCGAGCAGGTGCGTGAGGTGCATCGGCGGCGGTTGGCGGTGGCCGGGCAGGTGCCGGGGTTGGGGTTCTGGGCCGGTCTGGTCGAGGGTGAGTTCGTCGGTTGGTGGTTGTTGGAGCCGCCGCAGCGGGCCGATCAGGGGCCGGTGGCCGGGCAGGCGGAGCTGGGTTACCGGTTGGCGCGTCGGTGGTGGCGGCGGGGGTTGGCCAGTGAGGGTGCCCGGGAGTTGATCCGGCACGGTTTCGTGGAGCTGGGGTTGTCGCGGGTGTTCGCGGAGACGATGGCGGTGAATGTGGCGTCGCGGGCGACGATGGCGGCGGTGGGGATGCGGTATGTGCGGACCTTCCACCAGTCGTGGCCGGATCCGTTGCCGGGTTCGGAGCGGGGTGAGGTGGAGTACGAGATCACCCGCCGGCAGTGGGAGGCGTCAGCGGCGGGGTGAGTGGAAGCGTCCGGCGCGGATCTCGCGTAGGGCGCGGCGTCGGGTTTCGCCGTGCAGGGTGTCGACGTAGAGGCGACCGTGCAGGTGGTCGGTTTCGTGTTGCAGGGCGCGGGCGAGGAAGCCGCTGCCGGCGATGGTGAGGGGTTCGCCGTGCTGGTCGTAGCCGTGGGCGGTGGCGTGCAGGGCGCGGGGGGTCGGGAAGTAGAGGCCGGGGACGGACAGGCAGCCCTCGTCGTCGTCCTGGAGTTCGTCGGACAGTTCGAGGGTGGGGTTGATCATGTGGCCGCGGTGGCCGTCGGCGTCGTAGACGAAGACCTGGGCGTTGACGCCGATCTGGGGGGCGGCGACGCCGGCGCGGCCGGGTTTGCCGAGCAGGGTGTCCATCAGGTCGGTGACCAGGGCGCGGAGTTCGGTGTCGAAGCTGGTGACCGGTTCGCTGGGGGTGCGTAGTACCGGGTCGCCGATGATGCGGATGTCGCGCAGGGTCATGGGCGAAAGGCTAGTCGGTGGGTGCCGGCTGGTCAGTGCAGGGCGGCGCGTACGGGGGTGGTCTTGGCGGCGGCTTCGGCGACTTCGGCGTGGGGGTCGCTGTCTGCGGTGATGCCGCCGCCGGCCCAGACGTGGACGGCTTCGCGGTCGACTGCGGCGGTGCGGATGGTCAGGCCGAGGTCGATGTGTCCGGGGCTGATCCAGCCGAGGCCGCCCATGCTGGCGCCGCGGCCGACGGGTTCCAGGGTGGCGATCTGGTGCAGGGCGGCCAGTTTCGGGGCGCCGGTGACGGAGCCGCCGGGGCAGACGGCGCGGAGCAGGTCGGCGAGGCTGAGGCCGTCGGCGGCCTGGGCGCGGATGGTGGATTCGGCTTGCCACAGGTCGCACCAGCGGCGTACGGCGAACAGGTCGTCGACGCGGACGCTGCCGGTGGCGGCGATGCGGGCCAGGTCGTTGCGTTCCAGGTCGACGATCATGATGTGTTCGGCGCGTTCCTTGGCGGAGGCGAGCAGGTCGGCCCGGCCGGCGCGGGTGGCGGGGCGGGTGCCTTTGATGGGGCGGGTGGTGAGGGTGCCGTGGTGGACTTCGATGAGGGTTTCCGGGCTGGCGCAGCCGATGGCCCAGTCGGGGCCGGTGAGGACTCCGCCGTAGCGGGCGCCGGGTAGTCGGCCGAGGCGGGCCAGGGCGGGTAGGGGGTTGCCGGCGTAGGGGGCGGCGGCGTGGCCGACGAGGTTGACCTGGTAGACGTCGCCGCGGGCGATGGCGTGGCGGACCTGTTCGACGGCGGTGGCGTGTTGGTGTGGGGTCCAGCTTTCGGTCCAGGGGCCGCGCCACCAGCCGGTGGTGGGGGTGGCCGCCGGTGGTGGGGTGTCGGTGTGGCTGTAGACGACGACGGCGATGTCGGGTAGGTCGGCGGGGCTGGGTGGGCCGGGGGTGCCGCCGATCATGAGGGTGCCGGCGGTGGCGGAGACGTAGAGGGCGGCGCCGCAGACGGTGTGGTCGTGGTGGCGGCCGGGTGTGGGGCGGGCCAGGTCGTGCAGGGGTAGGCCGTGGTCGGTGAGGAAGTCCTGGATTCCGGTGGCGGGGTCGCCGCCGTCGGCGGGTCGCCACTGCCAGCGGGCACGTTCGGTGAGGTGGCCGCGACAGGCGGTGGGGGCGGCCGGTGGATCGATGACCATGCGTGGGAGCGCTTCCACGACGTCTGGGTGAGGGGTGTTCATCCGTTCAGTGGATTTCCCACGCACCACGCGGAGATCTGCTCGATGCCGCGTGCTTTCGCTTGGTACTGTGCGTCACTGGTCATGTGAACCATGACACAGTGCCCCCACAGTCCGGAGAACCCGATGTGCCAGCACCAACCCACCTGCCCCTCCGCCGAAGCCACCGACCGGGAAGCCGCCAAGGCCATCGCCGGTTTTCCTGAACAGGGCTGGAGCCTGCTCTGCAACGGCGTCATCGTCTTCGAGGACACCGGCGAACTACTGCCCGACGGCAGCAGCATCGCACCGCACCGCGGCCCCGCCCGACACGCCCTCGCCGCCTGAACCGACCACGATCCGTCACGACCTTTCCCGCGTCGCCCCAGGCTAGTCCCCCACCCCGGCGCCGGTCACAACCAGGTCGGCGTACCGCCGGGGGCGGCACCAGCCCGCCCCCGGAGCACACCCCGCCCGTCAGTCCTCGTAGGCCTGCGGTGACGGGCACGAGCAGACCAGGTTCCGGTCGCCGTAGCCGCCGTCCACCCGCCGCACCGGCGGCCAGTACTTAGCCACCCGATCCACCCCGGCCGGATAGCCGCCCACCGACCGCGGGTACGGATGCGGCCACTGGTCACCGGAGACCATCGCCGCCGTGTGCGGCGCGTTGACCAGCGGATTGTCACCGGCCGGCCACTGCCCCGCCGCCACCGCGTCGATCTCCGCCCGGATGGCGATCATCGCCTCGCAGAACCGGTCCAGCTCGGCCAGATCCTCACTCTCCGTCGGCTCCACCATCAAGGTGCCGGCCACCGGGAACGACATCGTCGGGGCGTGGAACCCGTAGTCGATCAGCCGCTTGGCCACATCGTCGACACTGATCCCGGCCGCCTTCGTCAACGCCCGCAGATCCAGGATGCACTCGTGGGCCACCAGCCCCTTGTTGCCGGCGTACAGCACCGGGAAGTGTGCCCGCAGCCGCGCCGCCACATAGTTGGCCGCCAGCACCGCCATCCCGGTCGCCCGGGCCAGCCCCTGCGCGCCCATCATCCGCAGATACACCCACGGGATCGGCAGGATCCCCGCCGACCCGTACCGGGCCGCCGAGATCGCCGGCCGCCCCGCCACCGGCTCACCGACCGGGTCACCGGGCAGAAACGGCGCCAAGTGCGCCCGTACCGCCACCGGACCCACCCCCGGGCCACCCCCGCCGTGCGGAATGCAGAAGGTCTTGTGCAGATTCAGGTGCGACACGTCCGCCCCGAACCGGCCCGGCTTCGCGAACCCGACCAACGCGTTCAGGTTCGCCCCGTCGACATACACCTGCCCGCCGGCGTCGTGGACCTTCGCGCACAGCGACGCTATGCCGGTCTCGTACACCCCGTGGGTCGACGGGTAGGTCACCATGATCGCCGCCAGGGTGTCGGCGTGGGCCTCGATCTTCATGTCCAGGTCGACCAGGTCGACGTTGCCGTCGGCGTCGCAGCCGACCACCACCACCCGCATCCCGGCCATCACCGCGCTGGCGGCGTTGGTGCCGTGCGCCGACGACGGGATCAGACACACGTCGCGGTGCCCCTGGCCCCGGCTGTGGTGGTAGGCGCGGATCGCCAGCAGACCCGCCAACTCCCCCTGTGAACCGGCGTTGGGTTGCACACTGACCGCGTCGTAGCCGGTGACCTCCGCCAGCCAGCCCTCCAACTGGGCGATCATCGTCCGGTAGCCGGTGGTCTGCTCCGCCGGGGCGAACGGGTGCAGATGCGCGAACTCCGCCCAGCTGATCGGCTCCATCTCCGTGGTCGCGTTGAGTTTCATGGTGCACGAACCCAACGGGATCATGCCCCGGTCCAGGGCGTAGTCCAGGTCGGCCAGACGCCGCAGATACCGCAGCATCGCCGTCTCCGAATGGTGGCTGCGGAACACCGGATGGGTCAGGAAGTCTGAGGTACGGGCCAACCCGGCCGGCAACGCCGTGGCCACCTCACCCTCGATGCCGGGCACCTCGAACGCCGCCCACACCTGCGCCAGATGCGCCTCGGTGGTGGTCTCGTCGCAGGCAATCCCCACCCGGTCCGCGTCGACCAGCCGCAGGTTCACCCCCCGCTCGGCCGCCGCCGCGACCACCCGCCCCGCCCGACCCGGCACCGTAGCGGTGACCGTGTCGAAGAACGGCACCTCGGCCACCTCGACCCCACCGGCACGCAGACCAGCCGCCATCCGGGCGGCCATCTCATGGGTACGCCCCGCGATGCGCCGCAGCCCGTCCGGGCCGTGGTAGACGGCGTACATGCCGGCCATCACCGCCAGCAGCACCTGCGCGGTGCAGATGTTGCTGGTCGCCTTCTCCCGCCGGATGTGCTGCTCACGGGTCTGCAACGCCAACCGGAACGCCGCATCCCCGGCGACGTCCCGGGACACCCCGACCAGCCGGCCCGGCAACATCCGCTCCAGACCCCGCCGGACCGCCAGATACCCGGCGTGCGGTCCACCGAAGCCCATCGGCACCCCGAACCGTTGGGTGGTGCCCGCGGCGATGTCCACCCCGATCTCCCCCGGCGCACGCAGCAGCGTCAACGCCAGCAAATCCGCCGCGACGGTCACCAACGCCCCCACCGCATGGGCGGCCTCCACCAGCCCGGCATGATCACGCACCGCCCCGGAGGCCCCCGGATACTGCAGGTGCAGGCCGAAGAACTCCGCCGGCAACTCGTCCCGATCCACATCGACGATCCGCACCTCGATGCCGAGCGGCTGCGCCCGGCCGGTGATCACCGCGATGGTCTGCGGCAGGGTGTCGGCGTCCACCACATACACGGCACTGCGACTCTTCGACGCCCGCCGCGCCAAGGTCATCGCCTCCGCCGCCGCGGTGCCCTCATCCAGCATGGAAGCGTTCGCGGTCGCCAGACCGGTCAGGTCCGACACCATCGTCTGGAAGTTCAGCAGCGCCTCCAACCGGCCCTGACTGATCTCCGGCTGATACGGGGTGTACGCGGTGTACCAGGCCGGATTCTCCAGCACGTTACGGCGGATCACCGCCGGGGTGTGCGTACCGTGATACCCCAACCCGATCATCGACACGGCGACCGTGTTGCCGCCCGCCAGGGCCCGCAGCTCGGCCAGGGCCTCCGGTTCACTGGCCGGCTCCGGCAGATCCAACCGGCCGTGCCAGCGGATCACCTCCGGAATCGCCGCGTCCATCAACTCGTCGATCGAGGCGTACCCGACGGTCTCCAACATCCGGCGCTCGTCGTCCGGGCCGGGACCGATGTGACGGTCGGCGAACAGGTCCGTGGTCATGGGTGAGGCTCCCGCACAGATGGGGGTCGACAGGGCGGCCCTCCCCCTCTGTCGCACCCACGGGGCGCTCCACAGTGCCTGTCCCGACGCGGTCCTTTTGCCTGAGAGGTTCCGGGGAGGATTTGCCCCTTCGGCGCCGACCCGGCCACGCCAGGACGGTCTCTCCCACGCGGGTACTACGGCACGATCAACGCTACCAGCGCCCTCCTCACCCGCACACACCGGCGGGATCGGTCAGCCGCAGGCCCCACCGCCACCGGCGGCACCGTCAACCCGGCAGCGTCACCCCGGCGCCGGCGACCAGCCGGTCGGCCAGAGCCGGCAACACCCGCCCCAACGGGGCATCCACCCGCAGCAGGGCCAGCCCGTCGCCGCGCGTCGCCCCCTGGTTGACGATCACCACCGGGATGCCGGCCCGCGCCGCCGCGGTGACGAACCGACGCCCCGACAGCACCGTCAACGACGACCCCAACACCAGCAGCAGCCGGGCCTGCGCCACCATCGCGAAACACCGCCGCACCCGCCCCGCCGGCACGGTCTCCCCGAAGAACACCACGTCGGGCTTGAGCAACCCACCACAGGTCACACAGTCGACCGTACGGAACCCGGCCACCTGCGCATCATCGAGATCCACATCACCGTCCGGGTTGATCGCGGCAGCCCGGCCGGCGAAGTCCGGATTCACCCGACGCAGCCGAGCGTCCAACTCCTGCCGGGTACTGCGGTCCCCACACCCCAGGCAGATCACCGCGTCGAGCCGCCCGTGCAACTCCACCACGTCCCGACCACCAGCCGCAGTGTGCAGCCCGTCCACATTCTGGGTGATGATCCCGCTGACCAGACCGGCCTGCTGGAGGCGGGCCACCGCCCGGTGGCCGTCGTTCGGCGCGGCCTGCGTCATCAACCGCCACCCCAGATGACTACGCGCCCAGTAGCGGCGCCGAGCCTCCGGGTCGCCGACGAACATCTGGTAGGTCATCGGGGTGTGCCGCCGGGCCACCCCACTGGGCCCCCGATAGTCCGGAATACCTGACTCGGTGGACAACCCGGCCCCGCTGAGCACCACCACCCCGCCGCCGGACACCAGCCGGGCCACCGGGTCGATCACATCCTCCACCCGACCCATGCTGCCCCAGACCGGCAGGCCACGACCAACCGCCGCCCCCGGAAGGGGTCAGCCGGCCCGTCGGCGTGCCCGGCGGGCCGCCAACTCGTCACCCACCGCCGGTTCCTGCGGCTGCTCCGGCTCCACGGCCACCCCGGCCGGCTCCGCCGGCAGATGCGACAACGAACCCTGGATCTCCTTGAACGCGCCACCGATCGCGATGCCGAACACCCCCTGGCCGCCCTGCAACAGGTCGACCACCTCCTCCGGCGACCGGCACTCGTACACCGTCGTCCCGTCGGAGATCAAGGTGATGCCCGCCAGATCCTCCACCCCACGCGACCGCAACGCCTCGATCGCCTTACGGATGTTCTGCAACGACACCCCGGCGTCCAACAGCCGCTTCACGACCTTCAACACCACCAGGTCCCGGAACGAGTACAACCGCTGCGTGCCCGAACCCGAAGCGTCCCGCACACTGGGCACCACAAGCGTCGTACGCGCCCAGTAATCCAACTGCCGGTAGCTGATGCCCACCGCGTGGCACGCCGTCACACCCCGGTACCCCACCGCACCGTCACTGTCAGTCGCCGAACCGGGCGTCCCACCCGACTCGTCCAGCCCCGTAACCGGATCGGAATCCTGCGGCTCGTGCATCCGGACAACCTCCCCGTCAGTGCGGCGACACGCCTTCCTAGACGCGCGCCCCTCGACACGGGCAACCCTATAGCGACCTTCCAGGGTTACCACGGAGAAACCATCGCGACACGCCGCGCATCGACAGCGATCAGCGTCACCATCACCGACAGTCACCAGGATTGGCCGTCAACGGCACCACCGGCGAAGGGGCACTCAGCCGGCGAAATCCTCCGGACGAACCTGCTCCAGGAACTCCCGGAACTTCTCCACCTCGTCCTCCTGCTCATCGGGAATCACGATCCCCGCCTCACTGAGGACCTGCTCCGCACAACGAATCGGCGCACCGACCCGCAACGCCAAAGCGATCGAATCACTCGGCCGCGCCGAGACCCGCACCCCGTCACCGATCAACAGATCAGCGAAGAACACGTTCTCCTTCAGCTCAGTGATCTCCACCGCCCGCAACGGAGCCTTCAACGCCGCCAACACATCCCGCAGAAGATCGTGGGTCAACGGCCGGGCCGGCTTGACACCCTGCTGCTCGTAAGCGATCGCCGTCGCCTCGACCGCGCCGATCCAAATCGGCAGATAGCGGTCCCCCTCGACCTCCCTGAGCAGGACGATCGGCTGGTTGCTGGGCAGCTCCACCCGAACCCCGACCACGCTCAGCTCGCGCACCGCCGCCTCCGTGTCGTTGTCACCTACGCTGCACCGCGCCCTTCCTAGCACGGTACACGGACCGCGACACGGCCGTCCCGTGCGCTTCCCGCACCAACAACCGCGCCAGAAGAGGGGTTACCCCCGCAAGCCTACGCCACGCACGGCCAACCGATCCGGCCCCACACGGCCACCTCAACGCCCCAACGTCGAACGCAACCCCACCCGCACCAACGCCGCATGCAACTGCTGAGACAACGCCACCAACTCCCGCGCCGTCTCCGCCGCCCGCGCCCGCGCCGCCGGATCACTCTGCCGCACCAACGGCGTCACCAACTGCGCGAACAGACCGACCTCCCGATCCGCCGCCGTCCGATAACCCCGCAGATGCCGCGGCTGGAACCCGTACGCCGACAACCCCGCCACCGCACTCGCGATGATCAACGCATCGCCGTCGTACCAACCCGGCGGATCCGACACCACCAGCCCCAGCCGCTCCAACTCCCCCAACGTCGCCTCGTCGATCCCGCTGCGCGACACCAACTCCGACCGGCCCAGCCGCACCTGACCCGACTCGTGACCAGCCTCCCGACCCGGCAACTCACCATCCGGGCCCACCGCCACCAACGCCGGCCGGGACCGCTCCGGAAACTCCCCCGAAGCCTCCCAACCCGCCAACTGCTCACGGATCACCCGCAACGGCAGATACTGGTCCCGCTGCGCCGTCAACACGAACCGCAGCCGCGCGACATCGTCCCAGCTGTACTTCCGGTAACCCGACGCCGTCCGCTGCGGCTCCACCAGGCCCTCAGCCTCAAGAAACCGCAACTTCGAAATGGTCACATCGGGAAAATCCACCCGCAGCTGCGTCAACACCTCGCCGATACTCATCAACGGCTGGGCGCGACCCGCCCCGGACGGCGTCGAGGCCGCAGGCTCGTTCACCCCCGGCCGGCCTCGCCCTCAGGGCGCGGACCGGCGATGAACACCACCCGGAACTTGCCGATCTGCACCTCGTCACCGTTGGTCAGCGTCGCCGCCTCGACCCGCTCCCGGTTCACATACGTGCCGTTGAGACTGCCCACGTCCCGCACCGTGAACGTCCCACCATCCCGGTGGAACTCCGCATGCCGACGCGACACCGTCACATCATCGAGAAAAATGTCACTGTCCGGGTGCCGCCCACTGGTCGTCACATCGTGATCCAGCAGGAACCGCGCACCCGCGTTCGGACCCCGACGAACCACCAGCAGCGCCATCCCCGGCGGCAACGAACCGGACATCCGGCTCGGCACCACATCGGTGTCCGGCCCCTCCAACGCTTCTTCGAGCGAACCGAGATTGAGCGTCGACGTGACGTCGAGCGGGGGGAACTCGTCGCCTGGGCGAGTCATGGGACCACCTCACGGATCAGTTTCGGTCGGCGTCGGGGAAACGGCGGGTCTGGCCGCCGGGCGTACACCCACCCGGCGGCTGGCTCTCCGTGCCCCTGAAGGCTTCTCCACGACGCACGACACATGGATTCTCGGTCGACTGGGCGAGCCTAGCCAGCGCCGAAAAACAGGGCAACCGGACGCGCGGCACACATACCAACCCGCCGGCACAGCAACTCAGCTCTCCGTCAACTCGCGATACGCGTCCGCGGTGAGCAGCCCGTCGACCGCCGCCGGATCCGCCACGATGATCTCCACCAACCAACCCGACCCGTACGGATCCGTGTTGATCACCTCCGGGGTGTCGACCAACGCCTCATTACGCGCCGACACCGTCCCGGCCACCGGGGCGTACAACTCCGACACACTCTTGGTCGACTCGATCTCACCCAACGACTCACCGGCCGCCACCGTCGCACCCGGCTCCGGCAACTGCACATACACGATGTCGCCCAACGCATCCTGCGCGAAATGAGTGATGCCGACCCGCAAGGCCCCACCCTCGACGGCAGCGACCCACTCGTGCTCAGCGGTGTAACGCAGATCCTCAGGAATCACCAGCGTCCTCATCCATCGCGACACCGGACCTCACCGATGCCGGCCCACCGACCGCTAACCGACCGGACGGGCGTGTTCCAGCCTTGCGGGTACGTGCAGCGCCGAAACCTCGGCAACCTCACGATCCTCAACGATCACGTTACCGCCGTCCTGCGCCACCGACGCCACCACCCCACCAGGAATGTTCAGCCCCGTACGCATCGTCGCCGGATCACCGATCACCGTGATCGTGAACGGACCCGCCAACGGACGTCCGTCCACGATCAACGAACCGTTCTCCCCGTCCAGGAAGTACGTCGAAGCCACGATCCGCACCGACGCCCGATCCCCACCGGAGATCTGCATCGCCTCCGCGCCCGCACCCCGCAACTCCTGCACCGCGTCCAACACCCGGATCGCCGAGATCGGCTTGGCCCCCGCCTGGAACCGCACCGCCAGACCCGGCCCCCGCGCCGGCAGAGTCCCCGCCAGGATCCCCAGCTCATCCGCCCGCCGGGTGGCCTCCTCCAACGCCGCCTGACGCCCCTGCTCACCCGAACGCAACTGCCGCTGACTCTCCTCCAACGCCGAGATGTCCTGCCGCAGCCGGATGTCCCGCGCCTCCAGGTCGTACAGAATCCGGACCAGGTCCTCCTGACGGGCCGCCGCCAACGACGAATCCGTCGAGGTGGTCTTCAACTGCACCGCCAGGGTGAACCCCAGCAACCCCAGCAACACACCGATCATCACCGTCGCGGACCCGAACCGCCGCCAACCCGCCGCCGCCACCGCACCCGAAGGCTGCTCGCCGTCGACCGGCCCCTCATCCCCGGCCGGCCCCGGCACCTCCTCGGCCGGCTGACCCTGCGGCGACAACGGACTCAGCTCATCCGGATCCGGCGCATCAGGCCGCGGATCCGGCTCACCCGCCGGACCATCCGGCCGCCCCGGACCCGCCGGCCTCGGCCACCCCGTACCAGTCTCGGTGTGCTCGTCACTCACGCCACAAACCTACGCCCGGAACAGGTGCCGGCGGATCGCCGCCACGTTACTGAAAATCCGCACACCCAACACGACCACCACACCGGTCGACAACTGCCCACCCACACCCAACTGATCACCCAGATACACGATCAACGCGGCCACCAGCACATTCGAGATGAAGGACACCACGAACTGCTTGTCATCGAAGATCCGGTCCAGCTTCGCCCGGACCCCACCGAACACCGCGTCCAGCGCCGCCACCACCGCGATCGGCAGATACGGCTGCAACGCCGCCGGCACCGTCGGGTCCAACCACAGACCGAGCACCACACCGGCCAGCAGAGCCAGCACCGCGATCATCGACCACCTCCGGAGGGACTGGGGGACGTACCCGAGCCGGACGACCCGTCACCCGACGGCGAGGAACTCGAACTCGGACTCACCGCAGGCTCCGCGTAGCGTAGCCGCGGCTCCGGCGCCGCCGGCAACGTGAGGTCATCGACCTCCCGCACCCCGAACGACAACCCGGTGTCCTGCGCCACCTTGCGCATCGTCAACGCGCTGCGACTGGACTCGTACTGCCTACGCATCGACCCCGGACCGATAGCCGACACCTCGTACGGCCCGGTCACCGGCCGGAAATCCACCAGAATCGCCTGACCCGCGTTGCGGATCGTCGAGGTCGCCGTCAACCGCTGCCCGTTGATCGCGATCGCCTCCGCCCCGGCACCCCACAGATCGTTGGCCACCCCCTGCAGGTCGCTGTAGAGCACCTGCGACGGACCCACATTGGCCCCGCTCAACGAATCCTGACCCGCCGGCCCGTCCGCCAACCGCACCACCAGACCATCCCCGCGCACCCGCCCCAGGCCCGTACTGGCCTCCAGGTTGCGCAGCCGCGCCGCCCGCGAACCACCCAGCGCCGCCTCCCGCTGCCGGTTCACCTCCTCGCGCAACTGGTCGGCCCGCAGCGACAACGCATCCGTGTCGGCCTGCCGCTGCTTGATCTGCGCCACCAGCCCGGAACGGGCCTGCGCCCGACCCGGCTCCTCGGCCGTGGTCTGCCGGTACGCCACCGCGAAGAGAAACCCCAGCAGCACGACCACCACCAGACTGACCGGCCCCACCCGCCAGCCGGGCCGGGCCGCACGCCCACTGCGCGCCCGGGCCGCCGCCGCATCCGCGTAGCCCGCGTCCAGCGGATTACGGAACAGCTCGGTGAGGAAGTCGGGAGTGAAGGTCCGCACGCCGCGCTGACCGGAGCCGGCGTCGTCACCCACGCGTTCGCTCATGCCTCTCCTCGACCACGTACCGCCCGCACCAACTGCCGCGCCTGGATCACATAGAAGGCGCCGGCCACCCAGTAGAGCACCAGACCCCACCACGCCAGGCCCCAGCCCACCGGGCCGGCGACCGCCGTGGTGGCCGACACGGTCGCGGCCAGCAGCAGGATCGGGAAGGCCGCCAGCAGCAGGAAGGTGGCGGTCTTGCCGACGTAGTGCACCGGCGGCGGCCCGTAGCCGTGCCGACGCAGCACCCCCAGCGACACCAGCAGCAGCAGCTCCCGGGCCAGCAGGGCGGCGGTGAACTGCCAGGGCACCACGTCCCGGACGGTGAAGGCCACCAGGATGGCGAGGATGTACAGCCGGTCGGCGAGCGGGTCCAGCAGCTCACCCAGGCGGCTGACCTGACGCAGCCGGCGGGCGATCCAACCGTCGACCCAGTCGCTGGTGCCACCCACGGCCAGCACCACGATCGCGGCCACGTCCGCCCGGGCCACCAGGAACAGGTAGAGGAACAGCGGGACGCCGAGCAACCGGGCGAAGCTGATCAGATTCGGCACGGTCAGCACACGGTGCTCACCACCGGGTTCGGCGGCCTGGAGTTGCTCCGTCTGAGCGGGCCGACGCGACACCGAACCTCCCCTGTGCGGCACACCCGGCCACCGCGGGCCCTCTGGTCCGCCGGCAGTCGTGCGTGCTGTCGGCGTCGGCTTACGCCGTCGCCCCCTGCGATCCCGGATCGGGATCTCCCCTGGTCCTGCCGCCCGTCCTCGATGATCACGGGCCGGCTGAATGCGCTGCCACTATATCGGGCCTTGGTGGTCGTCCTGCTGTGTAGCGCCCGCGGGGCGGGCGCCTGGTGTCGGTGTGAGGGTGGTCACCACCCGTAGTGCATCCTAGGATGATGGGATAGCAGGGTGGGGGACGGCAGAGCTGGCTCAGGCGTCGGCGCCGTGCCAGTCCAGGCACACCACGACCGCGTCGTCGCGCAGATCCGTGTCGGCGTGGAAGGCCTGCAACTCGCGCATCACCGTGCCGACCGCCTCCCCCGGAGGCTGCAACCGGGTGGCCCGCATGGACCGGGCCATCGCCCGCTGCCCGTAGCTCTCCCGGCCACTGGGGTCGGCGCCCCACACCCCGTCGGAGACCACGAACAGCCGGTCCCCCGGGTCCAGGTCGAACTCCTGCAGGTCGTACCGGGTCTCGGCGAACATGCCCAGCGGCAGCTGCTGCTCCAGGTCCAGCCGGGTGATCGCACCACCCCGCAGCCGCACCAGGTGCGGCGAACCCGCGTCGACCGCCCGGACCCGGCCCGTCACCCAGTCCAGTTCCAGCAGCACGGTGGCCACGTGCCGATGCCCCCGATGCTGGTAGTAGACCGTGTCGGAGGCCAGTTCGGCCTGCTCCACCAGTCCACCACCGGAGCGGCGGGCGTTACGCATGGCGTTGACCGTCACCGCGGTCAGCAAGGCGGCGGCCAACCCGATGCTGTCGCCGTTGAGCACGGTGACGGTCAGCCGGTCGTCGTTCAACGACCAGTCGAAGTGGTCGCCGCTGACCGTGTACGCCGGTTCGAGCTGGCCGGCCAGCTGGAACGCCTCGTGGCGCAGCCCCCGCCCGGGCAGCAGCTCCCACTGCAACTCGGCCGCCATGCTCAACCGCTCCCGGCGGCGGGCCCGCCGGTAACGGTCGGTCTCCCGGTCGGCCGCCCGCAGGGCCATGGCCACCTCACCGGCGATGTCCACCGCCCCGGCCAGGACCTCCTCCACCGGGGTCTGCGGCAGTTCGACCATCAGCACCCCCAGCCGCTCCCCCCACACCGTCAACGGCAGATAGAGCTGGCAGCGGCCCTCGGGATCACCGCCGCGTACCGGCTGCTGACTGCGGAAGCAGCGCCGCAGCAGGCCCTGCCCGGCGTGCCCCGCCACCTGTGGCTGTCGGGAGTCGAACACCGGCCACAGACCCTCGATCCGGTAGTCGGCGACGAAGACCGCGGTGGCGCAGGCGCCGAGCACGGACCGGATGGCCCGGTCGGCGGCCTCGACCACCCGGTCGGGCGGAGCCTCGCGCAGGGCGCGGGTGATCCCCGTGAGCGCATCCGCCATGACCATCCTCCGAAACTACTTGCCTTGGGGCAAGCATCATACGGAGGTGGGGGGCGCCGCAGTCACCCGGCCGACCACACCCGCATCGACAGAAGGGATCCCGGCCGCCGGTGGAAGACACCGCGGGGATCCGATGTGGACCCGCGCCGACGACGGCCCGGGTCCATGATGGCCGGGGCAGGAGGTGAGGCCCGCGCGTCGATCGGCCACGGGCGTACCCGGTCGGGCTGTGCCATCGACAACCCTGCTCCCCCGGGAGTCGCGGTCAGCGTAGTGGACGACGGGCCTTTGACCCGTATCGCCGCCTCGACCGGCGGCGGCCCGCGATACTGGCGGAGACCAGCACGCGGACGGGGGTGGCGGTGGACTCGGTCGGCTCGGCGGTGGTGGTCGGCGTGGACGGCTCGGAGTCCGCCCTGGCCGCGGTGCGTCTGGCCGCCGCGGAGGCGGCCCGCTGGCACCGGCCCTTGCGGGTGGTGCACGCCTTCATCTGGCCCACCCTGCACTCCCCCGTCACACCGGGCACCGAGGGACCGGCCGACGGCGGGCTTCGCGGCCAGGCACGACAACTCGTCACGGCCGCGGTCGACCAGGCGCAGGCCGTCGCACCGGGACTGGAGGTGACCGGCGAGATCGTCGACGGGGCCCCGGCCGCGGTCCTGCTGGACGCGAGCACCGACGCCGCGCTGATCGTGCTCGGCGACCGGGGAATGGGTGGCTTCACCGCCCTGGTGGTCGGTTCCGTCGCGGTCACCGTGGCGGCGTACGCCCGATGTCCGGTGCTGGTGGCCCGCGGCGCGGTGGATCCGCACGGGCCGATCGTGGTCGGGGTGGACGGCTCCGAGGTGTCCCGCCGGGCGGTGGAGTTCGCGGTGCGGACCGCGGCCCGCCGCGGGGCCACGGTGCTGGCCCTGCACGCCTACCGGCACCCGGTCTCCACCGGTCCGGGCGACATGCAACCCCTGGTGTACGACGAGTCCCAGCTGCACGAGGAGGAACAGCGGGCCCTGGCCGAGTCCGTCACCGGGCTGACCGCCCGCTACCCGGAGGTGTCCATCCGCCGCGAGTCCGTGCACGCCCGCGCCCCGAAGGCCCTCACCGAGGCCTCCCGAACGGCTCAACTGCTGGTCGTGGGGGGCCAGGGCCGCGGCGAGCTGACCGGGCTGCTGCTGGGCTCGGTCAGCCGGTCGATGCTGCACCACAGCCACTGCCCGGTCGCGGTGGTCCGGGCCTGAGCGGGGTTGGCGCCCGTGCAGGCGGGTAGACGGGGCGCGTACGTGACCGCGACCACCAGAGGAGACAGCGATGCCTGGACCCAGGCCCGGCAGCAACGCCTACGACAAGCAACGCGCCCGCCTGCGCAACGCCCTGGACAACTCCGGTCGGGGCGTCACGGACGATCGGGCCGACGAGGCCGCCAACCGGATCCTGCAGGACGAACGGGGTCAGCGCGGCGTCGTGCGGGGCGACCGCACCTACGGCCCGAAGGGCAACCGGGAACCCGGAGATCCCAAGTGAGGGGCGCTGCGCTGGCCGACGGGCTGATCGCCGGGGCGGTGGGCAGCACCGCCCTCAACGTCGCCACCTACCTGGACATGGTGGTGCGGGCCCGGCCGGCCAGCCAGAGCCCACAGGAGAGCGCCGAGCGGGTCGCCGAGGTGACCCATCTTGATCTGGGGGCCCAGGAGCGGGCGGCCAACCGCCGCTCCGGCCTCGGCGCCCTGATGGGGTACGGGCTGGGGGTGGCCGCGGCGGTGGGTTTCGCGGCCCTGACCCGGGGTCGGCGGCAGCCGGTGCTGCGGGCCGCCGCGCTGCTCGGCGGCGGGGCGATGACCCTCTCCGACGGGGCGCTGACCGTGCTCGGGGTCACCGACCCGCGCACCTGGCGGCGCACCGACTGGCTGGCCGACCTGCTGCCGCATCTGGCGTACGGGCTGACGGCCGCAGCCACCTGGAACCGGCTGCGGCCGTCGGCGAGCCAGGGCTAGTCCTGGTCGCTGCTCTCGTCCTGGGCGACCGACTGCCCGGTCGGGCCGTACGGTGACACCTGACCTCGGGGCACCGGACGTCCGGCGTCCGCCCGGGAGGTGCCCCGGTTACGCGGATGACCGGCCGGGCCGGGTCCCTTGTTGTCCTGACTGGTGGCGCCCAGGGCGTTGCGGCGCAACTCCTGCTGCTGCGGGTTGGTCACGGTCGTCTCCCCTCTGTCAGGGTGACGCGGCAGTCGACCACGTCCACCGGTCGGCTTACCCGCCGCCGGCGGCGGCATTCCGCCCCGGCCGGGGACTGGTGGCGCCCAGGCTGGGTATCACCGGAGGATGGGTGACCAACGGGCTGTCGCGCGGGCCCTGCTGACCCGCCGCACGTACGCCGAGGAGGCCGGGATCTCCCTGGCCGACCGGCCCGCACCGCTGTACCAGTTGCTGGTGCTGGTGACGCTGCTCAGCACCCGGATCCGGGCCCAGGTGGCGGTGGCCGCCGCCCGGGAGTTGTTCGCCGCCGGGTACCGCACCCCGGCCGCGATGGAGGCGGCCGGCTGGCAGCAGCGGGTCGACGCCCTGGGTCGCGGCCACTACCGCCGCTACGACGAGCGGACCGCCACCATGCTCGGCACCGGGGCCCGACTGTGTCTGGACCGGTGGCACGGGGACCTGCGCCGGCTGCACCGACAGGCCGACGGGGATCGGAAGCGGCTGCGGGAACTGCTCGTCGAGTTCCCCGGCATCGGCCCCACCGGCGCGGACATCTTCCTGCGCGAGGTGCAGACGGTGTGGCCGCAGGTGCGCCCGTACGCCGACCGGCGCACCGTGGCCGGAGCCAGGCGACTGGGCCTGCCGGCCACCCCGGACCGGTTGGCCGGGCTGGTCGAGGAGGCGGAGTTCGGTCGACTGGCCTCGGCGCTGGTGCGGGTGGCCCTGGGTGAGGAGTCGGCGGAGCAGATCTGCCGCGCCGGCTGAGACCCCTCACTTGGCCGCATCGCCGCCTGGCTTGGTCAGGTGCCACACCAGCAGCGCCGCGAGCAGCGCCAGCACCACCAGCCCACCGGAGAGTCCACTGCCCTCTTCGGGGGACCGGCCGGTGGTGCCGAAGTAGATCACCGCCAGGCCCGCCAGCACGGCGGCCAGCTTCCGGATGCCTCGGTCCTTCACAGCTCGCACCGTAAGCCGCAAAACCGAGTCATCACGGCAAACCGCGCGCTGTCCCTCGACCGGGCGACCGGATCAGTCGGACTCCAGGTCATCCAACGAGATCTTGTGGCTCATCAGCCACCGGGCCAACGCGGACATGCCGAACAACCACAGCGGCGCCGACTCGGTGGTTCCGTTGGTGGCGAAGACGGCGAACCGCAGATCCGGGGCCCGGTACGCCTCGATCCGCCACCGGTGCTGCCGGTCCCGCCAGACCGCACTCGGGTCCATGCCGTCACGGTAGGCGCTGCACCGGCCCGACGGCCCACGGATGGCGTCAACTCAGAGGCCGACCACCATCCGGGTGTCATCGGGCAGTCGCCGGGTGGCCCCCTGCCGATCCAGCAACTCCAGCAGCGGCACCGCCACCCGACGGGTCGTGTCCAGGGCCTGCCGGGCCGCGCTGAGGGTGAACGGTTGCGGCAGAGTGGCCAGCACCCGCACGGCCTGCTGCGGGGCGCCTGCCGGCAGCAGCACGTTGCCGGTCAGCCGCAGCAGCACCCCGGCGCGTACCGCGGCACCGATCTCCCGGTCACCCAACCCGACCGCGGCCAGCCTATCGGCCTCCGGGGCCCGGAAGGGTCGGGCGGTGAACTCCTCCCGCAGCAGGGCCACCGCCCGGGCCACCGGCTCGGGCACCGGGTCGAGGTCGGCGGCGGCCACCCTACCGGCGACCAGCCGCAGGGGGGCGGCCACCAGCGCCTCCACCAGGGCCCGCTCCGGCAGGCCGAGACGTTGACGCAGCACCTCCACCGGGGCCCCCGGCTCCAACGGATGGGTACGGGCGTACTCGGTGACCGCCTCGACCAGTCGAGCGCCCAACTGTCGCCAGTGGTCCGGATCGGCCAACCAGTCCCCGCACACCGGCGACCCGGTCACCGGCACCCCCGCCCGACGCAGGTCGGCGGCGCGGACCAGGCCCCGACGGCGCAGCTCACCGGCCAGATCCGGCCGCCCGTCCATGGTGGCCAGGACGGCCGCGCGGGCGGCGGCGGCACCACGGCGGCGCAGCGGCGGCGGAGCCACATCCAGCACGCTCACCCCACCGGCGATGTGGTGGCGGCCGGGATCCCGCAGCAGGGCCCGGTCACCGACGAGCAGCGGCAGGGGCCGGGCCAGTCGCAGCCGCACAGTGTCGACCCCCAGCGGACGGACCCGCACCGGCACCGCGGCCGCACCGACATGCAGGGTCAGGGTCGCCGGCAGGTCGGCCACCGGGTCACCGGCCAGCCGCACGTCCACCAGGTCGACCATGCCGAACCGGCCCTCGGTGAGCAGGGCATCCCCGCGGGCGATCCGGTCCCGGGCCACCCCCCGCAGGTTCACCGCCACCCGGGCCACCGGCTCCACCTCCCGGCAGGGCTGACCCAGCCGGTGCAGGCCCCGTACCCGCACCGGCTCGCCGCTGTCGGCCAGCACCAGTTCGTCGCCGACCCGCAGCCGACCGGACCCCAGGGTGCCGGTGACCACCGTGCCGCTGCCCCGCACGGTGAAGCTACGGTCCACCCACAGCCGTACCGGGTCCTCGGCCGAGGGGGTGGGCAGCCCGGCGGCCAGCCGATCCAACGCGGCCCGCAACTCCGGCAGCCCGGCACCGGTGACCGCGCTGACCGCCACCGCCTCCACCGCCCGCAGGGAGGTCGCCGTCAACTCGGCGCGGGCCCGGTGCAGGGCGGGCCCGGGGTCGGCCAGGTCCGCCCGGGTCACCACCAGCAACCCGTGGCCGACCCCCAGGGCGTCCAAGGCGGCCAGGTGCTCGGCGGACTGCGGCATCCAGCCCTCGTCGGCGGCGACCACCACCACGGCGGCGGGCACCGGACCGACACCGGCGAGCATGTTCGGTACGAACCGTTCGTGGCCCGGCACGTCGACGAAGGCGACCGTGGCGCCGGAGGGCAGGGTCGTCCAGGCGAAGCCCAGGTCGATCGTCATGCCCCGTTGCCGTTCCTGCGCCCACCGGTCGGGTTCCATCCCGGTCAGGGTCCGCACCAGGGTGGACTTGCCGTGGTCGACATGCCCGGCGGTGGCCACCACCAGCATGGTCAGTCCTCTTCCGGCACAGCCAGCACGGCGGCCCGTACGGCCTCGTCGGCGTGCGGCGGCACGCACCGCAGATCCAGCAGCAGGCGTCCCTGGGCGACCCGGCCGAGCACCGGCGGCACCCCGGTGCGCAGCGGCCGAGCGTAGCGTTCCGGCAGGCTCAACGCCCACGAGTCCAACTCGACCCCGGGGGCACCCCCACCGCCGACGACCGCCACCGACGGCACCACCTCGGCCTTGTGGCCGTCGGCCGCGATGGCCTCCCGCAGCCGCTCGGTGCGCTCCCGCAGGCCGGCCGGGTCGGTGTGCAGGGCGGCGCGGGTGGGAGTGTGCGGGTCCCCCAGGGTGGCCGCCAACCCGGCCAGGGTCAGTTTGTCCACCCGCAGCGCCCGGGCCAGCGGATGCCGGCGCAGCCGCTCGATCAGCCCGGCGCGGCCCAGCAGCAGCCCGGCCTGCGGCCCGCCGAGCAGCTTGTCCCCGCTGGCGGTGACCAGGTCCGCCCCGGCGGCCAGGGTGCTCGCCGCGTCCGGCTCCTCCGGCAGCAGCGGATCCGGGGCCAGCAACCCGGAGCCGATGTCGACGACCACCGGCACCCCCAGGCCGGCCAGGTCCCGCACCGGCACCGCCGAGGTGAAGCCGGTGACCCGGAAGTTGGAGGGGTGCACCTTGAGCACGAAGGCGGTGTCCGGGCCGATCGCGGCGGCGTAGTCGGCCAGGGTGGTGCGGTTGGTGGTGCCGACCTCCCGCAGCCGGGCCCCGGTGCTGACGATCAGGTCCGGCAACCGGAACCCGTCACCGATCTCCACCAGTTCGCCTCGGCTGATCACGATCTCCGCGTCGGCGGCCAGGGCGGTGGCCGCCAGCAGCAGGGCGGCGGCCCCGTTGTTGACCACATGCACCGCCTCGGCCTGCGGCACGGCCACGGCCAGGGCCTCCATGGCCTCCCGGCCACGCCGGGCCCGACGCCCGGTCACCAGGTCCAGTTCCACATCGGTGTGCCCGGCGGCGGCGACCACCGCGGACACCGCCGCCTCCGACAGGGCGGCCCGTCCCAGGTTGGTGTGCAGCACCACCCCGGTGGCGTTCAGCACGGCCCGCGGTGTCGCCTGCGGCAGGGCGGCCAGCGCGGTGTCGCGTACCTGATCGGGGTCGATCTCGCCGCGACGGGCCTGCTCCTGGGCCTGCCGGACGGCGGCCTTGACCCGGTCCCGGCCCAGAGTGAGCACCGCGGCGGCCAGCCGCGGCTCGGCCAGCAGCGCATCGGTGCGCGGCACCCGGCGCCGTGGGTCAGCGCAACCGTCACCCATCGGGTCATCCCCTCGCCAGATTGGCGGAGACGGACGGGAATCGAACCCGCCTGGCCCGGATACCGGACCACACCGGTTTTGAAGACCGGGAGGGGCACCAGCCACCTGAACGCCTCCACCGAGCATTTGATCACAGCTGGTCGGCGGCCACGTCGGGAGGTGCCGCACCGCTACCGGTCCGCGGGCTCCTCGCCGCCGCGTCGGGCCAGGCGCTCCCGCTGCGGCAGCACCGTGTAGCGGGGGTCGCTGGCGGAGGCGACCCCGGCGTGGAAGACCCCGAACCGGGTGGCCACCGAGGCGGCCAGCAACGCCACACCGGACAGCGCGGCCACGATCCGGTTCCGGCCGCCCAGCACCGCACCGGCCACCCCCACGGCGGTCAGCCCCCGCCCGGCCCGCAACAGCCGACCCGCCCGACCGGTCCGGTACGGCTCACTGAGCAGACCCAGGGAGCTCTCCACCTGATGGGCGCCGTACAACTCCAGGGCGGCCCCGGCCACCGCCATCCGACGGGCCGGGCCGTTCTGGGTCGGCGGCACGGCGATCAGCCCCACCCCGGCGCCGCTGGCCAGGGCACTGCCCGCGAACACCACCGGCAGATGGGGGTACGCCTCATGCCACGACGGCACGGCCGTGTCGGCCAGCAGCACCGCGGTGTACGTCCCCAGGGCCGGTGCGGTGGCCGCCGCAGCCAACCCGGCGACCTGCCCCACCGGCGGCAGCACCCGACGGGCCCACCCCAGCGGACCCCGGCGGGGCAGCAGGGGCGCCGCCTCGGCGATGGCCGCCAGCCCGGCCAGCGGGCCGTAGGCGGTCAGGATCCAGGTGCCCACCGACATCGGGGAGGTCGGCTTGGCCACCCGCAGCATGTGGTGGAACCGCTCCGGTCGACCCAGGTCCTTGACCAGCAGCCCGGCGCTGGCCGTCACCGCGGCCAGGGCGGCGACCCGCCCGGCGCGGCGCAGGGCCGGCCGGCCGGTGAGCTGCCCACCGGCGGCCAGCAACGACGACCCGGCGGCCATCCCACCGGTGGCCAGGTAGGCGGCGATCTCCCAGGTCCACACCGGCGGCTTCAGGATGGGCCGCCCGTAGTACGAGGTGAACTCGGCCGGCGGCACCGCCAACCCGGCCTCCCGACGGTCCCGGCCGCCCTCCCTACGGTCCCGGAAGCGGCGGAACCGCTCCCCTGTCGCCGGACGCTGACTGCTCACCGTTTTCCTCCGAGGAACGCCACGACCGCCCCGGCCGCCATGGCCAACGCGGCCACCCCGGCCCGTTTCCACATCTTCGGCAGGTCCCGGGTGGGCACCTGCGGATCCGGCGGCAGACCGTACACCTCCGGCTCGTCGAGCAGGAGGAAGAAGGCACCGTCACCCCCGACCCCGTCGGTCGGGTCGTGGCCGTACAGCCGGGCCTGCGGCACCCCCCGCTCGTGCAGGGTGGCGACCCGGGCGGCGGCCCGCTCCCGCAACTCCTCCAGGGGGCCGTACTGGATCGACTCGGTCGGGCAGGCCTGCGCGCAGGCCGGGGTCAGGCCCGCGCCGATCCGGTCGTAACACAGGGTGCACTTCCACACCCGGCCGTCGTCGACCCGCCGGTCGATCACCCCGTACGGGCAGGCCGACACGCAGTAGCCGCAGCCGTTGCAGATGTCCTCCTGCACCACCACCGTGCCGAACTCGGTGCGGAACAGCGCCCCGGTCGGGCAGACGTCCAGACAACCGGCCCGGGTGCAGTGCTTGCACACGTCCGACATCATCAGCCAGCGGAAATCGCTGCGCCCCTCGGCCGTGCCGGTGCGCCCCGGCGGCCCGGACTGCGGCATCCCCAGAAACTGGGTGCTGGTGTCGGGCTGCTCGATTTCCTGGGTCGGCCGGGGTTGCTCGATGAAGGCGACATGCCGCCACGAGTTCGCGGTCAACGCCCCGGTGTTGTCGTACGACATGCCGAGCAGGTCCAGCCCGGAGGTGGGCACCCCGTTCCACTCCTTGCAGGCCACCTCGCAGGCCTTGCAGCCGATACAGACGCTGGTGTCGGTGAAGAACCCCATCCGCGGTGGCGCGTCGACCCAACCGGCACCCGAGGCCGGATCCAGCGGCGCGGACCGGTCATCCCCGTCGACCATCACCGGTCCTCCTCCGCCTCGCCGGACCGCTCGGCCGCCGCCTGGTCGGACCGCTCGGCCGCTGTCTCGCCGGGCCGTTCGACCGGCACACCGGGGGTGAGCGCCGACGGCACCGTACCGGCCACGATGCCGGCCCGGGTACGGTACTCCGCCACCAGCCGCCGCAACGCCGGTCCGGTGGGGCGCCGTCCCGGCCGCACATCACAGGTGCCGATCTTGCTCTCCTGGATCAGCACGTTCGGGTCCAGGGTGATGCCGAACAGGTCGTTGGCCGAATCACCGGTGACCAACCCCTCGAACCCGAAGTGGTACGGCAACCACAGCTGGTGGATCACCCGGCCCTCCACCCGCAACGGCACCAGCCGGTCGGTCACCAGCACCTTCGCCTCGATCACCGCCCGGGCGCTGACCAGATGCGCCCACCCCAGATGAGTCAACCCGGCCAGGGCCGCCAACTGCGGAGACACCTCGACGAACATCTCCGGTTGCAGCTCCGCCAACGGCGCCACCGTACGACTCATCCCACCGGCGGTGTGATGCTCGGTCAACCGGCTAACCGTGAACACGTACGGAAACACCTGACTGTGCTGCTGCGGCGGACTCGGATGCACCGAGTTCACCGGATGCCGGTAGATCTTGCGGGTCGGGTTGCCCTGCTGACCGTAGAACGAGTTGCGCACCGGCGACTCCGCCGGCTCGTAGTGGGTCGGCAACGGCCCGTCCAACACCCCGCTGGGCGCGAACAGCCACCCCTTGCCGTCGGACTGCATCACGAAGGGGTCATCACCGGCCAACGCCGCCGGACCGGTGGCACCCTCCGGAGGCCGATACGACGGGGCCTTGGTCACCTCGAAGTCCGGCACGTCGTGGCCGGTCCACCGGCCCGCCGCCTCGTCCCACCACACGTAGCGTTTACGTTCGCTCCACGGCCGGCCCTGCGGATCGGCCGAGGCCCGGTTGTAGAGCATCCGCCGATTCGCCGGCCACGCCCAACCCCACTCGGCGGCCACCCAGTCCTGCTCCTGGCCGGGACGACGCCGCGCCGCCTGATTCACCCCGTCGGCGTACACCCCGGTGTAGATCCAGCAGCCGATGGCGGTCGTACCGTCGTCACGGGCCTCGGCGAACCCGGCGAGGGGACGGCCGGTGGCCACCTCGTACCCGTTGATCTCCCGCAGCACCGCCTCGGCGTCCGGCTCCGCGTGCGGACCGTGGGTGGGATAGTCCCAGGCCAGGTCCAACAGCGCCCGGTCACGCGGCAGGGTCGACCCGGCCAGCTTCTCCCGCAGCCTGAGCCCCAGGTGGTAGAAGAACCACAACTCCGAACGGGCGTCGCCCGGCGGATCCACGGCCTTCTCCCGCCACTGGAGCACCCGCTGGGTCTGGGTGAAGGTGCCCTCCTTCTCCACATGCGAGGCCGCCGGCAGGAAGAACACCTCCGTACGACACTGCTGCGGCACGATCTCACCGGTGGCCACCTCGGGGCCACGCTGCCAGAAGGTCGCACTCTCGATCATGAACAGGTCCCGGACCACCAGCCAGTCCAGGTTGGCCATGCCGAGCCGCTGCGCCCTGCCGTGGGCCGAGCCGACCGCCGGATTCTGACCCAGCAGGAAATAGCCCTTGATCTTCCCGTCGATCATGTCGAGGACCTGCTGGTAGGTGCCGTGGTCCCCGGTCAACCGAGGCAGATAGTCGTAGCAGAAGTCGTTGTCCGGGGTGGCCGCCTCCCCCCAGTACGCCTTCAGCAGACTCGCCGCGTACGCCCGGGCATTGCCCCAGAAACCCTTCTGGCCGGGGTGCCGGATGGCGTCCACCCAGTCGTCGAAGGTCGGATGCTTCGCGTGGTGCGGCATCGGCAGATAGCCCGGCAGCAGGTTGAACAGGGTGGGGATGTCCGTGGACCCCTGGATGCTGGCATGCCCCCGCAGCGCCAACACCCCACCACCGGGGCGCCCCACGTTGCCCAGCAACAACTGGATGATCGCGCCGGTGCGGATGTACTGCACCCCGACGCTGTGCTGGGTCCAACCCACCGAATAGATCAGACACCCGGTCCGCTCCCGGCCCGAATTCTGCGTCCAGGCCCGCGCCAACTCCAGGAACCTCTCCTGCGGCAGACCACAGACCCGCTCCACCATCTCCGGGGTGTAGCGGGCGAAGTGCCGCTTGAGGATCTGGTAGACGCAGCGCGGATGCTGCAACGTCTCGTCCCGCTCGACCCGCCCCGACACCGGGGCACCGTGCGACTCGTGCCGCAACCCGGCGGCCGTCTCCCGCTCCATGGCCGTGTGACCGCTGCCGGAATCCCGCTCGTGCCCGGCGTACTGCCAACTGTCCTGCACGTACGCGCCGGTGGCCGGATCGAACCCGGAGAACAGGCCGTCGGCGTCCTCCGCGTCGACGTAATCCTCGCTGACGATCGTCGCCGCGTTGGTGTACGCCAGCACGTACTCCCGGAAGTCCAACTCGTTGCTCAGGATGTAGTTGACCACCCCGCCGAGCAGTGCGATGTCCGTACCCGCCCGAATCGGCAGATAGGTGTCAGCCGAGGCGCTGGTACGGGTGAACCGGGGATCGACATGGAACACCTTCGCCCCACGCCTACGCGCCTCCATCACCCACTGGAAGCCCACCGGGTGGGCCTCGGCCATGTTCGACCCCTGGATGACGATGACGTCAGCGTTCGCCACATCCTGTTGGAAGACCGTCGCGCCGCCGCGACCGAAGCTGGCCCCCAGACCGGGGACGGTGGCGGAGTGTCAAATGCGCGCCTGGTTCTCGATCTGAATCGCCCCCATCGCCGTGAACAGCTTCTTGATGAGGTAGTTCTCCTCGTTGTCCAGCGTCGCCCCGCCGAGACTGGAGATGCCCAGGGTGCGGTTCAGCGGACGCCCCTCGGCGTCGACGTCCTCCCAGGTCTGCGCACGGGCGGCCAGGATCCGATCGGCGATCATGTCCAACGCCGTGTCGAGGTCCAGGTCCTCCCACTCGGTGGCGTACGGCCGCCGGTAGCGCACCTTCGTCTGCCGCAGCGGGCTGGTCACCAGACTCTTGCTCGCCGAACCCTTCGGACACAGCCGCCCCCGGGAGATCGGGCTGTCCGGGTCGCCCTCGATCTGAGTCACCCGGTTGTCGGAGACGAAGACCCGCTGCCCACAACCGACCGCACAGTACGGGCAGACGGAACGGGCCACCCGGTCGGCGTCCTCCGTGCGGGGGGTCAGCCCGGCCGAACGGGCGGACTGCGCCGCCGCACCCCGGCCCAGCGGATCGGTGCCGGTGAGCTGACGGTAGACCGGCCAGCCCAGCAACACGTCCCGCAGCCCCACGCTCGTCACCTCCGCCCTTGATCCTTCCCCCTGACCTTAGGGCAGCCGGGCGTCGTCGGACAGCCGGGCCTGCAGAACTCCGGAAACAGCACACCGCCCCCGGCCCGTTGTCGGGGCCGAGGGCGGTGCGTGGGTGTCGGTGTGCAGGTCGCCTCTCGGCGAGTGGCGCGACGCGGCTCCAGCCGGACGGTATTCCGCGACGGCGAAATTAGGTGAGGCCCGGGGACACTGGATCACACCGACGCTCGGTACAACCGACCCACGGTCGTCCTTGTTCCCACTTGGCGTCGGCTCACTCCCACTGATTTTGCGGTCCGGGGTTGGGCGATCGTGCTCGGTTGTGGGTGGTCGCGGTTGAGGGCTGGGGCGACCGTGCCCGGCTTCGGGCGGTCAGGCTTGATCCCTACGCCGGGCACGGTCGCCCCAGCCTGACCTGGTCGGTCTTCGTCTACCCGGTCGGCACGTCGGAAGGCGGGCAGGGTGTAGACGGCCGTTGGCCGGCACCCGGGGTTCGGGTGCCGGCCAACGGTTTCCTGCTCCCCCTGTAGAGGAATGTCTATCGGGGTCAGGCGGCCTGCATCGGCCGGTCAGGGATGTCCAACCACCCGCCAGCCGCCACCATTCCCGGGCTGACCGCAGTCGGACCGGACACCACACCCATCGACGCCCTCGCAGCCCAGAACGGGCCTGCCCTGGTCTGCTCGTTGGTCTACCCGTGCCCCGATGACCAGATTCACCGCCCTCAGCAGCTTGTCGCGCCCGAACTCATCACCAGGGGGCCACCCCATGGGCCGGGCTCTATGGCCGCAGGGACTGGCCTTACGGAATAAGGCCGGGCTGGGCAGGCCCGTAGCCCGGAACTGCCAAAGTCGAACATCCGGACGATCAACCCTGATACGACCCCACAGCCCTCGGGTGGCTCACACGCAGCGGCGAAGGCACCTTCGTGCAGCACAGACGGCAGCCAGCCCGCACCGTTACGGCGAAACGGCGGTGTCCAGAGCGCCGGGGCGGCGCCGCCCCGGCGACGGGAGACCGCCACTTCGCCGTAACGGAGTCGATCAAGGCCTCATGGCCACAACCAGACGGACCGAAACAGGCATGCGCAACTGGGCGGAACAGCGACGCGCAACGGAGAGACCGACGGGCAGACGACGGCCCCACAGGCCGCCTGGGTGGCCCACGCCCGGCAGCGGGGACACCTCCTGCAGCGACGGGACGGGAAGCCGGCTCACGCGGCTCGGCCGGGCGCACCTCGAAGGTTCCGCCGTTACGGCGGAACGGTGGGGTTCGGGGTGGTGGGAAACCGCCACTTCGGCGTGATGGAGTCGATGTTTGCGGTCGGGGGGTGGGGGTGGATTTGGGTGGGGTGGATTGGGGAGAGTCCGGTTCCGGGGGGTGTGGGGTTACCCTGGCAGGATGCAGGCCGTCTTCGGAGTCACTACCGGTGTGGCGCACCTCGCCCGGCCGGGGCGGCCCGCCGTGGTGGCCCGGACGTTGAGCGAGCTGCGTGGGCCCACTCGTGGGGTGGTGGAGCTGCCGGTACGACTCATGTGGTGCAGCGACCGCGCCTTCGATCTGGCCGACCCCGACCAGCTGCTCTGGATGTACGAGAACGTGCTGCGGGAGTCCACCAGCCTCGACGACCTGCGTCGGTTGGTCAACGGCCGGACCCTGCCCCGGGTGTGGCGGCTGCTGAACCTGCCCCGAGGCGTACGCGCCGCCTGGGAGAGTCGGCACCGGGGTCTCCGGTCGGCGTGACCCAGCCCCATCCGCACGACTTCTACCGCGAGGTGGCCCGGGTCGCGTTGACCGTGGCCGGGCCGTACCGTTTCGTGCTCGGTGGCGGGGTCGCGTGGGCCGCGCACGGGTTGGTGACCCGGCCCACCGAGGACGTCGATCTCTTCGCCGACGTGGAGGGTGCCGCCGCCGCGGCGGCCGCCGGAGTACGCGACGCCCTTCAGGCGGCCGGGTTCGAGGTGACCGACGCGGACCCGGACAGTGACCTCGGCGACCTGTTCGACGGCTTCCACGCGGACATGCGGGACTTCGTGGTCGCCCGGGACGGCCGGCAGATCCGGCTCAGTCTGGCCCGACTCGACCGGCACCGCAGCCCGGTGGTGATGGACCTCGGGCCGGTCATGGACGTCCGCGACCTGATCGCCAACAAGACCGCCGCCCTGGTCAACCGGCGCGAGGTACGCGACTACATCGACGTGGCCGCCGCCCTGGCCGACCGGTCGGTGGCCGAACTGCTGGAGCTGGCCCGGCAGCTCGATCCGGCATTGGAGGACGAGGACGTCCGGGCCGCCGGCCGCTACCTCGACCGGATCCCCGACGGTCGCTTCGCCCGCTACGGCCTCGACCCCGCCGACATCACCCGGGTCCGTCGGCAACTGGCGGCCTGGCCCCGCTGAGCACCGGCAGACAACCCGGGGGTACGTGTTAACAAGGGACCCCTCCTCTACCGGAGGCGTTAAGAAGGGGCCCCTCCTTGCAGGTCATTTGGTGAAGCGGCCGCCGGTGACGCCGAGCACCTCGCCGGTGATGAAGCTCGACTCCTGCGAGGCGAAGAAGACGTAGGCGGGGGCCAGTTCGGCGGGCTGACCCGGCCGACCGACCGGGGTGTCCGTACCGAACTGCTCGACCTTCTTCTCCGGCATGGTGGCCGGGATCAGGGGGGTCCAGATCGGGCCGGGGGCCACCGCGTTGACCCGGATGCCCTTGTCGACCAGGTCGGCGGCGAGGGACTTGGTGAAGTTCGCGATCCCCGCCTTGGTGGTGGCGTAGTCCAGCAGCTGCGGCGAGGGGTCGAAGGCCTGGATCGACGAGGTGTTGATGATCGCCGACCCTTCCTCGAGGTGCGGCAGGGCCGCCTTGCACAGCCAGAACATGGCGTACAGGTTGGTCTTGAGCACCCGGTCGAACTGTTCGGTGCTGATCCCGGCGATGCCCTTGTCCTGGGCCATCTGGTAGGCCGCGTTGTTCACCAGGATGTCGATGCCGCCCAGGTCGGACAGCGCCCGGTCGATCAGCCCCTGGCAGGTGGCCTCGTCGGTGATGTCGCCGCGCACCGCGACGCCCTTGCGGCCGGCGGCCTCGATCAGCCGTACGGTGTCCTGCGCGTCGGCGTCCTCCTCCTCGCTCAGGTAGGAGATCAGCACGTCGGCACCCTCCCGGGCGTAGGCGATGGCCACCGCCCGACCGATGCCGGAGTCACCGCCGGTGATCAGGGCCTTCTTGCCCTCGAGTTTGCCGGTGCCCTGGTAGGTGTCCTCGCCGTGGTCGGGCCTCGGGTTCATGTCCTCCGTACGCCCCGGTGGGGTCTGCTGCTGGGCCGGCTGTCCGGACTGCTGGCCGTACTGCTCGGTGGGGTCCTGCTGGGTGTGCTGGTCGTGGCTCACGGGGGTCTCCTTCGTCGGTGGGATGTGGTCCCGGAAGGCCCTACCCCGACCGGCTGTGGGGAAACAGGCCGTGACCTGCCGCACCACCCGTAGGGCATCCTAGGATACTGGGTGGCAGCGGGAGGGCCGGACGACAGCGGACGGGTCAGGGGCGGTGGGTGCGGGGGCCGGGCAGGTGGGCGGCCAGGGCCAGGGCGGCGCGTACCGGCAGCCCGTCGACCAGTTGGCCGAAGTCGCCGTGGCCCTGGCAGAACCGGGTGAAGGCCCGCCAGCCCGGCGGGGTACCGACCGTCAGGTGCAGGACCTCCGGCCGCCGGGAGAAGACCTCCAACAGCCGGTACCCGGCCCGGATGGAGGGCACCAGTCGCTGCTGCACCGCCCGTTCGTAGCCGGCCAGGTCGGCCTCGGCGACCGCCTCACCGGCCAGTTCACCGGAGCGCAGGGCGTAGCTGATCCCCTCCCGGCTCCAGGGTTCCAGCAGGCCGGCGGCGTCCCCGGCGACCAGGACCCGGCCCCGGCGCAGCGGTGAATCCTCGGCCCGGCAGCGGGTCAGATGCCCGGTGTCGTGGGTCGCCGGCAACCCGGCCAGGCCCAGCCGATGGACGAACCCCCGCAGATAGTCCCGGGTCCGCTCCCCCTCACCCCGAGCGGCGATCACCCCCACGGTCAGCCGGTCGCCCTTGGGGAAGACCCAGGCGTACGAGCCCGGCAGGGGTCCCCAGTCGAGCAGCATCCGCCGCCGCCACCGGGCCTGCTGCTCCGGCTGCACCGGCAGTTCCAGTTCCAACCCCAGATCCACCTGCCGGTACCGCACCCCGACATGGCGGGCGCTGACCCCGGAGGAGCCGTCCGCGCCGACGACCGTCCGCGCCAGGACCGTGGTGGCGTCGGCCAGCCGCAGTCGTACGCCGTCGGGGGTCTGCTCCAGGGCCCGCACCGTGACCCGCTCGCGGACCTCGGCTCCGGCGGCCACCGCGGCGGCGCGCAGCCGGTCGTCGAACTCGTCCCGGCGCACCATGCTGACCAGCCGACCGGGCCGGTGCCGCCGGGTGATCGGACGGCGCCCGCGCAGGGTGAAGGTGACCTGGTCGACCACGTCCTGCACGGGCACCTCGATCCGGGTGGCCACGGCCGCCACGGAGGTACCGGTCAATCCGCCACCGCAGGTCTTGTAGCGCGGATGGGCGGCCCGTTCCAGGACCAGGGTGCGCACCCCCCGTCGGGCGGCGGCGTAGGCGGCCGACAGTCCGGCGGGACCACCACCGATCACTGCGAGTTCCCAGACGGTCACCGAAGCAGCGTAGGTCACCGTGGGTGGTCGCGGGGACGGCGAACCACCGGCCGGAGTGGGGGAATCATCGGTCCCGCAGGGGGTATCCGCGCGGCGCACACCGCCTGGCAGGCGGATCGGCGTGAGGAGGACACCATGCAGCAGGTGCAGCTGTCGGACGTCGAGGCTCGGGTGTACGACGCGGTGGCGGCCCTGGAGGCACGCGGACAGGTCCCGTACCCGGACATGATCGCTGCGGAGTGCGGCCTGACCGAGGAGCAGTTGCAGACCCCCCTGCATCTGCTCACCGAGAAGAACCTGCTGCACCGGGAGGATTCGCCGATGGCCGGATTGGACTTCGGCCCCCGGTTCTGCGCCCAGCAACTGAGGTGACCGAGGCCGTCGGAGGGCACCATCGGCGGGCCGGGTCCGACCGGCCTTCGACGGCTGAGGAGTCGTACCAGGGGCCCCGGCGTTGGCAGGCCCTCGGGGTCGGACTGGTCGCGGCCTTCATGACGCTGCTGGACGTCAGCATCGTCAACGTGGCCCTGCCCTCCCTGGACCGGGCCCTGAACGCCAGCCCGGCCGACCTGCAATGGGTGCTGTCCGGGTACGCCCTGACCTTCGGCCTGGTGCTGGTGCCGGCGGGCCGGTTCGGCGACGTGCACGGCCGCCGCACCGCCTTCGTGTTCGGCATCGCCCTGTTCACGGCTACCAGCGCGGTGGCCGGGCTGGCCCAGTCCCCCACCTGGCTGGTGATCGCCCGACTCCTCCAGGGGGCCGCTGCGGGTCTGGTCAACCCGCAGGTGACCGGCATGATCCAGCAGCTGTTCCAGGGACCGGAACGGGCCCGGCCCTTCGGCCTGCTCGGGGCCACCATCGGCATCTCCACCGCGGTGGGTCCCCTGCTCGGCGGCCTGTTGATCGCCGCCGGTGGGCCTCAGCACGGCTGGCGGTGGGTCTTCTTCGTCAACGTCCCGGTCGGGGTCATCGCGATGATCCTGGGCTGGCGGCTGATCCCGCACCGGCCGGTCGGCCAAGCGGTCCGCCGGCGGGCGGACCCGGTCGGGGTACTGCTGCTCGGCACCGGGGTGACCCTGGTGCTGCTGCCGTTGGTGCAACGGGAGCAGTGGCGGGGGGCGGCCACCTGGCTGCTGCTGCCCGCCGGCCTGGTCACCCTGGCCGGCTTCGCCCTCTGGGAGCGCAGGTACGCCCGGCAGGGCCCGCCGCTGTTCGACGTGGGCCTGTACCAGGTCCGGTCGTACGCCCTGGGCTCGCTGATCGCCCTGCTCTACTTCGGTGGGTTCACCGCGATCTTCTTCATCTTCACCCTGTACCTGCAGACCGGGCTCGGCTACAGCGCCCTGGTCGCCGGTCTGGCCATCACCCCCTTCGCCCTGGGCTCGGCCGCGGCGTCGGCGATCGGGGGTCGGATCGTCAACCGGTTCGGCCGGCCCCTGGTCGCCACCGGGCTGCTCGCCGTGGTGGTCGGGCTGGCCCTGGTGGCGCTGGTGATCGAGCTGGCCCCCCGAGCCCCGGTGCCCTGGGTGACGGCCGCTCCCCTGCTGCTGGCCGGGCTCGGCAGCGGCCTGGTGATCGCCCCCAACCAGACCCTGACCCTGTCCCAGGTGCCCCTGCCGCAGGCCGGCAGCGGGGCGGGGATGCTGCAGACCGGTCAGCGCATCGGAGCGGCGGCCGGCATCGCCGTTGTCGGGGCGGTCTTCTTCTCGGTCGTGGGCAGCGACGGCGCCTGGGCGACGGCCTTCGAACGCTCCTTGTTGGTCTCCGCCGGGATCATCCTGTTGGCTCTGCTGGCCGCCCTGGTCGACATCTTCCGCCACCACCGCCGGGGCCCGGTCAGATGACGCAGTGCCTCCTGACCCGGCCGGGGTCGACGAGTTGTTGAAGTGCGGGCGACAATTGCCAGGCAGTAAGTTGAAATCTGGCGGTACTCCCGACTAATGCGATATCACCGGTTGATCGGCTCGTGGCCGTGGCGCCACAGTCGACCCACTCAGCAATGCACTAAGGGCACCCAGGCATTATGTGCGGCAACTTGTCGTACATTGGACACCTTGAATTGCTGACTGTAGAGTCGCCAACAGGTCCAGTAGCGCCGCCGCCCGGGGCATGCATATCCAGACTGACGGTCATCCATTATGTCTCGGAACGCAGGGGAAATGCTCGAATTCCGTGTGCTCGGCCCCGTGGAAGTATGGCGTGACGGTGAGGCGGTAGAGCTTAGCGGCCGCAAGATGCGGGCCATGCTGGCCACCCTGCTGCTGTCCGCCAACAAGGTGGTGGTGACGGAGCGGCTGGTCGCCATGCTCTGGGGCGAGCGACCCCCGCCCACCGCCGTCGCCCAGCTGCACAAATACGTCTCCCAGCTACGCACGAAGCTCGGCCCGGACTGTGTGGTGCGCCATGGCGCCGGTTATCAGCTGCGCATCGGGCAGAACGTGCTCGACCTGCACGTCTTCGAGCGGCTGGTACGCACGGCGCGGGCGGCGCTGGAGGCCGGTCGGCCGGCGGAGGCGGCCGGGGAGATCGGTGCCGCACTGGCCCTGTGGCGGGGTGAGCCGATCGCCGACGTCACCGAACATCTGATCGGCGCCGAAGCGGCAGCCCTGGCCGAGAAACGGCTGGCCGCCATGATGGACAAGATCGAAATCGGCCTGGCCCAGGGACGGCACGCCGAGGTGATCGGCGAGTTGCAGTCGCTGTTGCCCCGGCATCCGCTCAACGAGAACCTGCGCCGATATCTGATTCTGGCCCTCTACCGGGCCGGTCGGGTCGGTGAGGCGCTGTCGGCCTACCATGAGGCGCGCACCTGCCTGGCCGAGGAGTTGGGCCTGGATCCGGGGCCGGAACTTCAGGCGTTGCACGAGGCCATGCTGATCGGGGACTCGGGGCTGCACCAGGCCGGCCGGGTGACACGGCCCGCTGCCGCCGCCTCCCCGGCACAGTTGCCGCTGTCGATAGCGGACTTCACCGGCCGGGCGGACACCCTGCGACAGATCTGCCGACAGCTCACCACGGGCGACGACGAGGCCGTGGTGATCGTCGCGGTCAGCGGCAAGGGTGGTGTCGGCAAGACCACGGTGGCCGTGCAGGCGGCCCGCAAGATCGTCGACTCGTACCCGGACGGTCAGCTCTACCTGTGGCTGCGCGGCACCGACCCCCGGCCCCTGGAGCCACTGTCCGCCCTTCAGCGGTTCCTGCGGGCCCTCGGGGTGGAGGACTGGACCATCCCCGACACGGTCGACGAGTGCGCCGAGATGTACCGCAGTTGCCTGGCCGGCCGACGGGTGCTCATCGTGCTCGACGACGCTGCTGACGAGGCACAGATCCGCCCGCTGCTACCCGGCTCACCCACCTGCGCGGTGCTGGTGACCAGCCGGCCCCGGCTGGTCGGCCTGGAGGGAGCGCACTTCCACAACCTGGACGTGTTCACGGCCGCCGAATCGGTGGAACTGCTCACCCGCATAGCGGGTGAGCAACGACTGGGCGAGGACCATCGGACCGTACGACGGATCACCGCGCTCTGCGGCCACCTGCCGCTGGCGGTACGGATCGCCGCCGCCCGCATCGCTCAGAACGGACACGGTGATCTGACCCGGTTCGCCCGGCGGCTGGCCGACCGCCGCCGCCGGCTCGACGTGCTCGTGGTCGGCGATCTGGAGGTACGCGCCAGCCTGGCGATCGGATACCAGGGGCTGGGCCCCGCGGAGAAGAAGGCCTTCAGCCTGCTCGGCCTGCTCGACGCTCCGGACTTCGCGGCCTGGGTGGTCGCACCCCTGCTCGGGATCACCCTCGACGAAGCCGAGGACCTCGTCGAGGAACTGGTCAACAGCCAGTTGCTGGACATCGTCGGCTACGACGCCGCCGGTCAGATCCGCTACCGATACCACGACCTGGTGCGGTTGTACGCCCGCGAACGGGCCGAGGCCGACCTGCCGGACGAACAACGCAAGGTGGCCCTGTCGCGGGCCCTGGGGGCCTGGCTCACCCTGGTCGCCGAAGCCGACGAACGCTTCCACGGCACCCGGTTCCGGGGCTGGTCACCACGCCCCTTCGCGGACACGGCGTACCACGACCCCTTCGACCCGGGGTACATCGACCAGTTGCTGGCCGACCCGTTGGCCTGGTTCGAGACCGAGCGGGCGGCGCTGGTCGCCGGGGTGGCGCAGGCACACCTGGCCGGGCTCAGCCCGCTGGCCTGGGCGTTGGCCGAGTGCATGACGGAGTTCCTGGAACTGCGCCATCAGTACGCCGACTGGGAATCGGTGCACAGTCGAGCGCTGGACGCCTGCGTCGCGCAGGGCAACGAGATCGGCACCGCGATCACCCTGATGCGCCTGGCCCGGCTGCGCTTCATCCGCATGGACCGGCCCACCGCCATCACGCTGGTGCAACGGGCCGGCGGGATCCTGCAGCGCATCGGGCACAAGGCGATCGAGGCGGAGGCCCATGTCATCCATGCCGCCGTCCGGCGGGCCAGTGGTGATCACGAAGACGCGCTGGACCTGGTGGAGCAGGCCATCGAACTGGCCCGGGCCGCCGACAACGCGGTGGCCGAGGCCCGCGCCACCCGGGAACTGGGCGAGATCCACTACGAGCTGAGTCACTGGGACGAGGCCGCCGAGGCCTTCCGGGTGGCGATCAAACTGGCCCGCCGCCTGGACAATCGGCGGGAGGAGGCGCTGTCCCTGCGCTGCCTCGCGATCGTCCTGCGTCATCGCGGGGAGTTGGAGGCCGCCCGGCGTACCGCCGAGGCGGCGCTGACCATCTTCCACGAGCTGGGCGACCGACCGTACGAGGCGTTCAGTTGTCTCACCCTGGGGTTGGTCCTGCTGCGGATGGGTGATCCCTCGGCGCGGCGCATCATCAGCGGGGGTCGGCGCCTGCTCGGCGAGATGAATCTGGGGTTCGGGTCCGGGGAGGCCCTCTGCGCCCAGGCCGCGCTGGACCTCGCCGACGGGCGTACGGCCGAGGGCCTGGACCGGCTGATCGAGTCGATCTCGATCCTGCGCAACGATCCCGTGCATCACGTACTGATCTCCGCCGTCGGCCTGCTCGGCCAGGCACTGGAGCGGATCGGTGAGGTCGAGACGGCGGCGGTCATCCGGCGCCGGGCCGAGGAACTGCCCGCCATGATCGGCGAACGGATACCGGCCGGGATCCTGGAGGTCGGCGCGTTACGCCCCCAGGAACGAGGGGGAAGCGCAGCGGAAGAATTCAGGGAAGCGGCGCACCTAGGGTGAGCCGACCAGCCAGTGGACCCAGGAGGCAGGCATGAAGAAGAAGACGATCCTGATCGACTACCGAGCCCGAGCCCGGGCCCGGCAGAGCCCGATGGCGATCATCGCCATCCAGACGGAGCGCAAGACCAAGTAGTCGTACGGCCGAAAGCACCTGGCGGATGGATCTTCTGCTCGTCACCATGCCGTGGGCGGCTCTCGACACCCCGTCGCTGGCCCTGGGGATTCTTCAGGTCGCGGCCCGGGACGCGGGGGCGACCGTCCACACCCGCTACGCCAACCTCGACTTCTTCGACTGGGCCGCACAGACCCTCGGACTGGACACCGAGGTCTACGACCAGTTGGCCACCCATTCCTACTTCGAGGGACACGGCGACTGGGTGTTCTCCGCCGTGCTGCACGACCGCCCGCACCATCGGGTGGCCGAGTTCCTGCGCCACGCGGAGGATCTGGACCAGCGGCAGCGGGACCTCGCCGTCGAGCTGCACCGGCGCAGCGACGACTTCCTCGACGACCTGGCCGACGGCATCGCCGCCAGCGGGCCTGCGGTGGTCGGTCTGACCACGACCTTCCAGCAGAACACCGCCTCCCTGGCGCTCGCCCGGCGACTCAAGGCACGGGCACCGGAGATCACCATCGTGTTCGGGGGTGCCAACTGCGACGGCCGGCAGGGTGCGGCCCTGCACCGCAACTTCCCCTACGTGGACTACGTCGTGCGGGGGGAGGGCGATCGGGCCCTGCCCCTGTTGCTCGAGGTGATCGGCGGCACCGGTGACCCGGCCGGGGTGCCGGGGCTGTGCTGGCGCGATCGTGACGGGGCCAGCCGGGCAAACCCGCAGGCCCGGGTCCCGTTGCCCGCCCATCAGCTACCCGACCCGGAGTTCACGGCCTACTTCGACCGGCTGGAACACTCGGCGGTGCGACACCACATCGAGCCCAAGCTGGTGCTCGAAGGCTCCCGCGGCTGCTGGTGGGGCGAGAAGCACCACTGCACCTTCTGCGGACTCAACGGCTCCCTGATGCAGTTCCGCAGCAAGGATGCCGAGCGGTTCCTGCGGGAGATCCTCGACCAGGCCCGGCGACATCACCTGCTCGACGTGGTGGCGGTCGACAACATCCTGGACATGGGCTTCCTCCAGACCCTGCTGCCCGCCCTCGGCGACCACGACTACGACCTGCGCATCCACTACGAGATCAAGTCCAACCTCAGCTACCGCCAGCTACGGCTGCTAGCCGAGGCCGGTCTGGTGCAGGTGCAGCCCGGCGTCGAGAGTCTCAGCACCCGGGTGCTCAAGCTGATGGACAAGGGGGTGACCGGCTGCCAGAACGTCCGGCACCTGCGGGACGCGCAGTCGGCCGGGATCTGGGTGTCCTGGAACTACCTGTATGGCTTCCCCGGGGAGCACGAGAACGACTACCACCAGGTGATCGACCAGCTGCCGGCCCTGCATCACCTCGTTCCGCCGGAGGCGGTAACCCGGCTGGCGATCGAACGGTTCAGCCCGTACTTCGACCAGCCCGATCTGGGGTTCAGCGAGCCACGTCCGGCCGGGCACTACGCCCGGGTGTACGACCTGCCCGAGGCCGAGCTGCACGACCTGGCGTACCTGTTCGACGCCGCGCCCGCCGGCATCGCCGAGCCGACGGTCGAGCGGCTGCACCAGGCCGTCGCGCAGTGGCGCGCGGCGCACGACAGTGGACGGTTCACCCACTGCGACCTGGGGCACAAGATCGTGCTGGTCAGCCGGCGGCCCGGTTTCGACTGGTCGGTGCACACCATCCACGATCCGGTCGAACTGGCCGCGTTCCGGCTGCTGGCCGATCCTCGCAGCGTCGCCTCGCTGGCCCGTCGCCTCACCGCCCAGGTCGGCGCGACCGTCACCGAGAGCCGGGTGGAACGACTGCTGGCGGACTGGCGGGAGGCCGGCATCGTCTACCACGACGCCGACCGCTGGGTCCATGTCGCCACCCTGGCCACCAACGGGGAACTGACCCGGCTGGCGCACCGCTCCCCCGGTCTGGTCCCGGCCGGCGTAGCCCCCGGGTCGGCGCCGGCCGGTACAGGCATCACCCTGCACCGGTGGCGCGACTACCACGGCCGGGCCGGGCGGCTGCCCGGCATGGACCTGGGCCGGATCCGGATCACCGGCAACGCGGCGGCGGAAGTGGCCGAGCTGTACCGGTCCGGGGTGCGGCGGGTGGCTCTGGTCGAGACGACCGACCTGACCGCGCAGGCCGATCCGGCGACGGCGGTACTCGCGCTGGAACTGGTGCGGGAGCTGACCGCCTGGGGCGTGGTGGTCGACTGGCGGCTGCACCTGGACCCGGGCGGACCACCGGCCGCGCTCACCCATCTGCATCCCCCGGCGGAGATCGTCGGCGCCGCCACCGAGCAGCGTCTGAGCTGGGTAGACGGCTTCTTCCTCGGCCGGCTCTCCTACCGGCAGGGGCCGGGCTTCCTGGAGATCCGCGACCATCGCGAGGGGGTGCTCAACCGCATCATCGTCGACGATCCGGCCTACCTCGACGCCATCGGCAGGCTGGTGCGTGACCCGGCCGCCCGGGTGTCCGCCCCAATCCTGTCCGAGCTGGCCGCCGAGTCCCTGATTCTGGCCGTCGGTGACCGGCACTGGTGGGCGCCGTACCGGCCGCGCCGCTGGCCACAGCCGCCCTTCCAGGTCTGAGCCGCGCCCGGAAGCCGACCGGAAGGTTCTGGGAAGCGCCCCTCACAAGCCTGGTTCCCGACACCAGCGATGACCGGTGAAGGGATTCGGGGATGCCCAGGGTTGTGGTAGTGAGCGGCGGCGGTACCGGCATCGGGCGGGCGATCGCCAGCCGGTTCGCCGCGGACGGCGACGAGGTGTACGTGCTCGGCCGCCGCCGGGAACCGCTCGAGAAGCTGGCCGCGGAACACCCCAACGTGCGTGCCGTACCGGTGGACCTGACCGTGGCGGCCGACCTGCTGGAGGCCGCCCGGACCATGCCCACCGCGGTCGACGTGCTGGTCAACAACGCCGGTGGCATCGTCGACGACCCGGGGCCCGGTACCGAGGGGGTGTTCGCCGGCTACCAGCTGACCATCGAGGCCAACCTGCTGTCCGCGATGATGCTCACCGACGCGTTGTGGCCGGCGCTGCGCCGCCCCGGCGGCCGAGTCGTCAACATCAGCTCGATCGCCGCCCACCGGGGTGGCGGGGACGCCTACGCCGCGGCCAAGGCCGGGCTGCTCGGCTGGGGCTTCGGGCTGGCCCGCAAGGGCGGCCCGGACGGCATCACCGTCAACGCGGTGGTGCCCGGCTACGTGCAGGACACCGAGTTCTTCAACGAACGCGGTCGGTCGGCCCGACACGACCAACTGGTCGCGGAGACCCTGCTGGGCCGGGCCGGTACCCCGGAGGACATCGCCGCCGCCGTGCGGTTCCTGGCCGGCTCCGAGGCCTCCTGGATCACCGGGCAGGTCCTCGGGGTCAACGGCGGCGCCCTGTTCGGGCGATGAGCATGATCCGCAAGCGGATCCTCTACCTGTTTCCGGACCGTTCCTCCGCCCAGGCCCGGCGCTGGGAACACGAGGAATTCTGGCCCACCTACCGACGGGCCGCCGCCGAGGCCGGCATGGACTTCGCGGTGGCCGACCCGGAACACGTACTGATCGCCGGCGACACGGCGTACTGGCGGGACGAGCCGCTGGACCCGGCCCGGGACATCGTGGTCTACGACGCCCGTACCGAGCCGGTGCACGAGCCGGCGTTGTGGTGGGGGCTCAGCCTCACCCGCTGCCTGCAGGCCCTCGGCTTCTGGCTGGCCATCCCCCTGGACCAGGCGGTACTCACCAACGACAAGTTCGCCACCGCCCGGGAACTGGCCGACTCCCCCGTGCCGGTCATCCCCTCCGTGCGGGTCAACACCGGTCGTGACGTGGATCGGCTAGGGCACCAGAACCTGGTGCCGGATTCCTGGTTCCCGGTCTTCGTCAAACCGGTGTCCTGGGGGCGGGGCCTGGGCTGTGTCCGCTGCCCGGACCGGGCCACCCTGGACGCGGTGCTCGGACTGGCCTCCGGCAGCGCGGCGAGCATGCTGGTGCAGCCGTCGGTCGGCACGGTCGTCGCCGACCTGCGGGTGGTCGCCGTGGAGGGCGAGATCGTCGCCATGTACGACCGCATCCCCGGTTCGGACTCCCATGTCGCCAATGTCAGTCGCGGGGCCCGGGTCCAGGAACGCGACACCGTCGAGCAGTCCGTGCACGACCTCGTCGCCCTGGTGCACCGCAGGTTCGACCTCGCGTACGTCTGTGTCGACCTGCTCCGCACCGACTCCGGTCAGCTCTGGTTCTCCGAGCTGGAGGCCGACGGGGCGGTCACCGGCCTGTTCGGCGACCCCGAGGCGATCAAGCGGGTCGTCGGTGGGCGGTTCCGGGCCTACGCCGCACGTCATGACCGTCACTACCGCCAAGGAGCTGTCAGGTGACCCCGATCGGCAACCCACCCGTCGCCCCCACCGGCGACGACTCCCCGTGGACCCACACCGAGTTGGCCGCGCAGGCCGCAGCCCGGGCCCGGCGCGACGGCGGCCTGCTGGTGTGCAGTGGCGGCACCACCGGCACCCCCAAGATCACGGCCCTCTCCCCCGACCTCGGGGTGACCCGGGTGCTCGCCAGTTGGCAGCCGCTGGGCCCGGGTGACGTGCTGCTCAACCTGTTCTCGGTCGGCAAGATGTGGGGCGCCCAGTACTTCTACAACGCCTTCGCCCTGCGAAGTCGGGCCGTGGTGGCGCCGATGGGTGCGCTCAACCCCGCCGAGGTACGGCAATGGGCACCGGATCTGATCAACATGGGGGTCACCGCGATCGCCGGTGCCCCGAACGTGCTGGCCCACTTCGCCGACGCGGTGCGGGAGATCGGACTGTCCCTGCCGGTACGCGCGGCCCTGTGGTCCGGTGAGCCGATGACCGCCGCCCGGCAGCGGGCCATCCGCGCCGCCTTCCCCCAGGTCGGCTTCTGGGGGAACTACGGCTCGATCGAGACCTTCGTGATCGCCACCAGCGGCCCCCGATGCCGCCTCGGCGCGATGCACCTGTTGCCCGATCAGGTCATCGAGCCCGACGAGGGGGGCGCCCTGCTGACCCGCCACGGGGAGGGCTGGCCGACCGACGCCCGCCGGTTCCGGCTCGGCGACCGGATCGCCGCCACCGGTTGCCCCTGCGGGGAGGCCGATGCCATCGAGGTGCTGGGCCGGGCCGACGACAACTTCAAGCTGGGCGGCGGCATGATCTCGGCCGGGGTGCTGCTGCGCAACGCCGCCGGCCTGGACGGTGTGGAGGACGTCCAACTGGTGCTGTACCGCGATCCCCGGGTGCCGGCCGCCGTGGTCGGCCTCCGGCTGCGCTACACCGGCCCCAACCCCGACGCCGAGGGCATCCGTGAGCAGCTCGTTCAGGGGTACGAGGACCTGGAGGTGTTGAACCGGCACAGCCCGGAGGCGGTGGTCGTCGAACGGGTGAGCGCGGTGACGCGGCATCCCGCCACCGACAAGGTGGTGCCGGTGCTCTGGGAGAACGCCGAGGATCTGGCCGGGGTGGCGTCGTGATCGACAATGCGCCGACCCGGGCCTTCCTGGCTCCGCACCGGGGGGCCAGCCGCGCCCTGGACACCGAACTGCCCGGCTACCAGCGCTTCCGATCGTGGTTCACCCGGCCCCTGCTGACCCGACCGGTCTTCCTGGACGCCGAACAGACCCGCACCCTCGATCACGACCTGCGCACCCTGCTGGGTGCCCTGCATGCGCTGCCTCAGCGACTGTTCGACGGCGACGAGACGGCCTTCGCCCGGGCGCTGGGCTGGCAGCAGCCCGGCGCGGCGCAGGCCCTGGCCTGCCTGTCCGGTCCGCCGGTGCCACTGGGCCGCGCCGACCTGGTGCGTACCCCGGAGGGTTTTCAGCTGGTGGAGTTCAACACCTCCAGCTCGCTGGGGTCCTTCGAGTTCGGCGAGTTGTGCCGGGCCACCCTCAGTGACCCCTCCTTCCAGGACTTCGCCGCGGACGAGCTGTACTACCTGGACCCCTTGGTCGAGATGAGCGACACCCTGACCCGGCTGGCCGGGCTGAGCCTCGCCGACCGGCCCACGGTGGCCCTGGTCGACTGGGTCACCTCCCCGGTGGCCGTGAACGCCTCGCTCTTCATCGACCTGATGGTCGACCGGGGTTTCCGGGTGCTCAGCTGCACGGTGGACGACCTGGAGCTGACCTCGGCGGGGTTGACCGCGCGGGGTGAGCGCATCGACGTGGTCTACCGCACCTTCCTGCTCAAGACCGCCGCCGAGGATCCGGCGGCCGGGCGGCGGCTGGCCGTGCTGGAGCAGGCCGTACGCACCGGCGCGGTCACCGTCTTCACCCCGCTGAACGCGGACCTCTACGGCGCCAAGGCGGCCCTGGCGATGCTCGGCGACCCGGTCCACGCCGACCGGTTCACCGATGCCGAGCGGGAGGTGATCGACCGGGTGCTGCCCTGGACCCGGTCGATGACCGACGCCGAGAAGACTCCGGCCCCGGATTCGGGTTCGCTGGCGGACTTCGTCCGCAAGCACCGCGGGGACCTGGTGCTCAAGCCGAGCATCGGGCACGCCGGGCAGGGGGTGGTGGCCGGTTGGCTGGTGTCGCAGGAGCAGTGGGAGTCCCTGGTGGAGACCGCCGACGCCGGTGACTACATCGTGCAGCGTAAGGCGGAGTCGGTGGCCGAGCTGTTCTATCCCAAGTCCGCCGAGGGCGATCCGTCGACCTGTCACCTGCACTGGGGCATGTTCGTCACCGGTTCCGGGCTCAGCGGCGGGTTCGTCAAGGGCCTGCTGGACCGGCCACAGGACATCCGGTTCCTCGGTGACGGCTCGCATGTCGGATGCATCTTCCATGCCACCTCGCACCCAACCGGAGCCTCCTCATGATGATCAATTCGGAACAGCGGCTGGCCACGGTGCTGACGGCCACCCGCGAGCTACGCGAGCGGGGTGGGACCATCCCGGGAGCCGACTTCTACAGCGACAAGATCGCGGCGGTGTGGACCCGGGCACGCAACGCCCCGGCGTACGCCAAGCTCGGCGACTTCAGCTGGGAGGCTTTCACCGCCCTGGAGGTCACCCCGAAGAACCGGCTGAAGGAGGACCCCTGGGAGTTCTTCGCCGCCACGGTCGACGACGGCATCAAGTACTACGAGACCACCGGCACCACCGGGCAGGCCACCCCGACCCCCCGGCTGGTCGACGACCTGGTGTGGAACACCGTGTCGGTCGCCCAGGCCTGGCAGGGCATGTTGCGCGAGGACGATCGGGTGCTCAGCCTGCTGCCCTCGGACATCGTTCCGGTCGGCGACCTGGTCGCCACCGTCTGCGAACACCTCGACCTGCTGCACGCCCGGGCCTACCCCTTCGCCACCGGGATCTCCGACTGGGACCGGCTGGCCAGTCTGTGGACCACCCTCCGACCCACCGTGCTGTTCCTCGCACCCGGGGTGGCGTTGCAGCTCACCCGGCTGTTCAAGCAGCGCGGGCTGCTGACCGAACTGCGCGCCTCGGTACGCACCATCATGCTGCTCGGCGAGGTCAGCGTGCCGGCCATGCGGGCCCGGCTGGGCCAGTGGTGGGGTGCCACCGCGTACAACGCCAGCTACGGCAGCACCGAGACCGGCACCCTGGCCGCCGCCTGCCGGCACGATCGGCTGCACCTGCTGACCGCGGCCAATTACTGCGAACTGCTCACCGCCGAGGGCCTGACCGACGCGCACCGACCGGGCACCGGTCGGCTGGTGGTCACCCCACTGAACCTGCACGCCCGCCCCCTGCTGCGCTACGACACCGGCGACGACGTGGTGATCGGCACCGACTGCCCGTGCGGCACGGCCACCCCGGACGTGACCGTGCTCGGGCGGGGCACCGACGGCATACAGATCCGGGACGTCACCATCACCCCGCACCTCGTGGAGCAGGTCGTGTACGGCCAGACCACCGCGACGGGCTACCTGCTGGAGGTGGCGCCCGACCGGCTCCGCCTGCTGCTGGAACGGGACGTCGACGCCGACCGGGAGGCCGAGCCGGAGCGGGCCGCCGCCGTACGCGAGGCCTTCCGGGACCGGTTCGGACTCGACGACACCGAGGTGCTGTTCCTCAACTCGCTACCCAGCACCACCAAGAGCGGCGGATCCCAGAAGAGCTGGAAACGCTCCAACATCCGGATCCTGGAGGCCTCGTGACCGCCCCCGCGACCACCTGGGCCCCGCCGGTGACCGGCGACCCCGACCTGTGGTGCACGTACGCCGCCGTACGCACCCTGGCCTGGCTGGGGCGGGCCGGGCAGACCCCCGCGGCGGCGGGCACCGCCGACTTCGTACGCGCACGCCGCAACCCGGACGGCGGCTACGGGTGGAGCAAGGGGATGCCCTCGGACGCCTGGGCCACCTTCTACTGCACCTCCACCCTGACCGATCTGGGCCAGCCCCTGCCGGAGGTGGCCGACACCGCGCGCTGGCTGACCGGCACCTGGTCCGGGGAGGCGTACGCGATGACCCCCGGGCAGGAACCGGAGGCGTGGGCCACCCACTTCTCGACTCGTACCGCCATCGAGGTCTGTGGCGGCGACGTGCCGGACGCCCGGCGCCTGCTGTCCTGGCTGGCTGCCCTGCAGACCCGCGACGGAGGGCTGGGCTGGACCCCGGGGCACGCCGCGGCGGGTGAGGCCGACGTGCGGGCCGTCTACTACGGGGTGGCCGCCTGGCGGGCGCTGCACACCCGACACCCGAACCCGCCACCGTGGGACGTGCCGGCCCTGCTGAACTGGCTGCAGCGGCGGCAGTCCCCCTCCGGGGCCTTCCGGTTCGACGCCGAAGCGGACACCGACTGCATGTGGGCGACCTACCGGGCGGTCGCGGCGCTGGGCATGCTCGGTGCCCGTCCGAGCATCGACCCGGTCGGCTGGATCACCGGTCAGCAGCTGCCGGACGGGGCCTTCACCCGGTGGCCGGGCTATCCGGTGGCGGACGTGTGGGCGTCCTTCTGCGCGGTCGGTGCCCTGCGCCAACTCGGCCCCGTGCCGCCTGGGACGGCCGAGGCGGTGCACCGACGTATCGCGGAACTGAGCTGCCCCGGCGGTGGCTTCACCTACCGGGAGCCGCGCCTCGCCGCGGACGCGTTGACCGTCGCGGCGACCGCACTGACCACGGACGCCGACGCCGAGCTGCGCCGGTGGTTGGAGAGCTGCCGACTGCCCAATGAGGGCGGCATCATGTACATGCCCGGCCGAGGGGCGGAGATCCGCTGCACCATGTGGGCCCTGGCGGCCGGCGCCTTCGCCGAGGACCCGGTCACCCGCACCCGGATCGGGGACTGGCTGGCCGGCCTGCAGAACCCCGACGGCGGATTCGGATTCTGGCACGGACGCGGCTCCGACCTGGTCTCCACGGCCGCCGCGGTGGGCATCGCCGAACTGACCGGCGGCGGCCTGGTGTCGGTCGAACGGGTCGCGGGGTACGCCGCCGCGGCACCGGCGCAGGGGCTGCGTCCGGGGTTGCAGCAGGCCCGCATCCTGGCCTGGGCCGGGCACCCCGAGCCGCACCGGGTCCAGGCGCTGCTGGACACCCACCGGGTACGCGGGGGCGGCTGGGCCGGGCAGGGCAACCGGATGCCGGACCTGCTCTCCACCTACGAGGCGGTCCTCACCGCCGGGCGGTTCGGTATCGGGGTGGACCCCGGGCCGCTGGCCGCCTTCCTGGACCGCACCACCAGCGCCGCCGGGGTGGCCTGGAGTCCACTGGCCCCACCCGGACCGGACCCCTTGGCCCGCTGCCTGCACGGGTTGCTCCGCCGCCGGCTGGCCGATCCGGGGTTCCGCCTGCCCGCCCTCACCCTGTCGTAGCCGCCATGCCGACCATCATCATCGACACCCCGGCCACCGAGGTCGCCGCCCGCCGCTCGGTAGCGATCCGGTTGACCCGCTGGTTCGCCCAGCGGGGGGTGGCACCGGCCCATGTGGTGCTGCGATTCACCCAGACCCCGCCCGGCTCCGTGTTCAGTGGCGGTCTCCCAGTCGAGGCGCTGCCCGCCGAGGAGGGACCCTTCCGGCACGCCGCGGTGACCTGCTGTCTGGGTCCGGAGCGTGACGACGACTTCCGGACGGACCTGGCCACCGAGATAGCCGCGGCCCTGGGCCCGGTGTCCTTCCTGTACATCGAGTTCCGCCCGACCTCCCCCAGTCACGTATTCGTCCAGCGTGCCGGGCAGTTGACCCGTGCCGACCGGGCGTCCTAGCGAGAGAAGGTCCGATGAACACCGACGAGTTGCAGCAACAGATTCGGGCGGTCCTGCGGCGGACCATCGGCGAGCCGGTCGACAACCTGGGCCCGGACGACGACCTGGCCACCGCCCTGGGTAGCCGCTACGACAGCCTCACCGCCCTGGAGTGCATCAGCGCCATCGAGAGCAGCTTCGACATCGAGGTCGACTTCGTCGGCCAGGACGTCCGCTACTGGTTCGCCACCCTCGGCCGGATGACCACCTTCGTCCGTGACCAGCTGGAGGATCGGGCGTCGCTGGGCGGTGTGAGATGACCACCGCCGCGGTGGCGCAGACGGCCTTCGCCACCTCCGGGCAGTCCGGGCAGCCGGGCGTCTGGTGGCGTACCCAGGAGCAGTTGCAGGCCGAGGTGGAGCTGCTGGCCCAGGTCATCGGCGCACCGTTCGACCGGGTGGTCACCTACGCCCCGACGGAACACCTCTACGGTCACCTCTTCGGGGTCCTGCTGCCGCAGCACCTGGGGGTACCGGTGCGGCACCTGTGGCAGAACCCCCTGGAACCCCCGAGCCTCGCCGACGACGAGCGGACCCTGCTGGTCTGTCTGCCCGCCACCTGGGTGCTGCTGCGCAGCCTGGTCGGGCGGCTGCGGGCCGCTCCGGCGGTGACCGCGGTGCACAGCAGCGGACCGATCACCCGGCACACCCGGCAGGTGCTGCGCGAGGTGGCGGGCGGCGCCTTCCAGGCGGTGGAGATCCTCGGCTCCACCGAGACCGGCGGGGTGGCCCACCGACGGCTCGCCCCCCGGCCGGCCACCCCCACCACCTGGACCCTGTTCGACGACGTCACCCTGGTCGGTGCGGGGACCGGAGAGCAGCCCCTGCGGGTGGCCAGCCCTCGGCTGGCTCGAACCCCCGCACAGACCCGGCCGCCGGCCACGCACACCATGGAGGATCTGGTGCGCCCGGTGGGCAGCCGACAGTTCGACCTGGTGGGCCGCGCCAGCCGCATGATCAAGGTGAACGGTCGGCGGGTCCGACTGGAGGAGATCGAGAACAGCCTGCGGTCCGAGCTACCCACCACCGAGGTGGTCTGCGTACCCCGGGTCGACGACGTGCGGGCCGAGCACTACGACCTGTACTACGCCGGCGGCTCCAGCCCGGAGACGGTGCACTCCGCGCTGCGTGCCGCGCTGCCCGGGGTGCCGCCGCCGCGGCTGGTGCAGGCGGTCGGACACATCCCGCGCGGCGTCACCGGCAAGGTCCGCCTGGACCGGCTGCTGGCCGAGGCCCGCAAGGAACCAGCGATTGGACGACCCGATGACCGATGAGCCCGGCACCTCGCTGCTCGAGGCACCTCGCCCTCTCCCCGCTCAGCAGCCGCCCTGGGATCCCGGCACCGGGCTGCCCGCCGTACTGGACCGGCTGCGCGCCGAGGCTCCCCTGGTCACCTCGGCCTCCTGCTGTTCGCTGCACCGCGAGCTGGGTCGGGTGGCCGCCGGGGAGGCCCTGGTCCTCCAGGCCGGCGACTGCGCGGAACGGTTCGCCGACGCCACCGAGGAGCGGACCGCCGCCCGGATCGACCTGGTGGCGGCCCTGGCGGACATCATCGAGTACGGCACCGGCCGCCCGGTGGTCCGGATCGGACGGATGGCCGGCCAGTACGCCAAGCCCCGCTCCCAGGACTGGGAGCGCACCCCCGACGGGCAGTTGCTGCCGGTCTACCGGGGTGACGCGGTCAACTCACCGGAGCCGACCCCGGCCGCCCGGGTCAGTGACGCCCGTCGGCTGCTGGCCGCGTACGAGCACGCCGCCCGCACCCTGGACCACCTGTTCCTGGCCGATCTTCTGCCTACCCTGGGCGGCGCCGACAGCGCCTTCTCCCTGACCTACACCGGGCACGAGGCGCTGCTGCTCGACTACGAGCAGGCCCTGGTCCGCGACGACGACCACCGTGGCGGCAGGTACGCCTCCTCCGGCCATTTCCTCTGGATCGGCGAGCGCACCCGACAGGCCACCGGGGCGCACATAGAGTTCGCCGAACGGATCAGCAATCCGGTCGGGGTCAAGGTGGGCCCGGACGCCGCCGGTACGGAGATCGCCGCCCTGACGGCACGACTCACCCGGGGACACGACCCGGGTCGGCTCAGTCTCATCGTCCGGATGGGCGACCGGGTCGGCACGGAACTGCCCCGCCTGTTGAAGGTGCTCGGCCCCGCCGCAGAGCGGGTGCTGTGGGTCTGCGACCCGATGCACGGCAACACCCGACGCAACCGGCACGGGCAGAAGACCCGGGTGGTGGCGGAGGTGATCCACGAGGTGCGGACCTTCCTCACCGTGCTGGGCGAGCACCGGCTGACCATGTCCGGACTCCACCTGGAGACCACCCCGGAGCCGGTGGGCGAATGCGTCGACTCCGCCACCGAACTGGACGGGTACCTCGACCGGTACACCTCGGCCTGTGATCCCCGGCTGAACCCGAGTCAGGCCGAGCGGGTGGTCAGCGCCGCCGTCGAGGCCGGTTGGGGAAGGGGGGCGCGGTGACCAGCACCCTGCTCAACCCGCCCACTCCCAAGGGTGGCGGGCTGTGGCGGCACGCCGACTTCCGCAGGTACTGGGTGAGCCAGACCGTGTCGCGTACCGGCACCAATGTCGCCGAACTGGTGCTGCCGCTGGCGGCCATCACGATGTTCGACGCCAGTGCTCAGCAGCTCGGCTGGATCAACAGCGCCGCATTCGCGCCGTACCTGCTGATCTCCCTGTGGGCCGGGGTGTGGATCGACCGGCGGCGCAAGCGGTCCCTGCTGGTCACCGCCGAGATCGGCCGGGTCCTGGCGCTGGCCGCCATCCCGGCCCTGGCCCTGGCCGGACTGCTCCAGGTCAACATGCTGATCGTCGTAGCCTTCCTGCTGGGCGTCTGCGCCGTGCTGTTCGACGTGTCCGGATCGGCCTACCTGCCCTCCCTGGTCGGCCGGGACCAACTGCTCGACGGCAACAGCAAGCTCCAGGCCAGCATCGTGGTGACCAACTCCGGTGGGCCGGCCCTGGGCGGTGTGCTGGTACAGGTCCTGGCCGCACCGGTCGTGCTGGCGATGAGCGCGGTGGCCAGTCTGGTGTCGCTGGGCGCCCTGGCCGGCATCCGGCAGACCGAGCAGGCCCCGGCCAACCCGGAGGGCAGGCGCCGGACCCTGGCGGAGATCGGCGAGGCGTTGCGGTTCATCGCCCGCGACCGCTACCTGCGCTTCCTCACCGTACGGTCCGGGGTGAACAACCTGTTCTTCATCGCCCGCAACACCCTGCTGCCGCTGTTCATCATCCAGGTCCTGGATCTGGGCAGCGCCGTGCTCGGCCTGATCCTCGGGGTCGGCGCGATCGGTGCGCTGATCGGCGCCGGCCTGGCCAAGCGGCTCGCCGACCGGCTGGGCCCGGGACGGGTGATCGCGGTCGGCTACGGCGTGGCCTCGGTGGTGCAGATCCTGTTGCCGGCCGCCGGCGGCCCACCGGTGGTGGCGTTGGCCATCCTGCTGCCGATGTTCTTCGTCAGCGGCATGTTCATGACCGTCGGCAACACCAATGTGGCCACCCTTCAGCAGATGCTCATCCCGCGTCGCCAACTCGGTCGGGTGATCGCCGGGATGCGGACCGTGACCTGGGGCAGCATGCCGATCGGTGCGCTGCTCGGCGGCACCCTGGGCACCCTCATCGGGATCCGCGAGACCTTGATCATCACCGCCGTCGGCTTCTGCCTGTCCGCCCTCTGGATCGCCCTGTCCCCGATCGCCAAGCTGCGCGAGATGCCCGCCGCACCCCAAGACTGAATGGAGAGCCACCATGCCGCCGACGCGCCCCCTGTCGCCGCGCGCCTTCGTGCTCACCGGAGCGTTCCGGGTCATCTGCCGCAACCACCGTCTCCTGACCGAACTGGCCCGGCGGGACCTGCGCATCCTCGTGCTCTGCCCGGACACCTCGCGGGCGCAGGTCGAGGCGGTGCTCAGCCGGCCGGGCCCGGCCGCCGACCTGATCACCGAGGTCGCCTACGCGGCCGGGGCCATGGACCGGGAGTCCTCCTTCAACCCCGATGTGCTGGCGGTGCTGCAGGACTGGCGGGAACGCTACGAGGTGACCGGCCTGTACGCCATGGAGGAGACCCTGGTCGAACCCAGTGGCCTGGCCGCCGACATGCTCGGTCTGCCCTCCCCCGGGCTGCGCGCCAGCCGGGCCTGCCGCAGCAAGTACCTGCAACGCTGCTATCTGCCCGAGTTGAGCCCACCCTCGTTGACGGTGCCCGCGCACCGGCGGGCCACCGTCGACCTGCACGCCCTGAAATATCCGGTGGTCGTCAAGCCGACCGCCCGGCACGCCAGTTCGGGGGTCCTCGCCGCATACTGCCCGGAGGCGGTCGCCGACCTGCTCGGCGACTATCCCTCCCACGAGACCCTGCTGATCGAGCAACGGGTCGAGGGCCAGGAGTTCTCGGTGGAGTCGCTGGTGCAGCACGGCCAGGTGCGGTTCGCCGCGGTCACCCGCAAGGAGACCACCGAGACGCACGGACGCACCTTCGTGGAGCTGTCCCACACCATCCTGGCCGGTCCGGTGCGCATCGCCGGCCGGGAGGTGGGTGACCTGCTCACCGAGGCCAACCAGCGGGTCCTGACCGGCCTGGCCTTCGCCGACGGCGTGACCCATTCCGAGTGGCGGGTCACCGAGGCCGGGGAGCCCGTCCTGATGGAGATAGCGGCCCGTACCCCGGGCGACGGCATCTCGTTGCTCTACCACCTGGCCTGCGGGGTCCCCCTGGAGGCACCCATCATCGGGATCGCGCTCGGCGAACAGGTCGACTACCCCCGGCCCCGGCGCTGGGCCCGCCAGGTCTACCTGGAACACCAGCCGGGGGTGCTGCGGGACGTCACCGTCGACTGGCCGGGCGAGCGGGTGCGCTGGATCGGCGAGGCCGACCTGTGGCCGACCGTGCGTCCCGGTGAGCCGGGTGACCCGCCGACCCTGCGGGCGGTGCTGGCGCTCAAGCCGCCCGGCGCCGAACTCGGCCCGCTGACCTGCTCGGACGACCGGGCGGTGACCTTCCTGATCGATGCCGACGACGAGGCCGACCTCAACCGACTGGAGGAGCAGGTTCGGGCCGCGATCACCCTGACCGTCGAGTAGGAGCGACATGTTCATCACCACCGTGGTGGCGGACGCCTTCGCCACCAAGTGCTATCTGGTGGCCACCGCCGAGGGGGGCGACTGTGTCGTCGTGGACCCCGGCTACGGGGTGGCCGAGCGTCTCGGGCAGGCCCTGGACCGGCACGGCCTGACCGCCCGGGCGGTGCTGCTGACCCACGGCCACCTGGACCACACCTACTCGGTGCCGGCCGTCGAGGCCACCCACCGCCTGCCGATCTACCTGCACCCGGCGGACCACCACATGCTGGCCGATCCGTTCAGCGGACTGGGCGACGAGTTCGGTCCCCAGTTCGCGCAGCTGCTCGGCCCGGAATGGAGCTGGCGGCAGCCCCACGATGTGCACACCCTCAACGACGGTGACCTGATCACGGTCTCCGGTCTGGAGATAAGGGTCGATCACACCCCCGGCCACACCCCCGGCTCGGTGATGTTCAACCTGCCCGGCGACCGGCATGGCGAGTCGTACTGCCTGGTGGGTGACACCCTGTACGCCGGCACGATCGGGCGCACCGACATGCCCGGCGGCAGCCGGGCCCAGACCCTGCGCTCGCTGCGCGGCCTGCTGAGCAAGGCGGACCAGACGGTGCTGCTGACCGGGCACGGGGAGGACACCACGGTGGGCCGGGAACGGTTCGCCAACCAGTTCATGGTGCAGGCCTCCGTCTGGGACGGCACCGGCGAACCTCCCCGGACCATCATGGGCTGGAAACCCGGGCAACGAGTCTGACGACCCGGAACACGAACCGGCCGACCCCGCGGGTCGCGGGGTCGGCCGGGAAACGGTCGTTCGGGGTCACCAGAGCTGGGAGACGACCTCCGCCGCCTGCTCCTCCCACTGGGCGTAGTGGAACGGGTAGGCCGAGACCTGCACCGTCTGCGCCGCGGCGGTCAGCGGCATGTCCCGCCAGCCGTCGACGTTCTTGAGCGCCTGGAAGAAGGCGTTCGAGGAGTACTCCGGGTCGGTGATCTGTGCCTCCGTGCCCCAGCCGCTGGAGGGCCGCTGCTGGAACAGCCCCTGCGAGTCGTGGTCGTTGTACGCACCCAGGTGACCGAGGTTATACAGCTTCGACTCCTGCAAGGCGGTGGCGATGCCGATCACCGCGCCTCGTTCGCCGACGCCGGTCCGCTTGGCCACCTCGATGATGGTCTTGGCGTTCTGCCGCTGGGCGTCGTCCAGCGGCACCCGCGACTGGAGGCCCTGTACGCCGTGCGGGATCAACTCACTTCGGCTCGGCTTGCCGGAGGAGGCCCGGTCGGCGCGCTCGGTGGCGGACTCCGCCGTGGTGACGGCGGTCTCCTGGCCGGTGGCCTTGTCGATCGCCGCCACGGCGCCCTCGTGCGGGCCGTTGGCCAGCGGTGCGGCGACGGCCGTCGGGCCGAATGCCAGCCCGGCGAGGGCGGTTACGCCCACCACACTCAGCGTGGTCTTGCGATTCGGGTTCGTCGCGATGGCCGGGAGCCATCGAGTGAAGTCGAACTTCACGATGGTTGCCCTTTCGATCGTTACGAGCCGCTCGGGGTTGAGCCGCTCTCGGGGGAACTGCCAAGGCCGGCGGGGTGCCGGCGCTTTGGGGAGGTCAACCAGGACGATGTTTCCGTCATTCCGGAAATGCCCGCTGACGTGCAGGTTGAGAGCCGGCTCACCTCGCCGACCCGGACACCCCTGCCCAGGGACGACAGTCCGCCCACACCGTTACGCCGAAACGGTGGGGTCCACGGCGGCGGGAAACCGCCATCCCGCCGTAACGGAGTCGATCAAGGCCAGCACCCGATAGGACCGCAGCGCACCCGCCACCGGCAGGTCACCCGCCGTCTGCGGGAAGACCGAAGCGCACCAGTACGTGCCACAACTGCTTGAGGTGTTGCAGGGTGTCCGTGATCGGGCCCCGGTCGGCCCAGCGGTGCGGCTCGGTGACCACCGAGGCGGCGGCCCGGCCGATCAGGGCGGCGTGCAGGGGTTCACCCGGCCGGGCGAACTCGGCGTGCACCCGGGCGGCCAGGGGTGGGATGGCCGGCCCCCGGAATTCGGCGTCGACCTGGTCCACCGGCAGGGTGAAGCCGGCGTGCCACCGCAGCCGGAAACCGTGGCGTTGCGCGGCGGCGGCCAGGGCCGCACCGACCGGGGTGCCCTGGAACGAGGGATCGGCGACGAGTTCCCGCACATCCCGCCCCAGCCGCACCTCTCCGTGCACCTGGGCCTCGATGTAGTCGTCCAGGGCCCGCCCGGCGGGTGCCGTGGCGGGATCCTGCTCACGGTGGCGCAGCAGCCGCTCGGTGAGGACGACCAGGTCGATACCGGCACGACCCAGACACCCGCCGGTCGTCACCGTGGCGGTGAGCAGGGCGGCCACCACGGGGTCGCAGACCTCCGGGGTGCCGAACACGGAGGGGCCCAGATGGCTGTCGCCGAAGCAGAAGGTGGTGCGGTGCAGCACCTCGGGGCGCAACCGCAGATGGCAGGAGCCGAAGCGGGCAGCCGCCCCGTCCGGATGATCGAGCAGGTTCAGGCCCCCGTATTTGGGCCGCTCCGCCGGGCGCACCCCCGGCCACTGGTACGCCCCACCGAACATCCGCTGCTCCCACCGGTCCCGGTCACCGCCCGGGTAGGCGGTCAACCCGCCGTTGGAGATTCCGGTCTCGAACTGGCTGCGGTAGACCCCCTCGGTGGCCAGGGACTGCGCGACCGTGCGGCCGTCGGCCAGCAGCCGGTCGGGGTGGAAGTTGAGGGTGATCAGGCCCTGTCGGCCGATCGCCGCGACGAGTTGCCGCGGGTCGGCGCGGACCCCGGCGACCTCCAACAGCCGGGTGATGGTGTCCAACGCGGCGGATCGGTCCCGCAACGCCACCCTGCGTACATGTCGCAGGGCATGGCGCTGGGCCGGGGTCAGGGATGGATTCGGCTGCCGCGGGACGGCACCGGCGGCGGGTGGACCCGCCGCCGGTGCGCGTTCAGGATCGGTTACGGATGACACCGCGACAGGGTCACCCGACCGGTGGTACGGACGCATCCGGATTAACGGCCGAGGTCAGTGCCCCCGGGCCAGCCACTGCGGCAGCTGCGGCGCCTCGGCGCCGATGGTGCTGCTGTCACCGTGACCGGGGTGTACCACGGTCTGCGGCGGCAGGGTGAGCAGCCGGTCCCGGATCGAGTCGATGATGGTGCCGAAGTCGCTGTAGGAGCGACCGGTGGCACCCGGCCCACCCGCGAAGAGGGTGTCGCCGGTGAAGACGACCTCCTGGGTGGGGTCGTGCAGGCAACACGCGCCGGGGCTGTGCCCGGGGGTGTGCAGCACGGTCAGGGTGCTGCCGCCGACCTCGATCCGCTGTCCGTCGTGCAGCTCGCCGCCGGGCGACTGATCGGGGTGCACCATGTCCCACAGCACCCGGTCAGCGGGGTGCAGCAGCACCGGCGCACCGGTGGCCTGGGATAGCTGCGGGGCTACCCGGACGTGGTCGTCGTGGGCGTGGGTGGCGACGATCGCGGTGACCCGTCGGCCGGCGACCACCTTCAGGATGGCCTCCATGTCGTGGGGGGCGTCGATGACGAGGCACTCGGTGTCGTCGCCGACCACCCAGACGTTGTTGTCGACCTCGAAGGTCTGCCCGTCCAGGGAGAAGGTGCCGGAGGTGACGGCGTGGTCGATGCGGGCGGCCATCAGAAGACCACCACCGAGCGCAGCACGTCGCCGTGGTGCATCCGGGCGAAGGCCTGCTCGACCCCGTCCAGGCCGATCTCCTCGGTGACGAAGGCGTCCAGGTCCAGGCGACCCTGCAGGTAGAGCTCGGTGAGCATGGGGAAGTCCCGGCTGGGCAGGCAGTCGCCGTACCAGCTGGACTTCAGCGCCCCGCCCCGGCCGAAGACGTCCAGCAGCGGCAGCTCGACCCGCATCTCGGGGGTGGGCACCCCGACCAGCACGACCGTGCCGGCCAGGTCGCGGGCGTAGAAGGCCTGCTTCCAGGTCTCCGGCCGACCGACCGCGTCGATGACCACGTCGGCGCCGAACCCGCCGGTGGCGGCCTGGATCTCGGCCACCGGGTCGCTCTCGGAGGCGTTCACCGTGTGGGTGGCGCCGAACTTCCGGGCCCAGTCCAGCTTGCGGGAGTCCGTGTCCACGGCCACGATCGTCGTCGCCCCGGCCAGCAGCGCACCGGCGATCGCCGCGTCACCGACCCCGCCGCAGCCGATCACGGCCACGGAGTCGCCCCGGGTCACCCCGCCGGTGTTCATCGCCGCGCCGAGGCCGGCCATCACCCCGCAGCCGAGCAGCCCCACGGCGGCGGGCCGGGCGGCCGGGTCCACCTTGGTGCACTGGCCGGCGTGCACCAGGGTCTTCTCGGCGAAGGCGCCGATGCCCAGGGCCGGGGTGAGGACGGTGCCGTCGGTCAGGGTCATCTTCTGGGCGGCGTTGTGGGTGGCGAAGCAGTACCACGGGCGGCCACGGCGACAGGCCCGGCACTCGCCGCAGACGGCCCGCCAGTTGAGCACCACGAAATCGCCCGGGGCGATTCCGTCGACCCCCGCGCCGACCTGCTCGACGATGCCGGCGGCCTCGTGTCCGAGCAGGAAGGGGTAGTCGTCGTTGATGCCACCCTCGCGGTAGTGCAGGTCGGTGTGGCAGACCCCGCAGGACTGCACCCGTACCACCGCCTCGCCCGGCCCCGGGTCCGGCACCACGATGTCGGTGACCTCGACGGGTGCGCCCTTGCTCCGCGAGATGACGCCCCTGACCTGCTGGCTCACACTTTCCTCCTCCTCCGCGCCGACGCACCGCGCCGACGCACTGCGGCCACCCCGGAGAACCGGCGGCGCCGACGATCATTCCCGGAGGCGAACCTACCGCCGCCACCGCCCACCAGCACAGCTTCCGGGCGATCGGGCGACGCCTGCGGCCCGTCGTACCGACGTCGGGCGGCGTTACGCCACCGCAGCACCTGCACCACACCCACCGCCCACAGTAGGTACTGCAACGCGAAGGCCCACCGGTAAGCGTCCAGGTCGGGCACGTTCTGTCCGGCCGGGGTGGCCAGGTCGAGCACCACCCCTACGGCGAGCACCAGGATGATCGCCGCGACGAAGCCGCCGACGTTGACGATCCCGGTGGCGCTGCCGATGCGGTTCACCGGGTTGAAGGTGCGGACGAAGTCGAACCCGATCAGCGAACCGGGACCGTTGAAGGCCAGCACCAGGGCCAGCACGACCAGCAACCAGCCGGGGGCCCGTCCGGGCCAGGCCAGCACCACCGCCCAGGTCGCCGCGGTCAGCCCGACGATGGCGAAGACCAACACCGAACGGTGTCGGGGGAACCGGCCGCACAGATAGGCGACCGTCGGCCCGGTCACCAGCATCCCCAGGGTCAGCACGGTGAGCAGGGTGGCCGCCGCGGTGGGGGTGAGCCCCTGCCCCTGCACCAGGAACGGAAAGCCCCACAGCAGGGCGAACACGCTGCCGGAGAACTGGCAGACGAAGTGGGTCCACAGCCCCAGGCGAGTGCCGGGCTGGGCCCAGGCGGCGGCCAGCAGCCCACCCGGCGGTGTCGTGGTGGCGGCGGCCACGGCCACCCGGCCCGGGCTGTCCCGGATGGTGGCGACGACCACCAGCAGGATCGCCGAGGACACCCCGGCGACCGTCAGGAAGGCCGTGGTCCACCCGGTGTGCTCCAGCAACAACACCAGGGGTACGGCGCCGAACACCGCGCCGAGTTGCCCCAGGGTGCCGGTCAACTGCACCAGCAGCGGATTGCGGCGCCCCGGGAACCAGTAGGCCACGATCCGCAGCACGCTGATGAAGGTCATCGCGTCGCCGAGGCCGACCAGGATCCGGGCCGCCACGGCCAGGCGTACGTCCGTGACGAGGGCGAAGCCGAGTTGACCGGCGATCATCAGGGCACCGCCGGTCACCAGCAGGCGGCGGGAGCCGTACCGGTCGAGCAGCATCCCGACGGGTACCTGCATCAGCGCGTACACCCCTAGTTGGGCGACCGTGAGGGTGGCCAGGGTGGCGGCGCTGATCTCGAAGCGCTGGGTGGCCTCCACCCCGGTGACCCCGAGGGAACTGCGGTGGAACACCGAGGCGACGTACGCGCTCAGCGCCACCCCCCAGACCAGCATCGCCTGTCGGCGCGGCACGGAGGGCGGGTCGGCCAGGCTCACCGCAGACCCCGCAGCGCGCGGGCGGCGTTGTCGATGTGGGCGGCCACCGTGGCCAGCCAGGGTCCGGGGTCGTCCCCGTCGAGGGCGGCCAACTGGGCGGCGTGGTCGGTCAGCGCCATCTGCGCCCAGCGGGGTGAGAGCCGGAAGGTGGTCTCCCCCATCCGCAGTTGCCGGTCCCGCAGCCGCTGGTACAGCTCGGCCAGGATTTCGTTGCCGGCCGCGTCGACCACGGTGGCGTGGAAGGCCCGGTCGGCGGCCATCAGGGCGGTCAGGTCACCGGCGGCGTGGGCGGCGCGCATCTCGGCCAGCCGGGCGGCCAGGTCGGCGCGGATCTCCGCGCGTCGGGGCCAGACCTGCTCGGCGGCATGCACCTCGACCAGCCGGCGGGCCTCGATGACATCGGTGATCTCGCGGGCCGAGACCGGCAGGATCAGCGCCCCCCGCTTGGGATAGAGCCGCACCAGCCCCTCGGTCTCCAGCCGCAGCAGCGCCTCCCGCACCGGAGTACGCGACACCCCGGTCGCCTCGGCGATCTCCCCCTCGCTGACCAGCGACCCGCCCGGGTGGACCTGTTCCAGGATGGCCCGCTTCAGGTGCCGGTAGGCGCGTTCGGCGGCCGAGGGCACGGTGGTCCGGCCACTCGGGGAGGGATGCGTCATGTATCTATCATCCGCCCCACCTGTTTCAGCAGGTCCGGCGGGGGTGTGCGCTACTCCGGTCGTACGGCGGAGGGGGTGGGCGGCCGGGTGGAGCGGGCCTCGGCCCGGCCCAGGGCGGCCAGCAGGTGACCATGCCCGGCCGGCGCCACCCGGGCCAGCAGATCCGGCAGTCGGGCCGACCAGCCGATCAGGACCCGACCCCGACGGCGGGCCACCCCCCGCAGGATGGCCTCGGCGGCGATGGCCGGGTCGATGCTCAGCAGCCGCTCGAAGCGTCGGCGGCCGTCCTCGAACCGGGCCCGGTCCACCCCGCTGCCCACCCGGGCGTCGCGGGCGATGCGGGTCCGCACCCCACCCGGATGTACGCAGGTGACGCCGATGCCGTCGGCGGCGAGTTCGTGGCGCAGCGCCTCGGTGAAGCCGCGCACCGCGAACTTGCTGGCCGAGTAGGCCACCTGGCCCGCCGGGGCGATCAGCCCGAACAGGCTGCTGACGGCGACCAGATGCGCCCCGGGCTCGGCTTTCAGGGTCGGCAGCAGGGCGTGGGTCAGCTGGGCCACCGCCCGGAAGTTCACCTCCACCACCCAGCTGAACTCGTCGAAGGTCACCTCGTCGAAGCGGCCACCGAGGGCCACCCCGGCGTTGTTGACCAGCAGTCGCAGCCGGGGGTGCTCAGCGCGGATCTGCTCGGCCACGGCGGCGGTGGCCTGCGCGTCGGCCAGGTCGACCTGATGGGTGTGCACCGTCCGCCCGGCCGCCCGCAGTTCGGCGGCGAGGGACTCCAGGCCCTCGGGGTCGCGGTCCAGCAGGACCAGGTCGCTGCCCCGGCGGGCCAGGCCCCGGGCCAGGGCGACGCCGATGCCGCCGGCCGCCCCGGTGACCACGGCGGTGCCGCCGGTGAAGTCGAACCTACGCATCGACAGACCTCCGTGGTGCCGAGTCGACCCGGCTGAATCGGACCCCGGGATCGGTGAGCCGCCCGAAGCGCAGCAGCAGCAGATCCCGCAGGTAGTTCTGGTGCGCTCGCCAGGGTGCCCGGTGTCCCTGGCGGGGCAGGCGCTCGATCCCCCGGCGTACGTACCCGGAGCCGAGCCCGATCAGCGGTGCCCGACGGTCGTCCGGCGGGGCCGAGGGAGTGACGACCTGGGTGCCGGTGCGGTCCAGGTGACGCAGCAGCCGACACACGTACTCGGCCACCAGGTCGGCCTTGAGGGTCCAGGAGGCGTTGGTGTAGCCGAGGGTCAGGGCGAAGTTCGGTACCCCGGAGAGCATCATGCCCTTGTACGCGACCGTCTGCGCCAGGTCGACCTCGACGCCGTCCACCCGCAGGGTCATTCCACCCAGGGCCAGCAGGTCCAGCCCGGTGGCGGTGACGACCACCTCGGCGGGCAGTTCGGTGCCGGAGGTCAACCGGATGCCCGTAGCGGTGAAACCCTCGATGGTGTCGGTGACCATCCTGGCCCGTCCCTCGGCCAGGGCGGCGAACAACTCCCCGTCGGGATCCACACACAACCGCTGGTCCCAGGGGTCGTAGCGGGGGCGGAAATGCCGGTCGACGTCGTAGCCGGCCGGCAGTCGGCGGGCCACCCCCCGGCGCAGCAGGCGACGCATCAACCCGGGGGCCCACCGGCTGAACTGGTAGGTCAGGGTGACCCCCAGGAGGTTCTTCCACCGGATCAGGGGGTGGGCCAGCCGCGCCGGCAACCGGCGACGCAGGGCGTCGGCGAATCCGTCGCGGGCGGACAAGGCCAGCACGTAGGTGGGTGAGCGTTGCAGCATGGTCACCTCGGCGGCCTGCCGGGCCAGCGCCGGGACCAGGGTGACCGCGGTGGCGCCGCTGCCGATCACCACCACCCGACGGTCGCGCAGGTCCAGGTCGACCGGCCAGTGCTGCGGGTGCACGATCCGTCCGGTGAACCGGTCCTGCCCGGCGAAGTGCGGGGTGTGCCCGGCGTCGTACCGGTAGTAGCCGGTGCAGGCGTACAGGAAGGCGCAGGTGAGGGTGATCGGGTCGGCCGTGTCGGGGCGGCGGACCAGCACCGTCCAGCGGGCCTGCCGGCTGTCCCAGTCGGCCCGCACCACCCGGTGCCCCAACCGGATGTGCCGGGTGACGTCGTACTCGTCGGCGGTACGGCGCAGGTAGTCGAGGATGGTCGCGCCCTCGGCGATCGCCTTCGGGGCCCGCCAGGGGGCGAAGGAGTAGCCGAGGGTGAACATGTCGGAGTCGGAGCGTACGCCCGGATAGCGGAACAGGTCCCAGGTGCCGCCGACCTCGTCGCGGGCCTCCAGCACGGCGAAGGTCTTGTCCGGGCGGTGCCGACGCAGCTGGCAGGCCGCCCCGATGCCGGACAGCCCGGCGCCCACGATGAGCACGTCGAGGTGGTCCGGGGCCATCAGGTCTTCCTCCAGGTACGCGAGATGCTGCCTGGGGACCCTATCCGGTGGGGCGGACCAGGGCGGCCTGGCGGGCGGCGGTGACCAGGGCCGCTCAGATGTTGGCGGAGTCCGGCGGCACCGCCTCGGGCAGGGTCGGCGCGCCGGCCAGGGGCTCGGTGGCCCGGCCGGGAAGACCCAGGGTGTACGCGGTCATCGACAGCGACCCGTAGGCGTACCCGTCGACCAGCACCTCGGTGCCCTGCCCGGCCGCCCCGGCCAGACCGGCCAGGTAGAGCAGCGGGATGAAGTGGTCCGGGGTCGGCACGGCCAGCCCGAAGTCGCGGTGGGCGTCGAGGCGCCCGGCCTCGGTCGGGTCCTCGAGCATCGTCGCCTTGGCCGCCTCGTCGAAGCGTCGGGCCCAGTCGAAGCCCTGGTCGAGCAGGCGGCGGTCGACCCCGCCGAGGTTGTGCACCACGTTGCCGCTGGCCACCACCAGCACCCCGCGTTCGCGCAGCGGGGCCAGCTTCGCGCCCAGCTCCAGGTGGTAGTCGAGGCCCTTGAAGGCGTTGATGCTCAGTTGTACGACCGGGATGTCCGCCTGAGGGAAGGCGTGCACCAGCACCGACCAGGTGCCATGGTCGATGCCCCAGGAGTCCAGGTCGGCTCCCACCCAGGTCGGGTGCACCACCTCGCTGACCTCTTCGGCCAGCTCGGGCAGGCCCGGGGCGGGATAGCGGATGTCGAACAGTTCCTGCGGGAAGCCGTAGAAGTCGTGGATCGTTCTCGGGCGGGGCATCGCGGTGACCGCGGTGGCGCCGATGTACCAGTGGGCGGAGACCACCAGGATCGCCCGGGGTCGGGGCACCGACTGCCCGAAGGCCCGCCAGGCGGCGGTGTACCGGTTGACCTCCAGGGCGTTCATCGGGCTGCCGTGGCCGAAGAACACGGCCGGCATGGTGGACACTGTCTCGTCGCTCATCGCATGTCTCCTGCTGTGGCCCTCGCCGAGGGTATCCGGCCCGCCCGGCGGTGGGCGGGCCTGCGCCGATCCCGTACGCGACCGGGGTTTCCTCAGGCGGTCTCGCCCGGGGCCAGGTAGCGGTAGCCGGGGACGGTCTCGGCGAACCAGCCGTTGACGCTGGCCAGGCCCCGGGAGTTGAGCTGGGCGTCGTGGATCGGGAACACCTCGGCGGCGCCGACCGCGGTGGCGAAGTCGATCGCCTCGGTGAGCTTGAGCCAGGAGGCCTGCGCCGGGACCAGCAGGGTCCGCACCGGTCGGCCGGGCGGGTGCAGCGAGTCGCCCGGGTGGTAGAGCGCCTCGTCGACCAGATAGCCCAGGTTGGCGCAGTCGGGTTGCCCGCCGTGGATGGTGGCGTGCCGGCCACCGACCGCGGTCACCTCGAACCCGGCGGCGGTGAACCCCTGCCCCGGCCGCACCCGGGTCACCGGCAGGTGGACCGGTTCCGGCAGCACGGCACCCTCCGGTACGAAGACCGGCACTCCCAGACCGGCCAACCGCAGCACGTCGATGTGATCGATGTGTTCGTGGCTGACCAGTACGGCGTCCGCGCCGGCCAGGGCGCGGGGCTCACTCCAGGTACCGGGGTCGATGACGAGCACCCGGCCGTGGTGTTCGAGCCGGACGCAGGAGTGGGTGTACTTGGTTATCCGCACCTCGTGCAGGCTACGGCGAAGTGGGGCGGCGGGTGGTCCCGCTGCGCGGGGTGGAACGGGCCGCCGGACGACGCCGCGCCGGTGCCCGGTCGGCCGCCTCCTCGGCCACCGCGCACAGGTCGGTCAACGGGTCGACCGCCTGGGCCGCGCACGCCGCCCGGCGCAGCAGGGCCCGCAGGGTGGCGCCCTCCTCCTCGGTCAACGCCGCCATCAGGCGATTCTCGACCTGACACAGCGCCTCCCGCCGCTGCCGGGCCGCCGCCCGACCGGCCTCGGTGGGGACCACCAGCCGACTACGCCGATCGGCCGGGTCGGGGCGGCGCGCCACCAGCCCGTCGCGCTCCAGGTCGTCGATCAGGTACGTCAGCACGGTGCGGTCGATGCCCAACTCCTCGGCGATCGCGCCCTGGTTACGGGCCGGCTCCCGGTCGGCGGCGACGAGCACCTGGTAGCCGCGTGGCCCACCGGGCAGGTCACCGAGGGTGTGCTCGGCACCGCGCAGGTGGGCCCGGAAGAGGACCCCGAGCATCCACCCGAGGTCGTCGGTGATCAGGTCGGGGTGGGGGTCGTCGCCGGTCATGCCCACAGTTTAGTCCAGATCACAGATTTTATTGCACACACATGTTCTATCCGGCATAGCATTGGCGGTCCGCTCTCAGGAAGGACGACCGCGATGAGCGACTACGGACACGACCTGATCTTCGGATCGTTCCTGACCCCCGGCAACGCCGACCCGACACAACCGGTCCGGCTCGCCGTGCTCGCCGAGGAGGTCGGGCTCGACCTGGTGACCTTCCAGGACCATCCCTACCAGCCCGCCTTCCTGGACACCTGGACCCTGATGAGCTTCGTGGCGGCCCGGACCAGCCGGATACACCTGTCCGCGAACGTGACCAACCTGCCGCTGCGGCCACCGGCGGTGCTGGCCCGTGCCGCCGCGAGCCTCGACCTGCTCAGCGAGGGTCGGATCGCGCTCGGCCTGGGCGCGGGAGGGTTCTGGGACGCCATCGAGGCGATGGGTGGGCGGCGGCTGGCCCCCGGTCAGGCGGTACGGGCCCTGGAGGAGGCGATCGAGGTCATCCGCCAGATCTGGGACACCGAGACCCGGGGCGGCGTACGGGTGGACGGCGAGTTCTACCGGCTGATCGGCGCCAAGCGCGGCCCGGCCCCGGCCCACGACGTCCCCATCTGGCTCGGGGCGTACAAGCCTCGGATGCTCGCGCTGACCGGACGCCGCGCCGACGGGTGGCTACCCTCGCTGCCCTACCTGCAACCCGGCGACCTGGCCAAGGGCAACGCCATCATCGACGAGGCCGCCACCGCCGCCGGCCGCTCCCCCGCCGAGGTACGCCGCCTGCTCAACATCGACGGACGGTTCACCTCGACCGGCCAGGGCCCACTGCACGGCCCGGCGGAGCAGTGGGCCGAGGAACTGGCCGACCTGACCCTGACCGAGGGAATCAGCACCTTCATCCTGAGCAGCGACGACCCCGAGGACCTGCGCCGGTTCGCCGCCGAGGTGGCACCGGCCACCCGAGAACTGGTCGCCACCGAACGAGCCAGGTGATCACCCCGGTCCCCCATCTACCGTCCGGGTCGGGTACGCCCGGCGGCGTGCCCGACCGGGGCCGGCGTACGTCGACAGGCGACAGGTGTTCGGGTCGACGGACGGCAGGCGCCACCCCCGATTCTCCCTAGCGTTGGCCGCGCAGCAGCTCGATGTGCCCGGCAGGGCACCGGAACGCGGGGAGGATGCGGTGCGCGGCAAACTCATCTGGTCGGCCCTCGTCGGCCTGACCTGGGCGGCCATGATGTCGTTCGGCGGAGTGGCGGCCGAGACGGTGATGCTCTACCCGAACGTCTTCCACGACCCACCGGCCTCCCTGGACCGGGCCCGCGAGTTCCTCGCCGTCAGTGGCCCCAGCGACTACTTTCCCCCGCTGGGCGCCTCCGTGGTGCTGCTGAGCGTCGCCGCCACGGTGCTCACCTGGCGTCAGCGAGGTCTACGGTGGTGGATAGTCGCCGCGACCGTGGTCTTCGTCGCCTGCGAGTTCCTGTTCTCGGTGGTCTTCTTCTGGCCCCGCAACGAGATCATGTTCGTCGACCCGGCCGGCACCCACTCACCGGAGTACCTGCGCCAGGTCGCCGACGAGTTCGTCGCCGGGCACCGGGTACGGCTCGCCGGTGGGGCGGTGACCGCCGCACTGTCCTTCGCCGCCCTGCTGCGCTGGGCCCGTACCGGTCAACGCCCCTTGGTCGACACCGATGCCCGCAGCTGACCCGGCGGGTGACCGGGCTGGTCCGGCGAGGACAATTGGTGGCGGCGTTCAGCGAGCGAGGGCGGGCAAGGGTGGCGGGGATGACGGTGGCGAGTGGGTTGCGGGCCGACTGTGCCCGCTGCTTCGGGCTCTGCTGCGTCGCCCCGGCCTTCGCCGCGTCGGCCGACTTCGCGGTCGACAAACCCGCCGGGCAGCCGTGCCGCAACCTGGACGCCGACTTCGGCTGCGGCATCCACCCCCAGCTACGCGAGCGCGGCTTCGCCGGGTGCACCGTCTTCGACTGCTTCGGCGCCGGTCAGCGGGTGGCCCAGCAGACCTACGGCGGACGGGACTGGCGTTCCGCACCGGAGCAGGCCGCCCAGATGTTCGACGTCTTCGCGGTGATGCGGTCCCTGCACGAACTGCTGTGGTACCTGACCGAGGCACTGCGGTTGGGGCCACCGGCCGAACTGGCCGCACAGTTGTCCGCCGCACAGGCCGAGACCGACGCCCTGGCCGCCGGCAGCCCGCAGGACCTGCTGGCCCTCGACCTCGACGAGCACCGCGCGAAGCTCAACGTGCTGTTGTCGCGTACCGCCGAACTGGCCCGCGTCCGCGGCGGTGCCGACCATCGGGGTGCCGTGCTGGTCGGCCGGGACCTGCGCCGGGTGGACCTGCGGGGGGCCAACCTGCGCGGCGCGACCCTGATCGGGGCGGACCTGCGCGGGGCGGACCTGGCCCGAGCCGACCTGACCGGCGCCGATCTGCGCGGGGCGGACCTGCGGGGCGCGGACCTGTCCGAGGCTCTGTTCCTGCACCAGGCCCAGGTCGACGCGGCCCGCGGTGACCGGCAGACCCGGCTACCGGCCGGGCTGGACCGGCCCGCCCACTGGTCGGCCCTGCCGTTGACCCCCCGCCGCGCCCGGCGACGCTGACCCTGCCTTCTTGCGCTGGCTGCGGCCAGTGTCGGCCGGCAGCGCGACAAGCCTGCTAGGGGCGGCGGGTCACACCCGGGCGGCCCGCGCCTCGGTCATCCCCTGGTTGGCCAGGGCGTCCGCCCGCTCGTTCTCCGGATGCCCGTTGTGGCCCTTGACCCACAGCCAGGTGACCCGGTGCCGGGAGCAGGCCGCCTCCAACTGCTGCCACAGGTCGGCGTTCTTCACCGGCTGCTTGCCCGCCGTCAGCCAGCCGTTGCGCTTCCAGGAGGCCAGCCAACTGGTGATGCCGTTACGCACGTACGTGCTGTCGGTGTGCAACTCGACCGTGACCGGCCGGGTCAGGCTCTCCAGGGCCTTGATGGCGGCGGTCAGCTCCATCCGGTTGTTCGTGGTCGGGGCGGCCTCCCCGCCGCAGATCTCCCGCTCGTGGGTGCCGTAGCGCAGCACCGCGCCCCAGCCACCCGGGCCGGGATTGCCGCTGCACGCGCCGTCGGTCCAGATCTGCACGACCCGGCCGGTCCCCTCGTCCGCCATGACGCCCAACCTACCGAAGCCGCCCGCGCCGACGAACGACCGGCCGCGCGGGTCAGCGAACCGGCGAACCCCGCTCGCCCTCACCGGCGGCCTCCTCCGCCGACCGGCCCGGTGGAGGGTCGGATCCGACGACCGGCGGCGGCACCGTCCAGGCCGGTCGAGGCGACCGTACGATCCGCTGGCCCAGCCGGTCGCCGGCATCGCCCACGGTGGCGGTCAGCATCGGCAGCAGCCGGGTCGACCGCATCACCGCCAGATCCTCGGCCACTGTGGTGTCCCCGTCGAGGAACCGCAGCACCCGCGAGGCCGGATTGCGGTCGAACAGTCGACCGAAGAACTCCGGCCCGTCGACCAGGTCACGGTCCAGGGCCCGCAGCGCCACCGCGTCCATCCAACGATGCCGAAGGGGGTACGCCGGGGCCGGAACCGGTGGCCGCCCGGCGGCCAGTGCCCGGGCCACCTGGTCGGCCTGCCGGTACATGGCCGCGAAGGTGAACCCGGTGGACGGGCGGGTGGCGCCCCCGGCGGTGCCCAGGCGCACCACCCGGGGCGAGGGCCGGGCGACGAAGGGTCCGTCGGTCATCGGGATGACCCCGTTCTCCACCTCCGCGACCGTGAACCGGGCCGGGTCCAGACCGAGCAGGTCGCAGTAGCCGGCCAGGGCCCGGTCGTAGGCCGCCCCGGTGAGCAGGTGCGGAGAGAACTCGGTGTACTCGACCAGGGCGTACCGGTCGCTGACCGGCAGCACGTACCCGAAGGACACCCCCCGGGTCGGCTGCGGGGTACGGAAGTCCATCAGCACGGCCCGGGCCGGGTCGAAGGTCGGCCGGTCGGTCTCCAGCCACCAGCCCCGGAAATGCTGCAACCAGTTCGTCCGCCCGGGTCGCTCCGGAGGCCGGGGCCGGGAGTCCAGCACCCAACCGGCACGCAACACCGGCCGATCCGCGTCGCCGCCCACCAGCACCCCGTCGCCGTGGTCGGACAAGGTGTCGGCACTGGCGAGCACCCGGGTAGCCCTCAGGCGTCGTTCGGCCTCGGCAGCCCGGTCGTAGATCGGGGCGGACCGCAGCATCGCGTACCGCAGCGGGGCCACGTCCAGGGTGCGGTGCGTCTGGGCGGTGACCACCTCGACCCGCGACCAACTGGCGCTGAGCAACTCGTCCAGGTCGTTGCCCGGCCGGTCCCAGAAAGCCCAGGTCCGGTCCTGGCCGCGCCGATGGACCGGATCGACGACCGCGACCCGCAGATCCTGCACCCCATGCCGGGTCAGGGCGGCCAACACGAGCGACGCGGCGCCACCTCCACCGACCAGGGCGAGATCAACCTCATCCAACCGGCCCACCTCCCCCACCCACGCTTCCACACCCCCACCCAGGTGCAAGGAAGGGCCCCCGGTTAACGCCTGCGGTAGGGAAAGGGTCCCTTGTTAACACTTTCACCGCTGCAGCTATCCGCTGGCCCGAGGTGTTGCAGAACCGGCCCGCGCGGCGGCTTCGTGGATATCGGCGGGCTCTGTGAATGTCGGCGGGATCGATGGCGTCGGCGGGGGTGTAGACGGCCGTTGGCCGGCACCCGGGGTTCGGGTGCCGGCCAACGGTTTCCTGCTCCCCCTGTGGAGGAATGTCTGTCGGGTCAGCTGTTCCAGTGCTGGGCTACCAGGTCAGCGGCCTGCTGCTCCCACTGGGCGTAGTGGTCCGGGTACGCCGACACCTGCACGGTCTGCGCGGCCTTGGTCAACGGCATGTCCTGCCAACCATCAACCTGCTTGAGGCCCTTCAGGAACGCGGTCGTGGAGTACTCGGGATCGGTGATCTGCTCCACCGTGCCCCAACCACTGGACGGCCGCTGCTGGAACAAGCCCTGGGAGTCGTGGTCGTTGCGGTCACCCAGGTGACCCAGGTTCTCCAACTTCGACTCCTGCAACGCCGTCGCGATCGACACCACCGCGGCGCGTTCGTCCATGCCGTTCTTCTTCGTGGCCGCGATGATCGCCTTCGTGTTCGCGACCTGCTCAGCGTCCAGATCGATGCGGGACTGCCTGCCCTGCACACCATGCGGAATCAACTTGCCCGTATCGGGCTTGTCAGCCTGCACCGCGGCCACCGGACTCGACTTCACCGGAGTGGCGTCCGCCTGAGCAGCCACCGGGCCAGCGAAGACACCACCGGCGAGGGCCACACCAGCAATACCGAGCACACTGTTACGGAAGATCGAGTTCATGACCAAGCTCCATTCGGGGGTAGACACACACCACGAAAGGGGGATCGGGTGCGTGCAAACGCCATCAGGCGCTGAAAACAGGGGGGAAGAATCACCGGCTGACACACGGGGCCGGGGCACTTCACGCACGAGACCCGGGCCCTTCGCGGACCGGAGGGCTTCGCACGGGGCATGGCCCTTCGTGGCGCCGGGACCATGTACAACGACCGGCTGCCCGCCATCATTCCCGCCGGGCCAGACACTCACGGAGCCATCTGCCCAGCTCAGGCGGCCTGCATCGGCCGGTCAGGGATGTACAACCACCCGCCAGCCGCCACCATTCCCGCAGGCCCGGGGGTCGGGGCCCGGTCGGTTCGAATCGGGGTCCGGTCGGTTAGACCTGTGAGGCCGAGGCCGGTTGGCCCGTCCTACTCCATTCGTCGGTGGGCACAACGCCCCCGGCCCGTCGTGGATTCCGCGGCAGGCGGGCCGATCCGACCGCAGAACCGGACATCGGGGCGGTCAGCGGGCAGACGATACGAGCCCGCAGGCCCGGCGACCCATGCCAGGCGGCCTGGATCCTCCTCCGGGCGCGGATCGACGGTGGCTGGGCGGACGCCCCGTGCAGCGACGGGACGGCAACTGGCCCACGCCGTTACGCCGAAACGGCGGGGTCCGCGTCGCTGGGAAACCGCCATCTCGGCGTAACGGAGTCGATCAAGGCCTCAACTCGACAGGGCGAGCCAGGCACCCGCACCTAGGCGATCAACGGGCAGACCGATACGACGCCCCCAGGCCCGGACGACCCACGCCAGCGCGGCAGGACGCCCTCGCGGCCCGCGCGACGCGACGGGCGGGACGCCCTCGTGGCACGCGCGACGCGACGGGCGGGACGCCCTCGTGGCACGCGCGACGCGACGGGCGGGCAGCCGCGTCCACACGACCGGACGGCAGCCAGCCCACGCCACGGGACGGCAGCTAGCCCACGCGATGGGACGGCAGCGGGCCCACGCGATGGGACGGCAGCGGGCCCACGCCGTTACGCCGAAACGGCGGGGTCCGGGCCGGTGGGAAACCGCCATCGCGGCGAAACGGAGTCGATCAAGGTGTCAACCGGGCGGAGGGCGGGACGGGGACGCGCGGCGGCTCTGCCGACAGAGGCGAGAGGCGGCGATGTTCTGGCCGAGTCAGAGGGCCGGGGCCAATAGTGTTGGTGAAAGCGGAGGTGGCCCCCCGAACAGCGTCTCGTGCAGGCAGCGGACGGAAGTGAGGGAAGAGGCGGATGAAGGCGACCACAGTCCTCGTACCGGCAGCGGTTGGTCTAGCGCTCGGGGCCCTGATCCTGCCGGGTGCCGCGCTGGCCGACACCACCGTGTCGCCGGCGACCACCCCGGTCGGTGGCACCGCCGTGCTCACCGCGACGACCTGCGGCCCGAATTCCGGTGACGCGCTCTTTCATGTCACCGGCCCCGACCGTGACCAGAATGTCCGGTCCACCACCGCCAGGGCAGGCGGCGGGTTGAGCGCGGACCTGTTCACGGCCGGTTTCACAGTGGGTACGTATACCGTGGCGGCCACCTGCGGCGACGGTACGCCGGGCGGCAGGGCAACCTTCACGGTGACCCCGATCGGCGGCGCGCAGGCCGGGGGTCGGGCCGACGACGGCGGGGTGGGCATCCTGGCGGCCGGTGCCACCTTGTTGCTCACCTCGCTCGGCGGGGCGGTCATCCTGGCCCGACGCCGTCGTCACGCGGCCGAGGCCGCGACCCTCTAGGCGCCGGGATCCCCGACGGAGACCAGGCCGGTGGGGTGCAGGGGTGCACCCCGGCGGATCCGGGTTCGGCGGGCCCGGCGAGGATGGGGCCATGGCCCGACGTGACAGCAGATCAGCGCCCCGACCCGATCCGGTGGGAGTGTGCCCGTGTGGGCAGGGTCTGCCGTACGGGGACTGCTGCGGACGACTGCATCGGGGTGCGGCGCAGGCACCGACCGCGGAGGCCCTGATGCGTTCCCGGTACGCCGCCTTCGCCGTCGGTGACCCGGACTACCTGCGGCACAGTTGGCACAGCAGCACCCGGCCGGCGCGGCTGATCCTGGATCCCGGCCAACGGTGGACCGGCCTTGAGATCGTCGGCACCGAGCAGGGCGGCTTGTTCGACAGCACCGGCACGGTCGAGTTCCGCGCCCACTATCGCGACAATGCTGGCGCCGCCACGATGACCGAGCGCAGCCGTTTCGTCCGCGAGGACGGACGCTGGGTCTACCTGGACGTCGACCGGCCCTGACCCCGACCGCCCTCAGGCCGGCAGCCGCGGGAAGGTGCCGGGCACCGGGCGCCGTCGACCTCCGCCGAGCAGGCGCCACCGACCGCCGCCGAGGATCAGCACCGCGATCAGCAGGTACGGCACGGCGGCCAAGGCGAAGGCCGTGCCGTTGCCGCCCACGGTGGCCAGCACACCGAACCCGATGTACGTGGCGATGGTGATCACTTCGGTGGCCATTCCGGCCAGCGAGGTGACCGTGGCCCGGCGGGTGCCGGTGATCCGGGCCTGCAACCGGGCCTCGGCCAGCACCGAGGCGAGCTGGAATCCGCAGAACGCCCCGGCCAGCAGCAGAAAGCCGGCCGGATGCCGCAGCAACGCCCCGCCGGCCAGGGCCGACGCCGAGGCGGCCAGCAGGACGGCGTACCCCCGGGTGCTCAGCCGTTCGCCGACCGGGGCCAGCAGCCCACCGGCCACCTGGCCGACCGTCAGCAGCAGAAGCAGCAACGGCACAGTGGTCAGGGCGACCCCGGTGTCCCGGGCCAACAGCGGGGTGTACTCCTCAAGCGCACCCCAGATCGCGGTCACCGCCGCTACCAGCAGCACCCCTAGCCGTACCCCTGGATCCTGTCGGGCCTCGACCAGGCCGCTGCGCAGGCCCTGCCACCAGCCGGGCTCGTCGGCGGACCCGGCCTGTGCCTGTTGCCCGGTCGACGCGGCGGCGGCAAGGTGCCGGTGCTCGGGGAAGCCGACGGCGACGGCGGCGGCCGCCAGGCAGGCCACCACACTGGCCAGGCCGACGGCGGGATAGCCACCCTGCCCGAGTACCGGCCCGGCCAGCAGGATCGAAGCCAGTACGCCGAGGGTGCCGGCCGTGCGGGCCCGGCCGATGACCCGGGCGTAGCGGTCCGCCAGTCCCAGATGGTCGAGTTCGTCGTAGACCAGGGCTTCCAGGGCACCGGAGGCCAGGGCGGCACCGGCTCCCCAGAGGACGAACCCGAACGCGAAGGCCGGATAGGAGGGCAGGGTCGCCCACAGGGCGAACCCGGCGGCGGTGCAGAGCGGCCCCAGGCAGAGCATCAACCGCCGGGAGGTGGCGTCGGCCCACGCGCCGGAGGGCACCTCCAGGAGGATGCCGGCCACCGACCAGATGACGAACAGCGAGGAGATCTGCCCGACGGAGAGCCCGGTGTCGGCGAACAGCAGGGCGTACACCGGGTACAGCAGGACCAGGTCGGTGAGGAACGCGTACGCGTAGAGGGTGGACGCCAGGCGGCGGCCCCCGGCGGTGCTGGGGATCATGAGGCCTTCCGGGTGGGACGGGACGACGGATGGGCGGGTACGGCATCCGTCGGCGGCCCACGGCCTCGATCAGGGCATCAATGTCGCCGGTTCATGGCGGCGATGGTAGTCGGCGGCGCGGCTCGCCGCTGCCCCCTGTGGACACGGGGGCGGGGCCCCACCCGGGGCCCCGCCCTGCGCGTGGGTCTCAGCGGCGGGTCTCGTCGTCCGGCCGGGGCAGGATGATGGTCGACTCGCTGTCGTCGGCGGTGCGCTGGGTCGGCACCTCCGGCGCGGGCGTGGTGACCTGGGTGGCCTCCGGGTCGTCCTGCCGGGGCAGCGGGGTCGTCGGGTCACTGTCGCCGCCCGGGAGGCTGACCACCTGGGTGGCCTCCGGGTCGTCGTAGGCACCGACCTCACCGGCCCGGTCACCACGCGAAGCAGCCGCATCGGTCGGGGACGACGCGGGCGGCGCGCTGAAGGCCGGCTCGGTCGGTACACCGGCGGCCGGGGTGACCGGGTCGGGGTGGACCGGAGCGGCCGGGTCCGGGTGGGCGGAGGTGACCGGGTCGGGGTGGACCGGGTCGGGGTAGACCGGGGCCGCCGACTCGGTGGGGACCGGGGTGGCCGGGGCGGTCGGGCGCTGCTCGGCTTCGCGGCGGGTGGCGGAGTAGGCGCGGGCGTGCTCGGCGATGGTGCGCGACTCCTGCTCGGCGCGGGACAGCCAGGACTCCCAGCGGCTCTGCATCGGCCGGACCAGGCCCCCGCCGACCCCGACGACCAGGATCCCGCCGACGGTGGCCAGCACGGCGATCAGCACCGGGGTGGTCACGGCGGTGGCGACACCGATCTGGTTGAGGGCGGCGATGATGCCCAGACCGAGGATGAAGGCGGAGGCGATGGTGGCCAGCAGTCGGCCGTAGGACAGGCCGCCGAGGGCCCCGGAGATGATGTCCCGCACCGCGCTGGCGATCGCGGCGGCGACGACCACGATGACGATCGCGACGAAGGCGCGCGGCAGCCAGGCGATGACCCCGGCGATCAGGTCGGAGATCGGGTTCGACCCCCAGATGCCGAAGGCCAGGTAGAGAGTGAGCAGCAGCACCCCGTAGTAGGCCAGTCGGGCGACGATGTCGCTGGCGTCGTACCGGGAGTTGGCCAAGGCCCGGCGGATGCCGCCGCGTTCGACGGCCCGGTCGAAGCCGACCCGTTCCAGCAGCCGGTCCACCAGTTTCAGGACCGCCTTGGCGATCAGCCAGCCGGCCACCAGGATCGCCGCGAAGGCGACGGCGCGGGGCAGGAAGAGCAGTATCGAGCGGAGGGTGTCCCCCACCGCGTCACCGAAGTTGTCTCGCATCGAAAGGTCCTCCACGGGGGCGGGTGATACGTCCGGCCCGACCTACCCGGGTGGCTGAGGCAGGAAACGTGGCCGGCCTGAGCTCGGCGGACGTTTGATCCGGCCCGGCGGCGGAAAGTGTGCCGAGATGAGATGGGCCCGCCACGCCGTACCGGCAGCCGTCGCCGCGCTCGCCGCCGTCGCCACCCGTGACCTGCTGCAACGCGAACACGCGTTGCGGCGCAACTTTCCCCTGCTGGGCCGAGCCCGCTACCTGCTCGAATCGATCGGGCCGGAGTTGCGGCAGTACATAGTGGCCGGCAACAACGAGGAGCGGCCCTTCACCCGGGACCAGCGACGCTGGGTGTACGCCTCGGCCAAACAGCAGAACAACTACTTCGGGTTCGGCACCGACAACGACATCGAGTTCACCCCCGGCTATCCGATCATCAAGCACCGGACCTTCGGCCGGGCCGTACCGCCCTCCGCCCCGGCCCTCGGGCACGAGGTACGGCTGCCGTGCGCGAAGGTGCTCGGGGCGGCCCGGGGACGGGCCCGCGCCTTCCGACCGGAGTCCGTGGTGAACCTGTCCGGGATGAGTTTCGGCTCGCTGTCCGGGCCGGCGGTGGAGGCACTGAACCGGGGCGCGGCGCTGGCCGGGTGTCTGCACAACACCGGTGAGGGCGGGCTGTCGCCGTACCACCGGCACGGCGGGGAACTGATCTTCCAGCTCGGTACGGCGTACTTCGGCTGCCGGGACGAGCGGGGCCGCTTCGACCTGGCCCGGCTGAAGGACCTGGTGGCCGGGGCCCCGGTACGGGCGCTGGAGATCAAACTCAGCCAGGGTGCCAAGCCCAGCCTGGGCGGGCTGCTGCCGGGGGCCAAGGTGTCCGCGGAGATCGCCGCCACCCGGGGTATCCCGGTCGGCCGGGACTGCGTGAGCCCGTCCCGGCATGCCGAGTTCTCCGACTGCGACAGCCTGCTCGACTGGGTGGAGTTGCTGGCCGCCGAGACCGACCTGCCGGTCGGCATCAAGTCCGCCGTCGGTGACCTGGACTTCTGGACCGAACTGACTGATCTGATGCGGCACACCGACCGTGGGGTCGACTTCGTCACCATCGACGGCGGCGAGGGCGGCACCGGTGCCGCCCCACTGATCTTCACCGACTCCGTGTCGTTGCCGTTCCAGCAGGGCTTCACCCGGGTCTACGCCACCTTCGCCGAACGTGACCTGCACGAGCAGGTGGTCTTCGTCGGCTCCGGCAAGCTGGGCCTGCCGGACAACGCCACCGTCGCCTTCGCCCTCGGCTGCGACATGGTGGCCGTCGGCCGGGAGGCGATGCTGGCGATCGGCTGCATCCAGGCCCAGAAGTGCCACACCGACACCTGCCCGACCGGGGTGGCCACCCAGAACGCCTGGCTGACCCGGGGCCTGCACCCGGCCTCCAAGGCGGTGCGCGCCGCGCACTACGTCAAGACCCTGCGGCGGGACCTGATGAAGGTGGCCGAGGCCTGTGGTGTCGAACATCCCGCTCTGATCGACACCGACGCCGTGGAGATCCTCGGCGGCCGGACCACCTCCACCCCACTGCGGGAGGTGTACGGGTACCGCCCGGGCTGGGGCCTGCCGTCGACCGCCGACCGGGCGGCCATCGCGGAGCTGATGGCGTACGAGGCGCCCCAGGGCGGCAGCGCCACCCCCTCACCGACCGCCCAGCACTGACCGCTACCAGCGGCGCTTGAGGACCGCCCCCCGGACCGACCTGGGCGGCCCGGACAGGGCGGAGTCGACCTTCGGCTGCTCGGCGGTGGCGCTGAAGGGGCGCCGGACGCCGATCGCCGCACAGGCCGCGGAGAACACCCCGGTGACCGCACAGAGGAGCCAGACCCCTACCCCGATCCGGTTCCAGGCCAGCAGGCCCACCGCGGGGCCGAGGGCGAATCCCAGGCCGTACATGGTCTGGGCCACCCCGATGTAGCGGCCCTTGACCGGGGCGGGTGCGGTCGCCGCGTGGGCGAACATGGTCGGCCCGCTGATCATCATGCCGGCGACCAGGGCGAAGGTGCAGATGCCTACCAGGGTCAGCGACCCGCCGGGCAGGCCGTACCCGGCGATCCCCCCGGCGAACAGCAGGGTGCCCAGGCCGCCGGCGATCCCCGGTGGCCAGCGCCGCACCACCGTGGTGACCTTCAGCTCGCAGGTGATCAGGATGACCGAGGCCAGGGTGAGCACGGCGCTGTAGATGACGGCGGGATGACCGGCCGCCGCCAGGCTCAGCGGCAGTACGGCGGTGAACTGGGCGTAGATCATCGAGCTGAGCAGCATCGCCGCCAGGTAGACCAGGAACCGGGTGTCACGCAGCATGGTCAGGTACCCGGCCGCCGGGGTGCTCCCGGCCTCGGCCGAGTCCGGCCGCTCTGCGGGGCGGCTCCGACCGGGCAGCAGGGTGATCGCCAGTACGGCGTACGCCAGGGCGGTGAGGGAGTTGATCCAGAACAGCAGGTGCCAGTTGACCGCGATCGCCGCTGCGGCCAGCAGCGGACTTACCGCCGTTCCGGCGTTCATCGCGATCCGCATCATCGAGAAGGCCATCACCCGGTGCTGCTCGGGCATCAGGTCGCTGAGCATCGCGGCGGCGGCCGGCCGGTAGGCGAGGGTGGCCATCCCGGCCAGCGCGGTGACCGTCAACAGCGCCGGATAGCGGCCCGGCGTACTCACCCAGGGCATGAGCCCGATCAGCAGGGCGGAGCCGACCATGGTCACGGCGATGGTGGCGCGGCTGCCGAGACGATGGGTCAGCTCACCCCCGAGCACCGTGCCGGCCACCGCCCCGATGCCGAAGACACTCAGGCTCAGACCGGCCTGATTGACGGACAGGCCACGATGCACCAGGTAGAGCACGAGGAACATCTGGACGAAGGCGCCTAGCTGGTTGACGAAGACGCCCGCCAGCAGATACCGGACCGAGCGGGGGGTGGCCCGGAAGGACTCGATCACCCCGGGTGCCGTACCGGTCATGCCGGCCTCCTGTAGCCGTACACAGTGGATGGATGTGGGAGGGCGGTCGGGCTCAGCAGGTCGCCTCCTCGATGGCGGAGGTGCCGGCGCTGGCGCGCGGCGCGAATCGCTCCCACTCCTCGTGCAGCCGGATGCGCCCGTCGGCGAGGATCTCCGGCCGGCTGACGCTCCGGCCGGAGATCACCTCCCCGCCCTGAAGGACCATGCTGTACGAGAAGGCCAGGGTGCCGTCCTCGGCGCACCGGCCGACCAGGGAGCCACGGCGTACCTCGCCACCGGCGACCTCCGCCCAGACCAGGTCGCCCTGCTGGTGGTAGACCGCCGTCGGCGCGCCGCCGTCGGTGACCTCCTCGGGTCTGCGGAAGCGCCGACCGTCGTAGCTGATGCGGGGGTTGGTGGCCATGCCGTTCCTCCTTCGGGTGACCTGCTGTGGGGCTCTGCGGCAGCCGCTGTCAGGAACCGATGCTCTGGTCGAACCGGAACAGGTCGTCCGGGTCGTGGCGGCGCTTCACCTCGACCAGCCGCGGATAGTTGACTCCGTAGTAGGCCGTCTGCCAGTCCCGCAGATCGGGGTCGGTGAAGTTCTGGTACGCGGCATGGGGCAGGTGTTCGCCGGTGGCCGCGTACGTCTCCGCCAGCCACCGCTGGTTGGCGGCGACCCGGTCGGGGGGGTCCTGTCCGGTCCAGGAGGTGTCCATGCAGACCAGGAAGAGGGCGTCGCGGTGGACGAACGCGGTGTCCGTGGCGGGGATCCGGTTCATCGCCCCGCCCCAGGAGAACAGCCCCACCCCGGCACCGTCCGGGTTGCCGCTGCCGGGCCAGTCCCGTAGCCGGGACACCAGGATCTCCAGCACCTCCGCGGACAGCGGCTCGCCGGTCACCCGGGTACGGGCGGCGAACCGGTCGGCCGAGGTGTCGTGCCGGAGGAACTCGTCGCCCGCCCAGTAGTCCATCTCGGCGATGTGGCATCGGTCCGGGGTCGCCACCTCCAGGGCCGGCGACAGGAGCTGCCGCAGCTCGTCGGCCGGGCCCAGGAACAGACCCACCGCGGAGACTCGGAGGTTCTGCCCGGCCTGACCGGGCTCCGAGCCGCTGGTGTCCAGGCCCAGCCGGGTGGAGAACTCCTCCGGGGCCTGCGCGACGATCCGTTGCAGCACGGTGAGCAGCTCGATCGGGTCGGAGGCCGACCAGACCAGCGCGAACACGGAGACGTCCCGGACCTCCCGCGCTTGGAAGGTGAAGGAGGTGTTGATTCCGAAGTTGCCGCCGCCACCGCCACGACAGGCCCAGAACAGGTCGGGGTTCTCGGTCGCGTCGCACCTCAGGACCCGGCCCTGGGCGGTGACCACGGTCGTCTCGACCAGGGAGTCACAGGTCAGGCCGAAGGCCCGGGAGACCGCAGCCACTCCCCCGCCCAGGGTCAGCCCGCCGATGCCGACCGTAGGGCTGTTGCCGGCCGGAAAGGCCACCTGATGCTGTTGCAGCACCGGATACAGATCCGCCATGGTCGTGCCGCCGCCTACCGTCACCAGACCGGTCGTGGCCTGCACGGTGACCGTGTTCAGCGCCGACAGGTCGATCACCAGGCCCTCGTTGACCGAATAGCCCGCGTAGCTGTGGCCGGAGGATCGGGCCACCACCGGCAGGCTCATCTCCCCGGCCCACCGCAGGCAGTGTTGGATGTCCGCCACGGTCCGCACGGAGGCCACCGCGGCCGGGCGGACATCGGCGTAGCGCTTGTTGAACAGGCTCCGCTTGGTCTCGTACGGCGCCTGGTCCGGCAGCCAGAGCCGACCGGTCAGTTCGTCGGCCAGTCGGCGCCAACTGCGCTCGGCGATCGCGACGGTCACTGGTTTCGCTCCTCTCCGGTGGCCAGCGACGCGGCCCGGTCGACCAGACCGGCGAAGTCGCGGGCGTGACTGACGTGCGCCGCGTGACCGGCCCCGGCGATGGTGACGAACTCGCCCCGGGGGACCAGCACGGCGATCCGGTGGGCCACCTCCCGGTGGTGGGGCAGGGAGCGGGTGCCGGCGGCGACCACCACCGGTACGGACAGCTCCGCCGGCTCGAAGGCCACCTCGTCCTGGCTGGGGTCACCCATCTCCACCAGCAGGGTCGGTCCCTGCCGCTGGAGGTCGGCCCGCGACTGCGGGCTCAACCGGGCCCAGCCCGCCTCACCGAGGATGTGCCGCAGCACGGACTGCACTGCCTCGCCGGGATCGGTGCTGCCGCTGCCGCCGGCCTCGACCTCGGGCTGCCACCAGGGCAGCCAACGGATCGGTGGTTCGAAGGCCACGACGGCCGCCGGCAGATCCGGCCGCTGGGCCGCCGCGCAGAGGGCGACGAGACCACCGTAGGAGTGGCCGGCGACGACCGCACCCGGCATCTCGGTGAGGATCTCGCAGAGGTCCTCGACATGGTGCCGCAGGGTGGTGTGCTCGTCGCCGAGGTCGCGGGAGCCGGCCCAGCCCCGCCGATCCCAGCCGACCACCCGCCAGTGGGGCAGGTGACGGGCCACCGTACGGAAGTTCGCCGCCCGATCCAGGGTGCCGTGCACCAGCACCACCGTCCCGGTGGTGTCGGTGTTCGGCGGCTCGTGCAGGGTCACCAAAGATGGTCGTACCGCTACCGGGCTCATGTCGGTGCTCCGATCCTGGGTCGACCGATGAGCTGGGTGGCGATGCCCTCCGGCGTCGGTTTGATCAACAGGTCCTCCACGTCGAGCAGCAGTCCTGCCTCGGCTTCCAGGGCGGCCAGCAGCTCGGCGCCGGCCAGGGAGTCCCCGCCGAGGGAGTAGAAGTCCGAGTCCGCCCTGATCCGGTGCTGCGGGACCTGAAGGCTGGTCGCGAAGATCCGGGCGATCCGCCAGGTGAGCCGGGTCAGCCGGGTGAAGGTCTGCGGGTCGGCCGAGGGCGGCACGGCAGCCGGCGGCGTCGGCGTCGAGTCCGCCGGTGCTGGGACCGCAGGGGTCGGGACCGGCGGGAGTGCCGGGGGGTTCGCGGTGGTGGGTGGGAGAGGCTCGCGGACAGCGGGGTCCCGCTGCTCGTGGCTGGTCTTGCCGGTAAGGGTCCGGGGCAGTTCGTCGAGGAACTCGAATCGAGACGGGATCATGGCGCTGTGCAGCCGGGTAGCCAGGTGGGCGGTGATCTCCTCCTGCCGACCGGGTACGGGATCCTGGGCCCCGGTCGAGCCGTCGAGCACGACCAGGGCGGTCAGTTGCCCGTCCCGCTCCACCACACTGCACTGCAGCACCCCGGGGGCGTCCTGGAGAACCCGCTCGACCTCGTCCAGTTCGACCCGCTGGCCTCTGATCTTCGCCTGCCGGTCCCGTCGGCCCAGGTACTCCAGGGTGCCCTCGGGACGCCAGCGGCAGATGTCCCCGGTGCGGTAGATCAGCCGCCCCGGCCGGGTGTCGAAGGGGTCGGGCCGGAACCGCTGCTCCATCAGCTCCGGCTGGCCGAGGTAGCGCCCCACCCCGAGGCCGCCGATGCACAGTTCGCCGGGCTGCCCGACCGGCACCGGCCGCAACGCCTCGTCGAGGAGGTACACCCGCTTGTTCGGCACCGGTCGGCCGATCGGCGGCTCCTCCTCGGCCGGGTCGCACTCGTGCCAGGTCGCCCACACCGCCGTCTCGGCCGGACCGTACAGGTTGAGGAACCGTCGACCGGGTGCCGCCCACCGCCGCAGCACCCCCGCCGGCAGCCGCTCCCCGGCTGCGGCGGCGATTCGCAGGTCGGGCAGGGGGTCCGGGGCCAGCGCCGCCCACACCGAGGGGGTGAGGGTGGCCACCGTGATCCCGTACCTGCGCATCGTGCGCAGCAGGGGTGGCCCGACGGTCAGTTCCGTCAGCGGCACGGTCACCAGGACCGCCCCACCCAGCGCGGCCATGGTCAGGTCGAACACGCAGCCGTCGAAGTTGGGCGACAGGAACTGCAGAATCCGATCCGAGGGACGGATGCCGAACACCCGCCGCTGCGCCAGGTGCAGATTCACCACCGCCTCGTGGGAGATCGCGATGGCCTTCGGCTTTCCGGTGGTTCCGCTGGTGAAGACGACGTACGCGGTGTTGCCGGGCGCCACCCCGGTCACCGGTGCCGTCGGTGCCCGACCGGTGCCCGGGACGACGAGCAGATCGGCCGCCAGTTGCCGCGCCGCCAGCCGGGCCGCCGAGGCGGGATCGGTCAACACGATCCCCACCGAGGCCTCCTGGAGCATGACTCGCAGCCGCTCCGGCGGGCAGGTGTGTTCCGCCAGCAGGAAGGCGCCCCCCGCCTTGCCGATCGCCAAGGTGGCGATCAGCAGTTCGACGGAGCGATCCAGGACCACCCCGACGACCCTCTCCGGTTCCACCCCCCGGGTACGCAGCTCCCGGGCCAGGGCGTTGGCCCGCTCCTCGACCTCCCGGTAGGTGTGCGGCACCCCCCGGTCCAGCACCGCCACGGCCTCCGGATCGAGCCCGGCCCGGTGCGCGAACACCTCATGCCAGAGGCGCAGGGTCCCCAGCGGCGCGGCAGTGTCGTTCCAGGTGACGAGTTGCTCGTACCACGGGTCGGCGGTCTGCCCGGGGGTGGCGGGCGCGATCGGGGTGACCTGCGGAACCGGGCTGACCGGCGCGACTGCGGTGACCGGACAGCCGGAGGGCTGCGGGTCCGCGGTGATCCGGGTGACCGGTTCCGGCCGTGGGGGGCGGTCCAGGCCGGCACCGGCGGCCGGGGCCGGTTCGGCGGCCGGGTGCAGCGTCGTCCAGGCGTGGGCCGGGCAGCGGGTGTTGACGTGCGGGCCCCACTGCAGGGCGTCCGGTCGGTCGGCCAGCCGGTAGTGGGGGAACCGGTCCAGGAAGGCCAGGATCGCCCAGCCGGCCAGCCGCTGCGCGTAGGGTGCGCCGATGCAGTGGTGCCGACCCATCCCGAACCCCAGGTGCCGGCCCTGCTGGCGGGTGATGTCCAGCCTTCGGGGGTCGGTGAACCTGCGGGGGTCCAGGTTGGCAGCCCCGGGCAGCACGACGACGGACTGTCCGGCCCGCAGGGCCACCCCGGCCAGGTCCAGATCCTCGGCCACCTGGCGGGCCAGGTACTGACTGGAGCCGTCGATCCGCATGAACTCGTCGATGGCCTGGTCGATCAGTTCTGGGCGGTCCCGCAGCAGGGCCTGCTGGTCGGGGTGGGCGGCCAGGTGCAGCAGCCCGGTGCAGACCAGGTGGGTGAGGGTCTGGTAGCCGCCGGCGGTGAAGACGACACAGTTGGCCGCGACGGTCTCCAGACCGTACTCGGTGTCCCGGTTCGAGCTGCGGGGGCGACCGGCCAGGGCCTGCGCCAGGGAGCTGACCAGGTCCGGTCCGGGTTCGGTGAGCCGTCGCTGCGCCTCGGCCCGGAAGTAGGCCATGGCCTCGTCGAGGACCGGCAGCACCGCACGGTCCCGCAGGTTCGGCAGGGTGGAGAGGCTGCCGATGAGCCGACCGTAGGCGTCGGCCCAGGCGACCAGCCGCTGCGGCTGACCGGTGACCGCCAGCAGGGTCTCCGCCAGGGCGACATGCAGCCGCTGGGCGAAGTCCTCGACCAGGTCCACCTCACCACGCTCCGGCAGGGCCTCGACCATCGCGGTGGCGATGTCCCGCAGCTCCGGGTCGCGCTGGCGCACTCTGGAGGGGGCGAACTGGTCGCGTACCGCCGCTCTGATCTCGACCTGATCGGGCGGATCCATGAAGATCATCTGTTCCAGCAGCATCCCGCCGACTCCGGCGAATTCCGACAGCCCGCGCGAGGTCAGGGTCTGCGCGGAGTGGATCCGGGCCGAACGGAACCGCCGGTGGTCGGAGAGGATCTCCGCGGTCTCGGCGTACCCGGAGCACACCCACACCCGGGCCACCGTGTCGTAGAAGAGGGGACCGAGTTCGGCGACGGCGTCGAAGTAGCCGGTGGGATCGGCGATCACCTCGGGCCGACCGAGCAGGTGGATGCCGTGTCGCCGCGGGTCGAAGGTCGGTGTCATGCCCCCTCGTCTCCCCCGGACCGGTCGCGCGGGTCACCGGCCTTGTGACCGATGATCAGGTGCTTGTCGCCGGTGGACCGTCGCACCGTGCAGTCGGTGAAGCCGGCCGCCGTCAGCAGGGCGAGGTACTCGGCCACCGTCCGGTGCCGTCCCCGGGTCTCCAACTGCATGAGCAGGTTCATCACCGAGGTCGCCAACGGACCGGTGTGATCGTCGGCGAACAGTCGATCCATCACCAGGACCCGGCCGCCCACGGCACACGCCCGGTAGGCGTTGCGCAGGATGTGCAGGCACTCCTCGTCCGGCCAGTTGGACATCACGTAGCCCAGCGAGACCAGATCACCGGGCGGCAGGTTCTCGGTGAAGAAGTCACCGGCCACGAAGTCCAGCCGGTCGGCCACCCCGGCGGCCAGCCCCGCCCGGATCAGGTGGGGACGTACCGGCGGCAGGTCGAACACGACCGCCCGCAGCCCGGGAGACTGCTGTAGCGCGGCGGCCGCGAAGGGTCCGTTGGCGCCTCCCGCGTCCACCAGCAGGCCGGCGGCGGGCAGGTCGGCCAGGGCGGCCAGTTCCTTGGACACCCCGTGGCTGAGGTGCCACATGGCGTCCATGAACTCCCGGGTGGACTCCTCGTCGCGGTAGAAGATGTCGTACGGGCCCTCCCGGGTGGCGTCCACCTCGGCCTTGCCCCGACGCAGGTACTCCTCCAGCCGCTGCATCCGTTCGGCTGCCCCGATCGTCAGGTGCTCGACGAAACCGCCGATGTACCGGGGGTTGCCCCGGTCGAACAGCGGAAGGGCCTCCTCGGTCAGGCGGTACGCACCGGCCGGGTCACGTCGTACGACCCCGAACGCCACACAGACCAGCAGCAGCCGCTGGACGGTGTCACCGTCGAGACCCAACTGGTCGGCGACCGCACCGGCGGGCAGGGGTCCGTTCTTGATCAGGCAGGTGAGGATGTCGTGCCGGTCGACGAGGTGCAGCACGGGGGTGGAGACCAGGCCGTAGATGGCCTGCTCGATCTGGGGGGTCACAGTCGCTCCCGGACAGCGTCGGTCAGTGGTTCCGGTGCTCCGTCGTCCTCGACGTCGAGCAGTCCGGCCGGCATCTGGAAGGGGGTCCCCTCCGGCGGTGGGGGCAGGGGTTCGGCCGCCAGCCGCACCCGGCCGATCGCCTGTCCCAGCCGGGTGGTGCAGGTGTCCGGATCGTCCGCCGTGCAGACCACGAAGGAGTGCCGGGCGATGTAGCCGCCGGGTGGCAGGCGAAGTTCGGTACCGGGTCCGACCATGGCCACGGCGGAGACCAGGCCGGCCGCCGGGTCCGGTTGCGGCAGGGACAGCTCGGTGACCCGGCAGTCGTACGGGGGGTAGCCGAACCGAATCCCGGCCGCCCTGCGGTGAACGACGGTGAACCGGGGCTGGTTGCCGGTCGCCACCTCCACCAGCACCTCACCGGGGTCGATCCCGGTCGCCAGCTTGCCGAGGTACGGGATGAGGTCGCCACCGAGGCGCCCGTTGACCTCGACGATCACCGGGCCCCGGCGGGTCAGCTTGACCTCCGTGTGGGTCATCCCGTAGCCGATGCCGAGCACCCGGTGGCTGACCGCCAGCAGTTCCCGCAGCGCGGGATCGGCCAGCAGCGGGTCGGCGGGGTCGACGACGTGGCCGATCTCCTCGAAGTACGGCTCCCACCCGGTCTGCTTACGGGCCAGGTACATCGGCCGGTAGTCGCCGTCGACGACGACTCCGTCGATGCTGACCTCGGGACCGTCCAGGTACTCCTCGATCAGGGCGCCCCCCTGGTAGGGCTGGTCACCGGCGAGGCTGGCCTGCGCCGCCACCTGGTAGGCGCGGTCCAGTTCGGCCTGGTCCTCGGCCAGCACCACCCCGATGCTGGCGCCCAGGGCCCGGGGTTTGACCACGACCGGGTAGCCGATCGAGGCGGCCAGCTCGCGGGCCTGGGCCGGGCTGGTGGCGTACCCGTGCGCGGGTTGGGTCAGCCCGGCTGCGTGCAGCAGTTGGCGGGTGCGGTGCTTGTCCCGGCAGCCCAGGACTCCGTCGATGCCCAGGCCGGGCAGGTCCAGCTCGGCGGCGATCATGGCGCTGGGCAGCACCAGGGGCTCGTCCCAGCAGAGCACCCCGACGACCCGATGGGTGGCGGCCAGCTTCCGGGCGGTGGCGGCCAGGTTCTCATGGTCGTGGACGTTCGTCACCGTCCAGCCGGCCAGGTAGGGCCGCTGCCAGGTAGGGGTGGTGCCGTTGATCAGCCAGAGGTCGTAGCCGGCCTCCCGCGCCCGGCGGGACGCCGAGGAGACCAGGTACTCCCGGTAGACGCTCAGTCCGCTGCCAACCACGAGCAGCATCCCGTCATGGGGTTTCATACCGCTTCCTTCCGATGATGTGCCGTGCCCCGTCTGCGGGAGGTGTCCAGGCCTGGTGGGGGTGCGCGCAGTCCGGCGACCTTCTCGGCGATCAGGGGTGCGGCTTTGAATCCGCCACCGCCGCAGGCCGCGTACGCCCAGGTCGGCGACGAGGAGGGGCCCAGAGTGGCCAGGAGGGCACCGCCGGTGGCCTGGTCGGCCAGGTAGTAGCACTCCCGGGTTCGCAGGGGTGCGGGTGCCGTCTCGCCGGCCACCATCGAGCTGAGCAGGTGGCTCAGCACCCGGCGCCGCGACGGCGGGGTACGCCGGGAGCCGATCCGCTCGACCGGCCGGCACACCGCCTGAGTGCTCACCTTCAGGTCGGTGTCGGCCCCGGGGGGCAGCAGCCAGCCTCCGGCCTGCGGGCCGGTGCGCAACAGCACCACCGGGGTCGAGTCCCAGGCGGTCGACTCCGCCGGGTCGGGCCGCTGGTAGAGCATGCTCTGCCGGTACAGGGTCACCGGTGTCGGGAGCAGCCCGGCCAGCAGCGACCGGGACCAGGCCCCTGCCGCCACGAAGAGCAGGTCACCGGCGAGGCTCGACCCCCCGGCCAGGGTGACCGTGGCGGCGGCGGGATCCACCTCTACCACCCGGTGGTACGGCAGCAGCCGCACCCCGTGGTGCTGCCGCAGCCACCGGGTCGTCCCCGTCAACACCCGACGGGCCAGCAGCACCCCGGCCCCGGGCTCCAGCAGACCGGCGGCTTGCCCCGGAAAGGTCAGATGCTCAAGCCGTTGCCGCAGTTGTCGGGGCCCCAACAGCTCGCCCTCGATTCCGGCGGCGCGCATCAGGCGCAGGTTGTCGGTCGCCTCGGTGAGCGACTGGACGACCAGGACACCCACCCGGCGATAGATCGGGGTGGCCAGCAGACCCTGCAGCTCCGTCCAGCGTCCGGGCAGGACGGCCGCCGCCCGGGTGGCCGCCGGGTCGCCCAGGTGCAGGGCGCGAACGACCCGGTGCTGGTCGAAGGAGGCCGCCGCCGGGTTGGGGATGGGGCCCTGGTCCAGCACGGTCACCTCGTCGCCGCGACGGGCGCACTCCAGCGCGGTGAGGAGCCCGACCACACCGGCCCCCACGATCAGCACCCGCCGTCCGGTCGGGGTGGCGGCCGGCATCTCAGGCCGCCGGCGGGGCGGGCCGCTGCGGGGCGGCCACCTCCAGGTCGGCCAGCCGGGGCAGCCGGCGGGGGTGCACCTGCCGGGCCTCGGCGGCCCCGTCGAGCAGGTGGGGTGCGGTCGCGCCCAGCACCTCGTCGGCGAGGTCGATCAGGACCGGCGCGGCGGCGCGCAGGAAGGTCTCCACCTCGTGGTAGAGGTCGCCGGCCCGCTCCGATGTGGCGGGCTGGTCGCCGGACTCGAATCGGGCAGCCAGTTCGGCCAGGCGGGCCAGTTGGGCGGTGATCGTCTCGGCGATCCGGTTCAGGCTGTAGTGGGACAGTTCGGCCTGCCCGGTGAACCGGCTGATCATGGTGGCGGCGGCGGTTCGGCCGGCCGGGCTGACCGGCAGCGTCCACCCGGCAGGTGGATTCTGTGCGTCGTACCACCGGTTAAGGGCCTCGGCCAACCGGTTCCAGGGCTGGATCAGTCGGGTGCCGGCCAGGGTGGCCAGGGCGGATCGACTGAAGTTGGTCCGCTGGTGTTCCGGGCTGGTGCTGGCGAGGTAGAAGCGGCCGATGTCACGCGGGGTGTCGGCGGCCAGTTCCTGGGCCCAGACCACATGCCCCCGGCTGGTGGAGAACTTCTCGTGCTCCAACTCGTAGAACTCGTTGGTCAGCATGGTGGGACGCAGGTACCGGTCACCGAAGGCCATCAACAGGGCTACCCCGACCAGGGCGAACGGGTGGGTGTTGTCGAAGCCCATGAAGTAGACGACCTCGGTGACACCGTCGGCCAGCCAGAGGTCGTCGACGGCCTGCGGAGGGTGGCCGGTCGCCGCGGCGGCGACCGCGGCGGTGTGGATCCCGGCCGGGATCGCCTCGACGGCGGGGTTGATCGCCTGACCCGGCACCTCCGGGAAGGGGGCGGGCACCCCCCAACCGGTCGGGAAGGTGATCGGGAAGTCCGGCAACGGTCGACTCAGCATCTCCCCCAGGGCCTGCCGCATGTGCGGCCGCATCACCGTCTCCGGCCTGAGGTAGTGGGCCCGCAACCGTTCCCGGTAGCGCTCCAGGGGCAGCACCAGGATCTCCGCCGACCGTACGGTCAACTCCTCGTCGGGGTGTTCGGTGGAGCGCGGTTCCCGCAGTTCCCCGGGGTTGATGTGGTGACCGCAGCTCTCGCAGACTCCGCCGCAGCTGTCCGCCAGGCAGGTCGGGCAGATCCCCTGGACGTACGCCTCCATCAGGTACTCCCCCGTGCGAGGCAGGTAGGGAAAGGACATCCGGCGTAGCTCGAACACCCCCTCGGCGTGCAGTCGGCCGAGGAACTCGCAGAGGAAGTCGCGGAACCCCTTGTCCCCCGGGGCGAATCCGTCGATGGAGATACCCAGCGCGGCCAGTGAGCTGCGGACCTGTTCCTCGGCCCGTTCGGTCAGCGATTCCGGGGCGATCCCCAGCCGGCGTGCGGTGGAGACCACGAAGGTCTGGGTCTCCTGCACCCCGCTGCCGAACAGGGTCCGGACACCGGCCGCCCGGCGGTACCGGGCGTAGACGTCGGCGGCCAGGAAGGGCCCGCAGAGGTGACCGACATGCAGGTCGCCGTTGGCGGTCGGCGCGGGGACGATGACGATGCTGCGTGCCATCTCAGCCCTCCGCCCGGTGCCGGTCGGTGAAGCGGGCGGCCATGTCGGTGTCCCACCAGATGGCGTAGTAGGTGAACTCCTGATCACCGGGATTGGTCACCTGGTGGTGGGAGCCGGGGGCCAGGCGGACGATGTCGCCGGCCGCGAAGTCGCTGCGCTGCCCGTCGACGATGATCTCCCCGCGGCCGACCAGACCGATGAAGATCTCGTACTCGTGGTGGGCGTGCGCCGTCGCGGCACCGCCCGGGGGCACCACGCACCAGGCTCCCTCGAAGGGGGCGTTCAGCTCGGGCCACGGCAGGAGCAGTTCGTAGTTGAGGCCGTACCCGCTGGCCAGTCTGCCCTGATCGAATCGGCGGATCTCCATCACGCCCCCCGACCGGCCGGCTGGGGGGTGCCGAGACGCTGCCCGGAGGCGGTACGCCGGGTCACCATGTCCTCGACGATCTCCGCCGACCGGTGTGCCAGCACACTGATCAGGGAGTCGGCGATGCCGTGGGTCTCCTCGTTGGTCCCCTGGAGGTAGATGGCACCCCAGGGGGCGTTGTCGATCTCCACCCGGTAGTTCCGGGACACTCCGACGGGGTCGATTCCCAACTGCGGTTCCAGCTGCCGGAACAACGGGGAGGGCTCGTTGCGGTAACCGGTTCCCAGCAGCACCAGGTCGCAGCGCAATTCGGTGATCTTTCTGGTCCGTCGGTCACTCAGTTCGAGGACGATCTCCTCGCCGTCCTGCCGGGCGGTGACGATCTCGGTCAGGGTCATCACCCGGGACCGGTCGTCGCCGTTGAGGCGCTGCCGGTACAGCATCGCGTACAACTCGTCGAGGAAGGGCGGGGCCAGGCCGGCGTAGTTGGTGATGCGCATTTCGTCCAGGATCTGACGCCGCGACTCCTGGTCACAGTCGAAGAACTCGTCCACGAAGGACGGGTAGAACAACTCGTTGACGAATTTGCTGGTCTGGTAGTTCTGGAAGCCGACCGACCGCAGCAGGATGGTCGGCCGACTGGCCGGCAGGTCCTCGTGCACGGCGTAGAACATCTCGGCGGCGCTCTGCGCACCACCGACCACCGCCACCCGGTACGGCCGTTCGCGGTCGAGTTCGGCGATCCCGGCGCAGTAGCGGCTGCTGTGGATGACCTTATCGGTGGGCAACTGGCGGAACACCTCCGGCACCTGGGGCTCCCGCCCCACCCCGATGACGAGGTCACGGCAGGTGATGGTGTCTCCCCCGGCCAGGGTCACCGTCCAGTCGTGTGGGGCGCCGTCGGCGTCCCGATTGACGGCGATGCTCGCGCACCGGGCGTTGTACCGCACCCGGACACTGCGCAGGGAATCCGCCACCCAGGCCAGGTATTCGGAGATCTCGCTACGGTACGGGTAGAAGGTGGACAGGTTGACGAATTCATCCAGCCGCCGCTTGCTGTGCATGAAGTTCAGGAATGAGAAATCACTGCGCGGATTCCGGAGGGTGACCAGGTCCTTGATGAAGGAGACCTGACTGCGCGCCCCGGGCAACAGCAGTCCGCGCTGCCACTTGATGTCCGCGTGCTGCTCAATCAGGAGCGTGTTGGCAGCCAGGCCGGTGTGTCCGGATTCCTCGATTGCCACTGCCAGGGCCAGGTTGGCCGGGCCGGCACCAACTGCCAGCACATCTACCTCTTGGTGCGCCACATCTGCTCCCTTTGGTTGCGGGTTGCCGACGGGTGACTCCCGATCACGGGTATCGACGGCCACCAGAGAAACACATCGGCGGGCGACGCCGATATGGCGAAGTCGGCCAGTGGCCTATCGAGGACATCCGGGCGGAGACCGGCGCCTCCTAATGGCGATTTCGGTGGCCGGTGCCGGTCGGTTGCCGTAACCGGCCGCATCGACAGCCGCATCTCGGTACATGATTTCCGTACCGTTTTCGCGGGGCGCCGGAATGCCGCCCGCGATGGCAGCAGGAGGAGGCGACATGCCCGCACCAACCGCAGGGCCGAGCGGCCGGCAGGTCGGTCCGGCCACGGCGGAGGGGACGGCCGTGACCGCGGCAGGTTCACCCCGGCCGTACGAGTGGCAGCGGAGCCGCCCCGGTCGGCGACTCACCTGGGACGGGTGCCGGTGAAGATCCGTGAGGTGCTCGGCGACGAACGACTGCGCACCTCCTTCCCGTTGCAGTCGTACGCCTTCGGCCCCTCCCCGACCCCGACGACCGAGGAGCAGCTTCGCGCGGCGTTGCCGTACCACGAGGGCAACTGCACCATGATCGTGGAGGACGAGGGTCTGGTCGCGGCTGCGGCCTCGGCCATCCCGATGTGGCAGAACCTGCGCGGCCGGGTGCTCGACATGGCCGGTGTCGCCTGGGTCGCCACCCATCCCCTGGCCCGGCGCCGGGGTCACAGCCGGGACCTGCTCCACCACCTGCTCGATGAGATGCGCCGGCGGGGGCACGTGGTGACCGCCCTGTACCCCTTCCGGTCCTCGTTCTACGCCCGGTTCGGCTACGTCAACCTGCCGAAACCCCGGACGGTCACCTTCCGGCCGGAGGACTGCGCACCGCTGCTGAAGGCGGAACTGCCCGGCGAGGTCACCTGGCAGCCGTACGCCGAGGGGTTCGACGAATACCGGGGGTTCCTGCGCCGGCTGCTGCACCGGCGGCACGGTTTCGCGCTGCCGCCGGAGCAGCAGAGCGCAGCCGGCCGCGACGCCGGCACCCGCTGGCTGGTGACCGCCCGCCGCGACGGTGACATCGTCGGCATGCTGACCTACCGGATCGACGGCCAGGGTGGACAGCTACGCGCGGACGACCTACTGACCACGGATCCCTTCGGGCGGGCCCTGCTGTTGAGGTTCTTCGCCCACCACATCGACCAGGTCTCCGAGGTGGTGCTGACCGTCCCCGCCGATGAGCTGCCCGAACTGTGGCTGGACGACCTGACCGCCCGAGTCGAGACCGTGCTCTCCTTTCCCTGCGCCCCACCCCCGATGGCCCGGGTCCTCAGCGTCGAGGGTCTGCGCGGGCTGGAGGTCGGGGCGGGTCGGGTCGGCATCGAGGTGGTCGACGACCCTTTCCTGGCCGGCGAGTACCACCTCGAGGCCGTCGACGGACGACTGGTGGTGGAGCCCGATCCCGGGCCGGTGTCGGCCGTGCTCACCGCGGCCGGATTCTCCGGGCTGGTCTACGGTGTGCTCGATCCGGTCGAGGTGCTGGCCCGAGGGCTCGGCACCTTCTCCGACGAGGCGGTCACCCAGTTGCGGGCCCTGTTCCCTCGGGCGGTGCCGTGTGTGTTTCCGCCCCGATAGCCGCGCCGACGACCAGGGCCGTCGGTGACGCGCGGCCGGGGTCAGTCGGCCCAGCCCTCGCGTACGGCCGTGGCGGCCAGGGTCACCCGGTTGTTCGCGCCCAGGCGCTGCATGAGGGCACCGACATGACGGCGTACGGTGCGCTCACTGATGCCCAGGTGCCGGGCGATCGCCTTGTCGATCATGCCGGTGAGTAGCAGCCGCAGCACCTGGTCCTGTTCGAAACTGAGCCGCTCACGGGTGCCGGTCACCGGCACCGCCCGATGCCACAGCAGGTCGAAGAAGGTCCGGAGCGCCGAGGCGATGACCGGGGTACGCACCAGCATGGCGCCTTCCATGCCGGTCGGTCCCAGCGGCAGCAGCGCCGTCTGCCCGTCGACCAGCACCATCTTCATCGGCAGCTCGGGATAGATGCGGCACTGCCAACCGGCCTCGACCGAGGCCCGTAACATCTGCGCGGAGCCGGGCAGGTCCAGGACCCCTCTGGTGTAGATGTTGCGGAAGGTCACCCCTCGGGCCACGGCGGCGGCCGGGGGCCGGCGGACCGACTGCGGGTCGGGTGGCCGGTTGAAGTGCTCCGTCTCGATGCTCATGACGTCCCGGCGGGCCGACAGGCACAGCTCGACCGAGAGGGCACCGATCTCCGCCCCGTCGGTCAACACCCGGATCCGGTCCTCCGGCAGCCGACCCCAGTCCTTGGCGCCGAGATAGTGCTGCTGCAGGGCTTCGACCTCCTCGCGTACCCGCAGCAGGCCCTCGTACCGATCGGTGATCTGCCGTTGGATGAGCAGTATCGCGTTGTCCATGGCCCGCACCGGTTCGACCGGCACCAACTCCGGCCGCCCCACATGCCGCTCCCGGGCGAAGCCCCGCTCGATCAGCTCCCGGGTCGGCCCGGCGTCGCGCAGCATGGGCTCCTCGTGCAGAGGCAACGTGCCGACGGCCAACAGGCGCTGGTAGAGCGCGGCCGCCTCCGCGGAGAGGACTTCCGCCAGACAGGTCTTCATCCATACCCCTTTTTCCCAACAAGCTGACCGGCATCGTCGCCGCCGTCCGGTCGGGTCCTGGACGGTCCACTTGTCGGTAGGGTAGAAGTTGCCGCTGGAGCTACCCCTGGAGTGACCTCTGGAGTTCGCCCGCGTGGACCAGAATGGGCACCCGGCGAGATCCTCACGGAGGCGGTGACGGGCGATCGCGGATCAGGGCGTGCGCTTCGAGGTGCTGGGCCCGTTGCGCGTCTGGTGTGATGAGCGGCGACTCGACCTGGGGCCTGTGCAGCGGCAGGTGGTGCTGGCCGTGCTCCTGCTGCGTGCCGACAAGGTGGTCGAACGAGACCGGCTCATCACCGGGATCTGGGGTTCGACCCCGCCAGCGTATGCAGTGAATTTACTACAGAAACACATCTCCGCCCTGCGGCGGGTCCTCGACCCGACACCGCAGAAGCGGGGCCCGTCGACCTTCCTGACCTGGACCGGCTCCGGATACCGCCTGGCGGTGGCCCTCGGCGGGCTGGACCTGGTGGACTTCGAGCGGGAGGTGGCCGCGGCGCGGACGGCCCGCGACAGCGGGGACACCTCGGCCGCGGCCACCGCCCTGCACTCCGCCCTGCGCCACTGGCGGGGCCCGTTCTGCGCCGGGCTGACCAGTCCGGCCCTCGACGCCGAACGCACCCTGCTGGACGAGCGCAGGTTGGCGGCGCTGGAGGAGCGCATCGAGCTCGACCTGAACCTCGGGCGGCACCTGGCCGTGGTCGGGGAGTTACGCCAACTGGTCGCCGACCACCCGTACCGGGAGCGGCTGTGGTGTCTGCTGATGGTCGCGCTGTACCGCTCCGGCCGCCAGGCCGAGGCGATCATGACCTTCCATGACGTACGGCGGCACACCCTGGACGGTCTGGGGGTGGAGCCGGGGGCCGACCTGCACCGACTGCACCAGCAGATCCTGGCCGCCGATCCGGCACTGGTGATCCACGAGCCGGGGCCCTCGGTCGGCACGGTGGCGCCGTTGACCGGCCTCCGGCTGCCCGTACCGGCCCAGCTCCCCCATCCCGTACCGGGATTCGTCGGCCGACAGGCGGACCTGGCCCGCCTGGACGGCCTGCTGTCCCAGGGCTGCGAGACGGCCACCAGGACCAGCCCGGTGGCGGTGATCGCCGGCATGGCGGGGGTGGGCAAGACGGCCCTGGCGGTGCACTGGGCCCACCGGGTACGCGGCCGGTTCCCGGACGGGCAGCTCTACGTCAACCTGCGGGGATACGACCAGTTCGGGGCGGTGGCGGAGCCGGCGGCCGTGCTCCAGACCCTGCTGCACGGACTGGGAGTGCCGCCGGAGCAGGTGCCGGCCGGCCTCGATGCCCGGTCCGCGATGTTCCGGACCCTGCTGTCCACCCGGCGGCTGCTGATCCTGCTGGACAACGCCCGCGACGCCGAGCAGGTCCGGCAGTTGCTACCCGGCTCCTGCGGCTGCCTGGTGCTGGTGACCAGCCGCAACCGGATGACCGGTCTGATGGCCACCGATGCCGCCACCCTGATCGACCTGGACCTGATGACCGCCGAGGAGTCCCGGAAACTGCTCGTAGGGCGGCTGGGCACCGGGCGGCTGAGCGCCGAGCCCACGGCGACCGATCAGCTGATCCAGCAGTGCGCCGGTCTGCCGCTGGCGTTGTCGATCGCGGCGGCCCGGGCCGCCAACCAGACCCGGTTCCCGCTGTCCGCGCTGGTGGCCCGGTTGGACACCGCCCGCGACGGCCTGGACGCCTTCAGCGTTCAGGAACGGCAGGTCGACGTACGGGCGGTCTTCTCCCACTCCTACCAGGTGCTGGCCCCGGCCACCGCCGGCATGTTCCGGCTCCTCGGTCTGCATCCTGGACCGGAGGTGACCGTACCGGCGGCGGCCAGCCTGGTCGGTGTCCCCCGGGCCCATGCCGACCGGCTGATCGCGACTCTGGTCAACAGCAGCCTGATCAGTGAGCAGGCCCCCGGCCGGCACGTACTGCACGATCTGCTCCGCGCCTACGCCGTGGAGCTGACCCACAGGCACGAGGGTGAGGCGGCCCGCCGGGCCGCGGTAGGCCGACTCCTCGACCACCTGGTGCTCAGTGCCCACGGCGCCGACCGACTACTCAGCCCCTCCCGGGAGCCGATCACCCCGGTACCGGCCACAGCAGGGGTGAGTCCGGAGCGGATGACCGACCGGCAGGCCGCCCTGCGCTGGTTCACCGAGGAACAGACCGTCCTGCTGGCCGCCCTGGAACTGGCGGCCGGCCAGGGATTCGACACTCATGTCTGGCAACTGGCCTGGGCGATGACCACCTATCTGGACCGGCGCGGACGCTGGCACGACTCGGCGGCGATCCAGACCCGGGCGCTCGCGGCGGCCCGCCGGCTCGGCGACGAACGGGCCCTGGCCCTGGCCCACCGAGGACTCGGCCGGGCGGCCGTCCGGCTGCAACGGCCGGACGCCCGGTCGCATCTGACGGCGGCACTGACGTTGTTCACCAGGGTCGGGGACCGGCAGGGTCAGGCGCGTACCCGGCTCAACTTCGCCTGGCTGTGCGAGCAGCAGGGACGCCATCAGGAGGCCCTGCCCCACGTACGACAGGCGGTGGCACTGTTCCAGCGGTGCGACGACCGGATCGGCCTGGCGGATGCCCTGAACGCCCTGGGCTGGTTCCACGCCAAGCTCGGCGGGTACCGGGCGGCCCTGACCTACTGCGCCGAGGCGCTGGCGTTGGCGCGGGAGACGGGTGACGAGGACGGCGAGGCCCACATCAGGGACAGTCTCGGCTACATCCATCAGCTCGGCGACCAACCCCGCCAGGCCCTGGCCAACTATCGGGACGCCGTGCGGTTGTGGCGGGAACTCGGCGACCGACACTACGAGGCCGAGGCCCTGCACCAGCTAGGTGATCTTCATCACGCGGTGGCCGAGCCTGCCGCGGCCCGCGCCGCCTGGACGGCGGCGTTGACGATCTTCGACGAGTTCCACCACCCGGATGCCGCGCAGGTGAGAGGGAAGTTGGGCAAGCTCGATAAGATGCCCGCCCGGTCACGGTGCTGACCGCCGGAGGCCTGCGACCCCGACCACCCCTGGTTGACGGGGCATGACCGGCCGGGCACCCTGACTCGCGGCCTGCGCCACAGGCCAGCCGGGGTGCGGAGACGACACCGCCGCGAGGCGATACGGGAGGGTTCATGTCTGATCCGGGCGACTCGACCGGTACCCCTGATCCGGGCCACCCTCCGGCGGAGGTCGGCTCCGGTCGCCGGGACCGGCCACGCTCGCCGAGGTTGGTGGCTGCTGCCGCCGGGGTCGTCCTGGTCGCCGGGGCCGTCGCGGACCTCGGATCGGAGGAGTCCTCCCCGGTCGAGATCTCCGTAGAGGCCGGGCCGACCGGATCCGTCCGGGACCAGTTCGCCCGGGCCTTCACCCGGGGCCCGGCCTGGGATCCTCCGGTCGTGCTCAGCATCAAGCCGCCACCCAAGGACTGACCCGCCCCGGGGTCATCTGCCCCCGACGGCCGGCAGGGCCAGCGACAGGACCCGCGGCCCGTCGAGCACCATCAGCCCGCGTCCGGCGAACTCCGTCACCGCCTCGGTGATGTCATCGGCCGGCAGGCGTTCCCCGAACCGCTGGTGCAGGCCCGACCGGGTGACCGGACGATCCACACAGGCCAGATAGATCTCGGCCAGCGGACCCTCGAAGGTGTAGGTGCCCTCCCGACCGGGCTGGCGGCCATCGTAGATCTGCAGGTGATCCGTGCTCGACCGGTAGGTGAGCACCGGAGGTGGGTCCGTCCCGGCGGCCTCGGTCCAGGCCGCCACCTGCCGGGCCAACGGCAGGTACGCCTCGTCGGAAAGGCCGTCCGTCGGTGGCTGCTCGAAGAAGTAGGCGACCCGGTCCAGGTCGGTCTCGGCCGGATACACGTACCCGTAGCTGCTTTCCGGCCGCACACCATCCGTCGCGGCCCGGGCCGCCGCGTACAGCGGACTGAACCGTTCGATCCAGATCCGGGCCGCGCCGCCGGGTGGCTGGAGATGCCACAGCTGGGGCAGGAGGGCGGCCTGCTCGGCGTAGTCGTCGGCGGTCTCCTCCGGGAAACCCCAGAGGATGTTCCACGCCACCTCGATGCCGTAGTAGCGGCACCAGCGCAGCAGGTTGATGTTCTGGGCGGCGGTGACCCCCTTGCGCATCAGCCGCAGCACATGCGAGCTGAGCGACTCGATACCGGGTTGGATGCGGGTCACCCCGGCCTGTGCCAGCAGCCGTATCTGATCACGGGTGAGGTTCGCCTTGACCTCATAGAACAGCTCGTAGCCGGTGTCCGCCCCGGCCAGCTGCGGCATGAGTTCCCGCAGGTGGGTCGGGTCGAGGATGTTGTCCACCGCCTCGAACCGGAAGCTGCCGTAACGGCGGGCCTGCAGGTCCAGTTCGGCCCGTACCTGATCGGTGGTCTTGGCCCGGAACCGCATGGTGGTGCCGTTCAGTCCGCAGAAGGTGCAGTGATGCTTGGCCCCCCACCAGCAGCCCCGGGAGGACTCGAAGGGGATCCACACCCGGTGGCGGCCGGCGGCCGGCATCAGGGCCAGGTCGGCCATCCGTTGGAAGTACTCGGCATAGTCCGGCACGGTGGCGTCGGGCAACTCCAGCGGCGGGGCGGGTGCAGCCCCACCGACCCCACCCGCCACCCGGCCCAGCACCCCGGGCACGGTCAACGGGTCCGTACCGGCGGCGAGGGCCCGCAGCAGCCCGGGTAGAGCCCGCTCCCCCTCCCCGGTGACCGCCAGGTCCATGCAGTCCACCGTCCGCACCAGCTCCGGTCCCATCTCGCCGTCGAAGTTGGCGCCACCGAAGACGGTGACCAGCTCGGGCCACTCCTGCTTGAGCCGTCGGGCCAGGGCGATCGAGGCCGTGTTCTGCTGGTAGGTCGAGCTGAAGCCGACTACCCGGAACCGGTCCCACGGAAAGGTCCGCACGAGAGTGTCCAGGTAGGCCGGCACCTGAACATCGCGCAGGTACGCCAGTCGGTCCTGGAGGTCTTTGCCGGACCCGCCCAGGTGCCGCAGGTCGGCGGCGAAGTCGACGGGCAGCCTTCGCCCGCCGTCCGGCGCGGCCTCACCGAAGGCGGCGACGGAGAACAACCAGTCACCGACCAGCCGGCCCCGGTGCTCCGCCAGCAGGGAGTACTCCTGCGCCCCGATCAGGGCCGCGAGATCGAGATTCGCGTGCAGGGTACGCACCGGAAACCCGGCCTGGGCCACCGTGGCACTGAGCAGCCCTAGCTGGATCGAGGGCCGGTAGATGCCCATGAACGGCATGGACACGAGGATCACCGGCCAGTCCGGGTGCCCGGCTGCCGGCCGGTCACACTGATCGACGCCGGACGTATCGACCTCCGCTACTCGGCAGCCACCGCGCAGGCGGTCGAGGTTCGGTGTGGGTACGGGTTGCAGGATGCGCCACCGACAACCGGCGGTCAAGCCGAGCCGGACAGCGTTCGTACGGCGGGCGTCCGCGGGCGGGGTCAGGGCCTGGTCGGGCAGCCGCTGGTCACGGCGGGGCCGGGGTGGGTCGTGGCGGCAACCCGGGTCGCCGGCCTGGGTCGCCAGAGCAGGTCCACGATCGCCCCGTCCGGGCGCGTCATCTGGTGGTGTTCCCGGTAGCCCAGCCGCCGGTAGAGCCGCCGGTCGGCCTCGCTGTGCAGGTCGGCGTAGATCGGCAGACCGTGGGTGTCCATCAGTCGGTGGCTGTCGGCGAGTACGGTCGCGGCCTGGCCCGCCCGGTTGGCGTCCGGCGGCGCCGCCAGGATCGCCAGGTGGTTGTGGGGTTCCTGCGGACGGTGCGCGGCCAGGAACCGGTCCAGTCGGTGGAACCGGACCAGATGCTCCTCGCAGGCCCACCTGATGCGCTCCAGGTAGCGCGTCGGGGGTGGGATCGGACGATAGCGGTGGAACCAGACCGTGGCCGCCGCACCATCGGTGAGCAGGAAGGCGTCCCCGAACAGCAGGGCGTGTTCCACCCAGATGCGGGACACCGCGGCCAGCACGGCGGGACGCCGCCGCTCATCCGGCACCAGCCAGGCCCCCAGGGTGGTGGGGGCCAGGGTGGCGGTCACCAGATCGGTGATCCAGTCGATGTCACGCCAGCGGGCGCGTTTGACCGGCGAGACAGGGCGCATGGAAACTCCTGATGAGACACAAGTCCGAGGGGCGGCCGGGAGGCGGCGACCAGCGCTAGCCGGAGGGCGCGATGGGATGCCTAGACACGCCGGACCGGCCGCTCGCGTCCTCGGGCGATGGGATCGCCACCGCCACCGGACCGCCCGAATCAGTCGTTCGCCGGCCCGCCCGGAGCCCGAGCCGCAGCAGCCCAGGATTCAGCCACCCTCGATCCGTCACCGGTTGTCTCCAACTCCCCAGCCAACGATGCGAACGAACCCTAACCCGTCGCAACGAGACAATCACACAGAGTCCGGCGTGTCGCACCCAACACACCCCCACCCCCGCCGCCTCACCCTCCCCACCCCGTCGATCTTGCACTTTTGGTCGCCGGTTCGCGGCTTTCGGGCGTTATGTCCCGGCGGGAAGTGCATGATCGGCGGGAAAAGCAGGGCGGGGCGCGGGCGGGGAGGGCGGGCGGGAGGGGTGTCAGGGGGTGGGGGTGGGGGTGGGGCGGCGGCGGGTTAGGTGGGTGATGATGGCGGCCAGGAGGATGGCCTCGGCGGTGAGGATGACCACGGCCCAGGTGGGGCTCAGCCAGGTGGCCAGGCTGGTGTACCAGTAGCGGATCAGGAAGGTCAGCACGGTGCCGATGAACAGGACGGAGGCCAGCCCGTACACCGTGAAGGCCACCCGGTCACGGGTCCGGTAGTCGGTCACCCCGCGGGGGCCCTGGCGCACCAGCCGGCCGTAGAACCGGTAGGTGTCCGTGCGCAGGTCGGCCAGGTTCAGCGCGTGACTGAGCATGTGGTAGCCGTCCAGGCGCAGGAAGGACACCAGGTTGAGCACGGCCGTGGCGGTACCGAACAGCAACATGGTGCCGGCCAGGTCGTACAGCATCCCGGGTGAACCCCACAGGCGGATCGCGGCGAAGGGCACCAGCGCCAGCATGCTCACGAAGACCCCGGCGAAGGCGGTCGCGACCCGCCGCCGCGGGGTGAACAGCACCACGTCGTCGACCTTGCAGTACGGGGCCAGCAGCGGGAACCGCCACATCACCCCGATCTCGGTGACCCGGCCGCCGAAATATCGGCAGGTCAGTCCGTGGGCGCACTCGTGCAGGAAGATGATCACCCAGGTGACCGCCACCGCGATCAGGATCGCCGCCAGCGGCCGACCACCACCGATTCCGGCGGCCAGATCCGGCAACTGCCACCCCACGTACCCGAGGACCGCCAGGGCCAGGGCCAGCGCCGGCAGCACGAACCACCAACTGAACACCGGCGCCAGCCAGGGCAGCACCCGGTCGAACAGCCGCTGCGGGTCGAACAGCGGCTTCCGGGCCGACAGCGGACCACGCCGGGTCTTCGCCGCCCCCTCGGCGGCCGAGGAGGTCAGCGCGGCCAGGGCCGCCGGATCGGTAGCGCCGTGCAGCAGTTGCCGCTTGTGCAGCATGCCGAACAGTTGCTGCCAGTTCTCCGGCCCCAGCCGACGCTGGTAGGCGCTGGCGTACTCGCCTGCTAGGTCCTCCAGGCTGCGGGTGCCGTCCATCCGGGACATCAGGAAGTGCTCCCGGGGCCCCACCCGGTAGAACCACCCGGTCTCCGGGTCCTTGACGTGGTGCACGAGCTTGCCCTCGCGCCACACCCCGGGGCCGAGCACGATCTCGGACCGCAGCCGGGGCCGGGCCCAGGTGGCCTGCTGCCCGGCCTCGACCGTGGTCATCGGGATCCGGCCGGCGCCGGCTCGTCGAGCAACGCGGCGCGCATCAGGTACGACAGGTAGATCTCGTCGAGGATGCTCACCCCGAGTCGGTTGTTGGTCATGTGCACGTACGAGCTGAGCAGGATCGGTACGACCGCGTCGAGGTCGCTGACCACCCGGGGCTCGGCGTCGCCGCGCTGGAAGACCAGGGTGCCCTGCTCGGCCGCGGCGGCCACCCGGTCACGCAGTTCCCGGCAGTGCGCCGCCCAGCGTGGCCAACGAGACCTACCAGGACTTCGTCCGCCGTCATCCCGACCGATGAGCGGTGCGACCCTCTCGGGTCGCACCGCTCGTCGGTCATCGTGCGGAGGCCTCCGGCGGCGGCCCCTCGGCCGCCACCGGCTCGGGCGTCTCCTCGAGTACCGGCAGGCCCAGCCGCCGTACCGCCTCGGCCACCAGCGCATCGCTGGTGGAGCGGAGGTCGATGACGATGCCGGGCTCGTCCGGCCAGAGCGGTTCCAGGGTCGCCGTCTGGGAGTCGAGCAGGCTGGGCGGCATGTACTCATGGGTACGCACCGACATCCGCTCCCGGATGACCTCGGTCGGGCCGTGCAGGTGCACGAAGAACACCCCCGGGGGTCCCTGCCGCAGCAGGTCCCGGTAGGAGCGCTTGAGCGCCGAGCAGGTCAGCACGGTGGAGACCCCCTCCCGGTGCCGGGCGGTCATCCAGTCGGCCAGGGCCTGCAACCAGGGCCAGCGGGCGTCGTCGTCCAGTGGTATGCCGGCCCGCATCCGGGCCACATTGGCCTCGGAGTGGAACTCGTCGGCCTCGGCGAAGGTCAGTCCGGTGGACGCGGCGATCCCCCGGGCCACCGTGGTCTTGCCCGCGCCGGAGACCCCCATCACCACTATGTGGCGAGTCGGCGGCTCACCAGTCATGGACCGTGCCGTCCTTGAGCCGGTTGAACGGCAGGTACGCCGGCTGGTACGGGAAGCGGGCCGCGGCCTCCTCGTCCAACTCCACCCCGATACCGGGCTGCTCCCCCGGGTGCAGGTATCCGTCGGTGAAGGTGAAGGACTGCCGGAACACCTCGTTGGTCAGCGGACCGTGCCGCATGTACTCCTGGATGCCGAAGTTGTGGATGGCCAGGTCCAGGTGCAGGGCGGCGGCCATGCCGACCGGGGAGATGTCGGTCGGGCCGTGGATGCCGGACTTGATCTGGTACTGGGCGGCGAAGTCGAGCAGCTTGCGCATGGCGGTGATGCCGCCGGTGTGGGTGACCGCAGACCGCACGTAGTCGATGAGCTGTTCCCGGATCAGGGTCTGGTAGTCCCACACGGTGTTGAACACCTCGCCGATGGCCAGCGGGGTGGTGGTGTGCTGCCGGACCAGCCGCAGGGCCTCCTGGTTCTCCGCCGGGGTGCAGTCCTCCAGCCAGAACAGGTCGTACGGCTCCAGGGCCTTGCCCAGCTTGGCGGCCTGGATCGGGGTCATCCGGTGGTGACCGTCGTGCAGCAGCGGCAGCTCCGGGCCGAACTCGTTGCGGACCGCCTCGAAGACCCCGGGCAGGTGCCGCAGGTAGGCGCGGGTGTCCCAGTCCTCCTCGGCGGGCAGGGGGGTGCGCTGGGCCGGCTCGTAGTCGTAGCGCTTGCCGTCCGAGCTGGGCTGGGCGGCCACCCCGTACACGGCGTTGATGCCGGGCACGGAGGTCTGCACCCGGATCGAGCGGTAGCCCTGCTCCAGGTGGGCGCGGATGGAGTCGAACAGCTCCGGCACGTCGCGGCCGGAGGCGTGACCGTACGCCATGATGCCGTTGCGGGAGGCACCGCCGAGCAGCTGGTAGAGCGGCATGCCGGCGGCCTTGGCCTTGATGTCCCACAGGGCCACGTCCACCGCGGCGATGGCGGCCATGGTGACCGGGCCGCGCCGCCAGTACGCCGAGCGGTAGAGGAACTGCCAGGCGTCCTCGATGCGGTGCGCGTCCCGCCCGATCAGCAGGGGCACCACATGGTCGCGCAGGTAGGAGGCGACGGAGAGTTCCCGGCCGTTGAGGGTGCCGTCACCCAGACCGGTGATGCCGTCCGCTGTTGTGATCTTCAGTGTGACGAAGTTGCGGTCAGGGCTGGAAACGATGACGTCGGCAGCGACGATCTTCACGAGGGGGTGCCTTTCTCGCAGTCAGCGGAGGGTGGTGCCGGCGGCGTTGCCGGTCAACAGGGAAAGCTCGTCACGGCGGGGCAGACCCTCCCAGTCACCGTGCGCGGTGACCGCGAAGGCGCCGAGGGCCACCGCCCGCCGCAGCCGGTCGGACAGGTCCAGGCCGTCCAGGTGGCCGGAGAGGTAACCGGCGGTGAAGGCGTCACCGGCGCCGACGGTGTCCACCGCGGTCACCGGTACCGCCGCCATCTCCCGCACCCCTTCGGGGGTGTACGCGCGGGCCCCGTCGGAACCGAGCTTGACCAGCACGGTCTGCACCCCCCGGTCCAGCAGGGCGGCGACCATCCCGGCCTCGTCGGTGCCGGGCTCGGCGACCAGGTCCAGTTCGTCCGCGGAGGCGATGACGATCGAGGCGTACCCGGCCAGGGGGGTCAGCACGGCGCGGGCGGCGTCCCGGGACCAGAGCCGGGCCCGGTAGTTGACGTCCAGCGACACCGTCATCCCGGCGACGGCCGCCTGGCGGGCCGCGTACTCCGTGGCCTGTCGGGCGCTGTCGGACAGGGCCGGGGTGATGCCGCTCAGGTGCAGCACCCGGGCACCGGCGGCCAGCGGCCCGGCCAGGTCGTCCGGGTGCAGGGCGGAGCCGGCCGAACCGGCCCGGTGGTACCGCACCCGGGTCAGGTCGGCGGTGCGCCGTTCCAGGAACATCACTCCAGCGGGCCGGTCGGGGTCGCGGGCCACCCCCTCGGTGGCCACCCCCTCGGCCCGCAGTTGGCGCAGCACGAACTCGCCGAGTTCGTCGTCGCTGACCCGGCCCACCCAGGCGCTGCGGTGGCCGAGCCGGGCCAGCCCGATCGCCACATTGGTCTCCGCCCCGGCCAGGTGCATGGTCAGCGGACCACCGAGGGCCAGCGGGCCGGCGGAGCGCAGGGACACCAGGGCCTCGCCCAGGGTGAGCACCTCCACGCCGGGTACGGTCACCGGGGCCCCGCTTCGCGGACCGCCACCCGGTAGGCGCGGGCCCGCTCCCGCAGGGCGTCCAGGTCGCCGCCGGAGGCGGCGTCGCCCACCAGCGGACCCCCGACCCCGACCGCGATCGCCCCGGCCGCCAGGTAGCCGGGCAGCTCGGCCAGGCCCACCCCACCGACGGCGACGAAGCCGATGTCCGGGAAGGGGTCCCGCAGCGCCTTCAGGTATCCCGCACCACCCACCGAGGCCGGGAAGAGCTTGACCACGCTGGCCCCCCACCGCACGGCGGTGTACGCCTCGGTCGGGGTGAGGGCTCCGGCGGCTACCGGCAGGCCCCGCCGGACCGCCTCCGGGATGGAGTCGACCACGGCGGGGGTCACCACGAACTGGGCCCCGGCCGCCGCCACGTCGGCCACGGCCGCCGGGGTGAGCACCGTGCCGGCACCCACCAGGGTGCCGGCGGGGGCGTCCGCCCGGATGGCCGCGATGGCGTCCAGGGCCCCCGGGGTGGTCAGGGCCACCTCGACGATGGACACCCCCTCGGCCAGCAGGGCGGTGCCGGCAGCGATCGCGGCGGTGGTGTCCGTACCCCGGATGATCGCCAGCAGCCGCTGGGCGGTGAGTTCGGTGGTGAGCAGGTCGGTCATGATCACCATTCCGCGTACGAGCCGTCGGGGTGCCGGAACATCGGGCTGCGCCAGGCGTGACCCCGCTTGTCCGCCGCGCGCACCGCCTGCTCGTCGATCTCGATGCCCAGCCCCGGTGCGGTGAGGCGCTGGACGTACCCGTCGACGAAGGTCAGCGGCTGCTGGTCGACACAGTAGTCGAGCACCTCGGCACCGAGGTTGTAATGGATGCCGATGCTCTGCTCCTGGATCAGGTAGTTCGGGGTGGCGAACCCGACCTGGAGGCAGGCGGCCAGGGCGATCGGCCCCAGCGGACAGTGCGGGGCCAGTTGCACGTCGAAGGTCTCCGCCAGGGCGGCGATCTTGCGTACCTCGGTGATGCCCCCGGCGTGCGACAGGTCCGGCTGGGCCACCGCGATACCGGCCTGGAGCACCGGCAGGAACTCCTGCCGGTTGTAGAGCCGTTCCCCGGTGGAGACCGGGGTGGTGGTGGAGCGGACGAACTCCCCGATCAGGTGGGAGTTCTCCGGCACCACCGGCTCCTCCAGGAAGAACGGCCGGTACGGCTCCAGCAGCGGGGCCACCCGGCGGGCGTTGGCCAGGGTGAACCGGCCGTGAAAGTCCACGGCCACGTCCCGGTGCTCGCCGAGCACCTCCCGGGCGGCGGCCACCCGCTGGACCACCGCGTCGAGTTCGGCGACGGTGGCCAGCGGGCTCATCCGCCCGGAGGCGTTCATCTTCACCGCGGTCAGTCCGGACTCCACCCGCGCGGCGATCTGGTCGCGCACCTCGCTGGGCTCGTCACCGCCGACCCAGCCGTACACCCGGATCCGGTCTCGGACGGGTCCGCCGAGCAGCTGGTGCACCGGGGCGCCGTACCGCTTGCCGGCGATGTCCCACAGGGCCTGGTCCAGCCCGGCGACGGCGCTGGCCAGGATCGGGCCGCCCCGGTAGAAGGAGCCCTTGGTCATCACCTGCCAGTGGTCCTCGATCCGCAGCGCGTCCTGGCCGATCAGCAGCTCGCTGAGCTGCTCCACGGCGGTGCGTACGGTCTCCGAGCGGCCCTCGCAGGTGGCCTCGCCCCAGCCGACGAGGCCGTCGGTGGTCTCCACCCGGACGAACAGCCAGCGGGGTGCTACCAGGAAGGTCTCGACGCGCGAGATGGTGGTCATGGTGCTCAGCCCTTCGTCGCGCCTGCGGTGAGTCCGGAGACGATGTACTTCTGCACGAACAGCGCGATGAGCATGATGGGCAGGGTGACCACCGTGGTCGCCGCCATCAGACCGCCCCAGTCGATGCTGGCGTAGCCGACGAAGTCGAAGATCGCCACGGGCAGGGTCTTGGTGTCCGCGCCGGAGAGCACCAGGGCGAACATGAAGTTGTTCCAGGAGAAGATGAAGGAGAGGATGCCGGCGGTAGCGATGCCCGGCACCGACAGCGGCAGGGTGACCCGCCGGAAGGCTCCGATCGGGGTCAGCCCGTCGACCTGGGCGGCCTCCTCCAACTCGTCCGGCAGGCCGTCGAAGAAGCCCATCATGATGTAGACGATCAACGGCAGCGAGACGAACATGTGGCTGAGGATCAGCACGGTGAAACCGCCGACCATGCGCATGTTCGAGAAGACGTAGTACCAGGGCACCAGCAGCGAGACACCGGGGATGACCCGGGCCATCAGCACCACCAGCGCCGACTTGCGCATGTTGAACCGGCTCATCGCGTACGCGGCCGGCACCCCGAGCAGCAACGACAGCACGGTGGCGGCGAAGGCCACCCAGAGGCTGTTGCCGATGAACTGGATGTAGTTCGCCTGCTGGAGGACGGTGCTGTAGTTGTCCAGCGTCGGCGAGAAGACCAGGGCCTTGCTGGAGTCGTAGATGTCGACGTTGGTCTTGAAGGAGGCGGCGACCATCCAGACCAGCGGCGCCACCAGGGAGAGCACGACGACGACCAGGGCCACCGCGCGGAAGGCCCGGAACCCGGCGCTTGCCTTCATCGTCCGGCCTCCTTCTTCTTACGGGAGGTGAGGAGCCACATCACACCGATGATGATCAGGAAGAACAGAATCAGCACCGTCGAGGAGAGGCCGTACTCGTTGTAGTCGAAGCTCAGCCCGTAGGCGTACACGTTGAGCGTCTCCACCTCGTTGAAGGAACCGCCGCCGCGGCCCTTGGTCGCGTAGAGGATGTCGAAGGTCTTCAGCGCGTCGATGCCGCGCAGCAGCACCGCGACGATCACGGTGGGCATCAGCAGCGGCAGGGTGACGTGCCGGAACCGCTGCCAGGTGCTCGCGCCGTCGATCATCGCCGCTTCCTGCGGCTCGTCGGAGAGCGAGGTCAGACCGGCCAGCAGGATCAGCACCACCATCGGGGTCCACTGCCAGATGTCGATGAAGATGGTGGTGGCCAGCGCGCTGTTCTGCCCGGCCAGCCAGGGCTGCGGGCCGATGCCGACCCAGCCGAGGATCTGGTTGGCCATACCGATGTTGGGGTCGAAGATGAGCCGCCACATCATGCCGACGGCCACCGGGGTGGCGACCAGCGGCAGCAGGATCGCGACCCGGACCCACTTCTCGCCCTTGAACGGACGCCACAGCAGCAGGGCGATCGCCATGCCGAGCACTACCTCGAAGAAGAGCGCGGCACCGGTGAACGCGGCGGTCCGGCCCACGGCCGGCCAGAACCGGTCGGTGTCGCTGAGCACGTCCAGGTAGTTGCGCAGTCCGATGAACTCCGACTCGGCCCGCACGGACCCCGAGGAGTCGGTGAGGCTGAGGTAGATGGTCCAGGCGAGCGGGAAGATGATCAGCGCGGCGACGAAGGCCATGGCCGGGGCCGCGAAGAGCCACTTGCGATGGTCGTTGGCCCAACGGGCCCAGCCGGGCGTGTCGGGCATGACTCCGGCGCCGCGTGGCGTCCGGCTGGGTGCGGTTACAGCTGGCATCAGATCTCCGTGAGGGGGAGGCCGGACGGGGGTGGCGGGGCGACGCCCCCACCACCCCCGTGCCCGGACTTAGCGGGCCTCGTCGTCCAGGAACTTCTGGAAGGCCTGGTTGGCGGCCTCGGCGGAGGCGGCAGCGTCCTTGCCGGTGATGGCGTCGACGATCGGCTGACCGACGATCTCGCGGGCCTGGGCGACCCGCTCGACCACCGGACGGTCGTGACCGACACCGTTGGCCAGGCTCACGGTGATCGCCTCGGCCATGTCCTTCGGGTAGGTGGCGATGCCCTCGGGGTTCTCCCACACGGAGGTACGGGCACCCGGCACGCCGGCCTTCTGCTGCTCCAGGGTCTGCGCCTTACCGGCCGCCCACTGGATGAACTTCCAGGCGTTGTCCTGGTTCTTCGAGGCGTCGTTGACGGCCAGACCCCAGGAGGGCACGTTGTACGGCTTCGAGCCGGCCGGGCCGGCCGGGAACGGCGCGAACCCGACGTTCTCGGAGACCTTCGACTTGGCCGGGTCGGTGGCGTTCTTGTAGAGGGAGTTCGCCTCGGGGTAGAAGGCGGCCTGGCCCTGGGTGAAGATGGCCATCGCCTCGGACCAGCTCATGTCGGTGCTGATGTTTGCCGGGCCGTGCTCCCGCAGCAGACCGCCGTAGTACGCGTACGCCTGCTTGGCGGCGTCGGTGCTGACCGCGGACTTGCCGGACTCGTCGACGAAGTCGCCGCCGAAGCTGAACAGGAAGCTGGAGAACTGGGTGACCGCGGCGGCCTTGCCGGTACGCGCGACGAAGCCGGCCACACCCGGGTTGTCGGCCTGGATCTTCGCGGCCTGGGTCTTCAGCTCGTCCAGGGTCGCCGGCGGGGCGCTGAAGCCGGACTTCTCCAGCAGGTCCTTGCGGTAGTAGAGCACCTGCTGCTCGGTGATGATCGGCACGCCGACCACCTTGTCCTCGTAGGTGGTGGCGCTCAGCGGGGCGGCCTGGAAGTCGGCTAGGTCGAAGTCGCTGCTGCCCTTGGCCTTGTCGGTCAGATCGGCGAGGTACTTGTTCTTGGCGAACAGCCGGCCTTCCTGCAGCGGGCGGTACATCATCACATCGATGTCGCTGGAACCGGCGTTGAGCTTGACGTTGTACTGGTCGGACAGCTGGTCCTCACCGAGCTGGGTGACCTCGACCTTGAGGCCGGTCTCCCGCTCGAACTCCGGCAACGCCTTCCGGATGTTCTCGGTCCAGACATGGTTGACCAGGGTGACCCGCACGGTGTCCGAGGAGCCGCTGTCGTCACCGCTGCCGCAGGCGGACAGCGTCAGGGCGGACACCATCGCCAGAGATATCCCGATTTTCGACCGACGTCCCACGTCCGTCTCTCCTTCTGTGTTGGTCGCGACCGTGGGGGAACGGACACGACAACGGGGTTTTACATCCGCTTAACGTCCGGATGCTAGGCCGAAAAAGCAGACTTATACAAGGGGTACTCCTAACTGATACGATCCGAGACGTGATTGTGCCCTCATCTGGGGTTGCACCCGCTCAGGCCGCCCCAGTCGAGGCCGGGCTGCACGGACGGGTCCTCGACCACCTCGGCACCGCCATCTGCGGCGGGGAGCTGACCGCCGGCGCGGTGCTCAACATCGATGAACTCGTCGACCGCTACGCGGTCTCCCGATCGGTGGTCCGCGAAGTGTTACGGGTGCTGGCTTCGATGGGGTTCATCGAGACCCGTCGCCGGGTCGGGGTCATGATCCGCTCGGCCGATCATTGGAACGTCTTCGATCCCCAGGTGATCCGGTGGCGGCTGGCCTCGGCCGGGCGCATCGCCCAGATCCGCTCGATCACCGAGCTGCGTACCGCCATCGAGCCGCACGCGGCCTGGCTGGCCGCCCAACGGGTCGACCACGACGACGCCAGCGAGCTGGTCGGGCTCGCCGCGAAGATGTGGGCCGCCGGCAAGGCCGGTGACGAGGAGCGCTTCCTGCGCCTGGACATCGAGTTCCATCAGCGGGTGCTGCGGGCCTCCGGCAACGAGATGTTCGTCAAACTCCAGAACCTGGTCGCCGAGGTGCTCATCGGTCGGCATCACTACCACCTGATGCCGCACTACCCGCACGAGCAGGCCCTCCAACTGCACGCCGAGGTCGCCCAGGGGATCCAGCGACACGACGGCGACAGCGCCCGCCGGGCGATGGTGCAGATCATGGAGCACGCCTTCGAGGAGATGTCCTCGATCTGGGAGCAGGCCCTGCACGCCGAGACCGAACCGGCCTGAGCCCGGGGGTCAACGCAGCCCGGGGGTCAGCGCGGTCGGACCAGCCACTCCCAGGCCCGCCGCAGCCCCAGCCGTACCGGGTCGCCGGCTTCCTCGACCTGTTCGGCCGGCCGGTCCGCGCTCAGCTCGGGCAACTGCCCGGCCGGCACGGACAGCACCACCCCCCGCTCGTGCAGGGCGGCGATCTGGTCGCGGTGGGCGAAGCGGTGCGGGTCCTGGCCCCGGGGCAGCTTGACGATCACCCCGTGGAAGATGTCCTGCCGTTCGTCGGCGACGACATGCTCGACCACTCCGAGGTACGCCGAGTCGGGGGCGTAGACCGCGGTGCCGTCGGCGAGCACCAGGTACGAGACCTGCGCGCCGAGATCCGTCACGGCCCCTCCCCTCGCTTCGCCCTGTGGGAGCCCTCGGTTACCCGCTGACCGTCGCCGCACACACCCTGACCGTCACGGGACCACGCCGGGGCGCCAACAGGCCTACGATGCCCCGCATGGCGTTGCTGCACCGGGCCCACGCCCGCCCCACCAGACTCGAACTCGTGGCCGCCTGGCTGCCCAGCCGCGACTGGTACCAGGGGGACGCCGCCGCCGAGCTGGTGCGGGTGGCCGCGTACCGGTTCGACGACCCGGCCGGTGAGGTCGGCATCGAGACCCTGCTGGTGCGCGCCGGAGCCGGCCCGGTGCACCAGGTGCCGCTGACCTACCGCGGGGCACCGCTGCCGGGCGCCGAAGCCGGGCTGCTCGGCACCATGGAGCACTCCGTGCTCGGCACCCGCTGGATCTACGACGCCTGCGCCGACGGGGTGTACGCCGCCGCCCTGGCCGAGGCCGTCCTGGCCGGTAGCGGGCAGGCCGAGGAGTACTACGAGGTCGACGGCCACCGTGAGGTGCGCCCGCCGAGCATGGAGATCACCAGTGACCCGGGCGGGATCCAGGTGCCGGCCGTCGGCGAGGTACGCCGGGTCGAGGACGGGGCGCTGACCCTGATCGTCACCGACACCGTGCAGCTGACCCTGGTCCGCCGACCGGACGCGGCCAGCGGCGAGGCACCGACCGGCACGGCCGCCACCCTCACCGGCGCCTGGGACGGGGCCAGGGTCCCGCTGGCGTACGCCTCGCTGCGCTGACCTGCGCCTCGGTGCGCTGACGCCCGGCGAACCCCGAGGTGCCGCGACCACCGCCCCCGGGCCGCCACGGACCTCGTGCATACCCAGTATGCTCCTGGATCATGCGACCCCACCCCACGCACCGCACCGTCGCGCTCACCGCCGTGCTCGGCGGACTGCTGCTCGGCATCCTCGACTTCATCTGGATCAAGTTCCTGCCCTATCCCGTCGCCGAGCTGGGCAACTCCAGTGCGGTCTGGGCGGTAGCCGCCTTCGGCTTCGGCTACTGGGTGCGTACCGGCTGGGTGCGGGCGGCCCTCGGCGGCGCCGCCGCGCTCGTCATCGCGGTACCCGGCTACTACCTGGCGGCGGCGCTCATCCAGGGCGACGACTGGGCGATCCTGTGGGCACCGACCTCACTGCTCTGGATGAGCTTCGGGGTCCTCGCCGGGGTGATCTTCGGCATCGGTGGGGTCTGGGCACGCGGCCGAGGCTGGTGGCAGACGGTGGGCCTGGCCCTACCCGGCGCCGTGCTCCTGGCCGAAGCCGTGATCAACGCCCGCCGCATCAACCACCCCAACTACGGCATCGACCCGCTCTGGGACGCCCTGATCAAGGTCGGGCTGGCCATCCTGGTCGTGGTCCTCGCCGGCCGTACCGCCCGGTCCCGGCTGCTCGCGCTGGCCACCGCCCTCCCCCTGGCCCTACTCGGCTTCGTGGCCTTCCGGTTGGCCGGCTTCGACGGCGTCTGACCTGCTCTTTCCGTGGCTGCTTGCGAGACAGATCGGGCCCGGCCGGGAGACCACGGGGGTCTTCCGGTCGGGCCCGGCCGAGTGCGCTACCGGCCTACACGCGGGTCGGCTGCACCGGGAAGGACGGGACGGGAGGCAGTTCGCTGTCGTCGAAGTCGTAATCCAACTCGTTGACCACCTCCACCACACCACTCACCCGGGCCGCCAGCCGACCCGCGATGTGCACCGCCGAGCGGCGGTCCAGCCGTCCGCGCATGGTCACCACACCGTCGCGTACCTCAACCCGGACGGCTCCCGCGCGCACCGCCAGGACCCGACGCAGCACCTCCTGCACCACGTCGTGGCGGATGTCCGCGTCCGGGCGCAGGTGTACGCGCAGCAGGTCGGAACGGGTGACGATGCCGACCACCCGACCCAGGTCGTCCACCACCGGAAGCCGCTTGACCTGCTCGCGGTCCATCAGCTTGGCCGCAGCCACCAGGGAGGTGTGCGGGGAGGTGGTCACCGCCGGCGCGGTCATCAGCTCCCGAGCGATGCCGGCCTCACCCTTACGGCGGGTCCGGCGCAGCCGGGAACCCTCGAAGATCCGCCGCTCGTGCGGCTCTCCCATCCACTCCACCTTGTGCAGCAGATCCGCCTCGGACACCACACCCCGGACGTGCCCGAAGTCGTCCACCACCGGCACCGCACTGATCCGCCGTTCGGCAAGCAGATCGACGATCTTCCGGTACGGCGTCTGCTCCACCACCGTGGCGACGTCCCTCGTCATCACGTCTTCCACCTGCCAGGCCCGCATCACGACCTCCTCTGTAAGTCTTGCGAGTTCACGCTATTCCGGATGCCACCGGCCAGGTCAGTGCTGCCCGACCCGGCCGACCGGGACCTCTGGCCCACCCCGCCCGGGCACCTCGGCACCCGGCCGCGCGGAGCAGCACGCAGCGCGACCGGTTGGTAACGTGACGACGATCTCGCTTCTGGCGGTCGGCGGCGTCCCGGGAGGCTCGCATGTGGGCGGACGAGGCTGCGTTGGAGGCCACCCGCCGCCGCCTCGACGAGTGGGAGACGTCATTCGCCGATCGGGCCCACCGGGCCAGGGCCCTGTCGGCACGGGTGAGCACCCTGACCGGCACCGCCCACAACGCCGACCACAGCGCGCAGGTTGCGCAGGTCGAGCGTTTCATCGCCGATCGCGGTCTTGCTCCGCGTGTCTTTATCGTGGGGAAGTGGAGGCTGGTCTCATCGTGCTCCGGCCCGGGGTGGGCTGGACCGCCACCGGAGGGCTCTTCGACTGGACACTGGAATTCTTGATCTCCCGCCTCTCCGACCGGACCATTGCCGAGCAGCTACAGGAGATCGTGGACAACAACCTGGGGTCGTTGTGGCTGCACGAGCTGCCTGGCTCCGCGCAACAGGAGATCATCGGGCATCTGCGCAACGGCCTGGTCTCGGCGGGCGAGGCACAGCTTCCCGACACCGGGCGGAAGGCAGTCGTCCTCGGTCACCTTCAACAGTTGGTGGATGCCACCCATGCTGCGGGGTTTCCAGAACACCCCGGATCGTGACCACTGGCCTCTCCGGAGGCCTCCGAACACCATCCGCCCGAGATCTTGGACAGTTGGCGTTACGCGCTAGCGGTAACTGTCCAAGATCTCGCGTTAGCCCTGCCCCGTACCGCCCGCAGGTGGGCGATCGCGGGTGCAGCGGGGCGGCACACCGCAGACCTGGCCGACACCGACACCGACACCGACACCGGATCATCGGCCCAGGTGGGTGAAGGCGGCCCAGGCCAGCGGCGCGGCGTTGTCGACGCGGGAACAATGAACGGCCAGCTCCGGCGGCATTCCCTCCGGTGGGGCACGGTGCGGGTCCAGCATCCACAACTGGGCCCGGTGCAACGCCTCGGCCGGTGCACATCCCTGCTGATGCAGGAAGTGGTGGACCTGGTACATCAGCAGAGAGGTGCCCACGTCGGGCACCGACCACAGGGAGCCGAAGACCGTCTGGGCGCCGGCCGCCAGGAAGGCGGTGGACAGGCTGAACGCCTCGTCGGGTAGCCCACCGGCGAGGTTCGTCGTGCAGGCGGCTAGGAACACCTGGCCCAGGTCGAGGGCGGCCACCCGGGAAACCTCCAACAGCTCACGGGCCGGCAGCAGACCACCGGCCAGCACCAGGTGTGAGTCGGCTGGTCGGGCCGGGTCGACGCGCCCGTGGCAGGCGAGGTGCAGCAGGGATGATCCCGCCCCGACGGTGCGTACCCACTCCAGGACGGCCTGCGGGCGTGCCAGGTGCTCCGGGTCGTCGGTTGGTCCGCCGAGATAGCGACCCTCGGGGTGGAACCGTCCGTGGATAGCCTGGGCCTCGATGCCGGCGAATGGCAGGTCACCGAGCGGATCCCCGACCACCAACGCCGAGCGGACCGGCTGTACCGGACGCGCTGCGGCAGAACAGAGCAGCCGGGCGGAGGGACTGTAGGAGACGATCAGGTCGTGTACGGCGTAGCGGCGACCGGACGCAGTCTCGCGGTAGGCGGCATGCCAGGGCACCAACCCGAGTACGCCCATCGGGACGAGGACCACCCGGGCCGGGCTCGCCGAACCCGGCGGCCGCAGGTATTCCACCAGGTGACTCATGGCCGCCCGCCACGCCCACCGGCACAGGTCGTCGATGGCGGTTCCCACCGACGGCGCACGATGCCCGCCGATCGGACCGGCATCACGCGACCCGCCGGCTGGACCGGCGTCCCGGGGCGCCCGGCTCCCCGAGTCGGTGAGGTCGGTGCCGAAGGCGGCTCGCAGCAGCCTGCGTACCGGCGCGTTGTCGTCGGCCGCCAGGTCGCGTAGTTCGAGGATCTCGACCTGGCCGACCCTGGGGACCACCACGGCCAGGCCCGGCACCGGGTGCGCGGCCGGCACCAGGTAGACGAGCGCGTCGGCCCCCGATTCGGTGAGGGCGCTGCTGATCTCGTCGGGGCGTACCTGTGCCAGCGGACCGTGGGTGGTCAGGTCGAGGGCATGCAGTACCCGCACCCGCAGGTCGTCGGGGACCTCCTCGCCGGCGAACACCGCACCCAGGGCGTCGCCGGTGAGCTGGTCGCGGCCCAGTCCTCCGGTCTGTCGCCATTCCCGGGCCAACTCGGCCTGCCCGGCCTCCTCCAGCAGGTCGGCAATGTTGCGGGAGGCGGTGGCGGCGTGCAGGACCAGACCACGCCCCGCGTCGAGGGCGGCGACCAGGTCGTCGTCGGCCTGATCCTGGAGGCACCACCGGACGACGGTGGTCGCGGTCCCGGCGGCCTGCCGGGCGGTCGCCATGGCGTGATCCGTACCCGCCTGCAGAAGCACCCGCCGGGCGCGGCCGTGCAGGCCGTCGAGCCCGAGCCGCCGGGTCCGCGCCCGGTCCGGGTCACCGGCCAGACGCAGGGCGTACGCGAGGTCGTGCACGAGTTCGACCCGAATCGCCAGGTCGGTCGCCGTCTCCGCCGTCGCCTGCTCCAAGAGGGCGACGGCGGAAACGGCGGCCTGCCGCTGCCCAAGGCGCGCCAGGGGGAGTTGGGCTTTCGCGGCCGTCGCCAGGCTGGCCACCCGCATCACATGGCGTTGCTCGAACCGGCCGGCGAGGTCGGTCAGATGGTCTGCCCACTGGCGCAGCAGCGTGAGGTCGAGACGCCGGATAGCCGCCATCACCTGTACCGCGCCGGCCAGCACCGAGAGGCTGGTGACGTAGGTGAGGGGACCCGGTGGCAGCGGAACCGGCGGTTGCGGCCGGATCTCTCGACCGTCGAGGTTGGCCACCAGGTCCTCAACGAGGTGGACCATTGGATCCAGCAGGGCCGCGTTCAGCCGCGACGGGCCGAGTCGACGCCGCAACGCGACGGCTCGCCGGGTCGCCGTCCGCATGCCCTCCACATCCCCCATACGCCCCGAACCAAGTGCCGCCATCACGGCCGACACCACCTGCGTCTCAACGACGACCGCAGTCGGGGACTCGCCGCGCGCAAGGTCGGCCGCTATGACGCGCGCGGCGCGGTGCGAGCGGTCATCCCTGTATCGTGCTGCTCGGGTATGCAGCAAGTGCGGCAACATCGCCCGGAAGAGTTTTGCGTCGGCCTTGGTCACCGTCTCGTCGGCAGCGGCTCGCAAGAAGGTCCGCAGGCTGTCGCCTGCGGCGCCTCTGCCGACGGTGACCTGGTCGAACTGCTCCAGCATCGCTTCGGACAAGTCCAGCATCACCGTCATGCCCGCAGGCGGGTCGTCACCGACCATTCGCCCCACGGCCAACAGGTGGTGCAACCTCGGCGAGTCGATCTCGACCAGCGCCTCCACGGCATGGCCGAGCTCGGTGCTCAGCAGTACGGTGGCCAGCAGCGCTCGGTCGCGTGTGCTGCTCTCGGTCGCGTCATCCAGTGCGTGGCCCCCCTCATCGAGGATCTCCCGCACCCGGTGCAGGCTGGGTGGAGCGCGGTCGGGGTCCCGGGCAGACTCGTGTTCCAGCAGGGCCTTGGCGACGACCACCCGCGTGGCGTGCACCGACAGCAGTTGGTCCGGCGTTCCCCCCTCGGTGAGGGCGCGATCCAGACAGCGGTCGGCGGTCTCCAGGCTGCCCGGCACCTCGGCGGTCTCCCAGCGCGCCAGGTAGGTCTCACCGAGCTGTCGCCACACCCACATCGGCCGGGGGGCCGAGGGCAGCGCCCGTTCCAACAGGGTGACCGCCTCGGTGAGGCTGTCGAGGTCGCCGAGGGCGTGCAGGAGCTCAGCGAGGGCGACTCCGCAGGCAGGATCGTCATCGTCGGCACACACCGCACGCCAGCAGTCGATCGCCCGGGTCAGGTTCGCCGGATCCGGGTCCAGACGCCACCGGGCGGCGTACGCCTCGGCCTGGTGGCGGCGCAGGTGAAGCCGCATGGCCTGCCCGGGCGGGCAGGCCGCCACTGCCCGGTCGACGAACTGGATCGCCGACTCGAGGCTCATGCGGTCCTCGCGCAGGCCGGCCGCCTCCAGGTAGGCCGCGACCAGTTCCGTGCAGGCTAGGAAGTAGTGGGGGGTGGTGTCCGGGGACAGCCTGGCCAGAGATTCGGCCAGCAGGGCGGTCCCCTGATCCAGGTCCGGTACCTCCTGGCCGGCGTGGTCGTACCGGTTCAGCAGGACCACACCCAGCAGCATTCGGGCGTACGCCGTGGACTCCTCACCCGAGGGGGCAGAGAGCACGACCTCTAGGTCCTGCATGGCTTCGACGCCGTACTCGATCGTGGCCTGCGGCGTCTCGCTCTGCGCGTACCGCCAGAGGTACCGGTTCCAGATCGACTCCAGCAGGCTCTCCGCCACGTCCTCGCGTTCCGTGTCGTCCGGCGGCCACCCCCGGTACGCCTCGATCAGGTGCCGGACCGCGCCCTCGTGGTCGGTGCGGTCGTCGTCCAGCCAGGTCCGTTCCAGGTGGGACATGCCTTTCGCCCAGTGCCAGAGCGGTGCCTGCTCGTGGTCGGGGGCACGGGTCAACGCCCGGTCGAACTCGACGATGGCGGCCCGGAGGGAATCCTCGTCCTGGTCGCGTGCGTAGCGTTCGCCGTACGCCTGCCCGAGCAGCCCGGCCAGTTCGGCGGGGTCCTCCCCGGGGGGTGGGGCGGCCGCAAGCACCCGCAGGTGGGCGATCCAGTCGTCGAGGGGTACCTCCTCGGTCTCCTCGTAGCCGTTCACCGACGCTCACCGGCCAGCTGGGCACCGCGACCGGCGGGCACCTCGGTGACCACCGGCACGGCCAGGGTGATCCAGTCGCTGGCGCCCGCGCCGGCGGCACCGGCGTCCCGGTGCACCGCGGCCAACCCCAGTCGGCCCAGGAGACCGGCGACGGCCAGTGGGGTACGCCTCCGGTCGCGCCAGATGTCCTCGATCGCCGGCAGCTCGAACGGGGCGGAGCTGAACTGTTCCTCGGCGGCGAGCAGCAGCAGCCAGTCCCGGGTGCGCGCTCCCGGTCGCACCGGATCGCCGGCCGGCATGGTGAACTCGACCGCTCGGCCGTACAGCGCCGCCCCGACCTGCCCGGGTGCGACATGTTCCCCGGCGAAGAGGGTGGCGTGGACGCGGTGCCGTTCGGTGATGTTCAGCAGGACGAAGAAGAGTGGCCGGTCGCTGTCGTTGCGCAACCGGATGAAGACCGTCGGGGGTCGCCAGGTCCCCTGCTCCCACCGGTAGCGAAGATGCAGGGTGCCGTCTCCGCCCGGCAGCAGGGGCGGGCGGTGCGCGGGTGCCGCCGGCTCACCCGGGCGGGCCTCGACCAGTTCCAGGCCGACCGCTCCGGTCAGCCGGGAGATCGGGTTCACCAGGGCCTTGACCTGATGCACCCGGGCCAGGTGTTCCAGGGCCAGGACGGCCCGTCGACCGCCGTCGTCGAGGGGCAGCTCCGGGCAGAGCGGGAACCCGTCCGCGTCCCGGATGTGCACCCGGTCCGGCTGGCGTACCTCCAGCAGCAGGTCGGCACCGCCCTCGACCGGTCGTACGTGCGGAGAGGGTCCTCCCCCCGGCCCGGCCGAGGCCAGCGCGGTGAGCACCGGGTCGGTCGCCCCGTCGACCGCCACGGTGACCCTCGGCATCGGGACCCGGCTCAGCACCACCGGGTACTGGGTGTCCTCGTCGGGTTCCCAGCCCAGCGGCGCGACCACGCTGCGTTCCGGATGGACCCGCATGATCCGCGCCTCCCGCAGCAGTGTCCCGGGTACGGCGACCCGGACGTCCTGCTCGGCCGAGGCCAGGGACAACCCGTGGCAGGAGCCGGCATCGATCTCCCATTCTCCCCGGACCCTACGCATCCGGATGCCGATGGCGGGCAGGGTGATCCGTCCACCCAGGAAGGGCTGGTCGGCGATGCCGGGGGTGACCGGTTCCAACTGCGGGACCTGCTGCCGGGACCGGCGTTCCACCTCGCATCGCGCGGCCACCAGCAGGTCGCGGTAGGTCGTCGAGGGAGCCAGCCGGCGCATGGCGCTCAGCAGGGACCAGCTGAACAGGCCGTACGCCCGTCCGTCCGCCCAGGTCTCCCCGGCCGTCTCGGTCGACCGGCAGGCCGCCAGTGCGACATGCTGGGTGGGTGGCCGGGTCAGGACCTGGCGCAACTGCGGCAGCAGTGCTTCCAGCCTCGGCGGGGTGGTCGCGGCGGGGGCGTAGCGGACCAGGTCACGGGTGCCGCTGTGGGAGTGGCAGCTGTCCAGCACGACCGCCAGGTGCGCACCCGTGGCGGCTATCTCGCCGCACAGCAGCAGCAGTTCCTTGTCGTAGAGGTCCGGCACCTGGTCGTGTCGGCTGTCGTGGCAGACCAGGGTCTGCATCTGACCGGAGGGCTCCAGGTGGGACAGTTCCTCCGGCACCGGAGCCCAGGAGCCGTGCCCGCTGAACCAGAACAGGGCGGTGTCGCCCGGCCCGGCCTGGCCCAGGTGCTCGCGTAGGCCCGCGATGACGGCCTCACGGGTGGCATCCTCGTTCGCCAGCAGCCGGATGGCCTGCGGGTCGCTCACCCCGGCGCGTACCCGCAGATAGTCCCGCACCGCGAGCACGTCGTTGTGGCATCCCTGAAGCGGGCCCACGGCCTGGTAGCGGTCGATCCCGACCAGCAGCGCGAAGACCCGCCTGGTCATCATCGGCTCCCCACCGGCACATGCAGCCAGCCGTGTTCGACGAAGCCCTTGTCGGGCAGGTCGATGGTGATCTCGGTGAACTGGTGGGGCAGCGGAGGAACCGCGGAGTGCCGGATGACGTCCTGGTAGAGCAGGTCGGGTACGCCCAGGACGTAGTCGGCGGTCGGGGTGTCCCGGATGGCGGCCCGCAGCGGTGGGCTGTCCAGGATCCGGTGCACCGCGATCGCCGCGGTGCCCACCCAGCCGCTGTCGGCCGGTTTCATCAGGCCACGGTGCAGCGCTACCCGCAGGCGTACCCGTTCCTCGGCGCTCAGGCCGTGGTTGGTGCGGCGCAGGGCTTCGGCCAGACCCTCGACCAGGTCCGGGATCACCCGCGACTCGTCGATGCCCACCGGCAGGACGGCGAACTGCCCGTCGCCCTGGGCCTGCAACACGACCGTGGCCTCGTCCAGGCCGGCGTTGGCGCGGGCCTGGGCCAGGGCCCGTACCAGCCAGGACTGGGTCCGTTCGGCCAGGTGGTTCGGTCGGCGGCTGTAGCCGGTCACGTCGGCGGCCAGGCACAGTCGCACGGCCGCGCCACTCGGTACGGGGTTCTCCGGCAGGGCCTCGCCGAAGGCGATCGAGTCCACCAGGGTGGCGGATCGGCGTACCGGCCGCTGTCGCCAGGTGCCGAGGGTTTCCACCCGCAGCCCGATGCGCCCGGACAGGAACCGGGTCGAGGGGGGCACCTCGATCAGGGCGTGCATCCCGTAGGTCAGCGGCAGGAACATCGCCCCGGAGGGGTCCTCGTAGGTCCAGCCGAACCGGTGCCGGTGCAGGCCGAAGGACCAGGCTCGGGGACGGCCGGAGCGGGGGGCCAGGCGGAGCAGCCAGCCCTGCCGGGTGGTGGCGGCGTGGATCGCCAGGTCGGCGGCCGGGGTCAACGGAGACGGGGAGGCGGCGGTGTAGCTCAGGCCGAGGGTGCCGCCGTCCCGGTCCAGCCGTACCGCCAGGGACTCCTCGTCGTCGAGGGTGACCTCGAACCGGACCGAGGTGTAGCGCCGGGCGTCCGGCGGCTCGGTCAGGTCGAAGGCGACCAGCAGCCCGTAGTAGTGCCGTCCGGAGGCCTGCGCCCGGCGGCGCAGTTCGACCGGCAGATCCTCGACCGGCACCGGGAAGATCAGCGGGCGACCACAGCTGACCGTACCGACGCCGAAGGTGGAATCCGGATCGTCGTCCCCTCGCACCTGGTCCGGTCGAAGCGACAGTCGAGCCAGCACCTCGGAGGGTCGCAGCCGATCCTCCTCCGGCTGTGTCGAATGGTTCCCGGTCATCGCCCCTCCAATCCACCGTTCGTCCATTGGTCGGCAACCGACAACGGCGCACTGCCGGGCCGTTCGAGGCACCTGATGTCACGCTCTTGGGATGCCAGGAGAATTGGCGTCTAGATGCACCCGAACGACGAGTTTCCGGTGCGGGCTCCGATCATCACCGAAACCGCTGGAACGGGAACGGAAGTGTCGCCCAGTCGACAGATTCCGGCCGGCCGCCGGATAACCCGGACATCCCCCACGATGGTCCGACCCCGTCACGGGAATCCCGTAGAAATGCGGGATCCGGCAGGCCAGGGCGTGTCAGGCTCAAGCCTGAGGCAACAAGAGGAACGACTACCCTGGCCCCACTTCGGACGGCGGCAAACGGCCGAGGTGGGGCCAGCCCTCGGCCCGACGGGTCGACGCCACCCCGCCACACCGCCCTGCGGGGCGATCACACCCCAGCCTCCCGGCCGCCGACGATCAGCCGAACGTCAGTCGACCATGAATGATCAGCTTGACCCGGACACAGTTTCCGGCACCCGTTTGGACACTCATTCAGTCCCTTCAGTCGAAGTAGCCGTCAGGACATTTACCAGTACCGTCCGTGGGACCATCAATCACATTTCACTCCGATACCGGGAACGCTCGCCCCTCCCCTCTTTGACACCTGAGCCGGAGAATCATGTCCGAACTGAACGCGATACGAAGCGAAGTCCGTGACGCGAAGCGGATGCTGGTCGACCTCGACCGCACCCTGGGCCTGGTGGGCAACCATGTCGTCCAACTCGGGCAACAGCAGCAGGTCGCCAGGGAGGAACTCCTGGCGCTGCGCGCGGACTTCCTCCGCTTCGTCCAGCAAGCGGAACGGACCGCCAACCTGCAACGCGCCGAGATCGCGATCAACACCCTCAAGGGTGACCTCGAGCATCAGTTCGGCCATCACAAGGTGGTCCGCCGGACCGCGGTCGGCATGCTCCAGTCGTTCGACCTGGGGTTGGTCAGCGAGGAGGCCGTCCGGGCGGTGGGCGACCAGTTGATGGTGCAGACCCCCCGCTACTGGCTGGCCCCCGTGCTGGTCGCGCTCGCCTCCTGGGCCGGCGACGATCCGGAGCTGTGTGTCCGGGCGGTCGAGGAGGCGTACCGCCGCTCCCCGCATCGCACCTCCCTGTTCATGATGCTCGTCCTGCGTCGGCAGGGGCGGCTGACCAGCGCCGCCCGGTGGCTACGGCACTACCTCGACGCGCAGGACCCCAAGGCGCTCAACCGCGAGTTCGCGGTGATCCTGGAGGCCATCGCCCAGGGCGCCTTCGGACCGGCCGGCATGGAGGTGGTCCGGGACCGACTGGAAACCTGGCGTCGCCTGCTGCTCGACGACAAGGAGTCGATGGTCGCCCAGGTCAACCGCTGGCGCCGGGAGATGGAGACCCACGTCCGGGTGGAGGAACTCGCCAAGGACTTTCCCCGCCTGGCGACCGCGTCACCCCAGTGGCCCCAGTTGCAACGGGTCCTGGCCGGTGCGGAGGCCCACCAGTCGATCATCGACCGGTACACCGCGCTGATGGACGCGGAGGCGCCGCCGAACAGCCGCATCGAGGACGCCATCGACGACATCCTCGACCGGCTGGTCGACGAGTACGACCACGAGGAACTGCCACTGCGTCGGGAACTCGCCGCCAACGAGTCGATCGTCCGGGCCGGTGGTGACCTGGCGGCGGCCGAGACCGCCCGCTCCGAGACCACCACCCTGGACGACACCCGCGACTATCTGACCATCCAGACCCAGTCGGCACTAGAACCCGAGGACATCGGGGTGTCTACGCAGACCCAGCGGCTTGCCGTGGCCTTCTGCCATGTCTGGATGGACGAGGCGCACACCGCCTTCACCCGCGACTACCGCCTGGCAATGCCCGCGAAGGTCCAGGTGCAATTCGACCTGAGCGGCAGCGCCGGGCTGGCCGGATTCCGACCACCTGCCTGGACAGGCTCCTTCGACCAGCCGATGGACGCCCTGGAACGGTCGCTTAACCAGCACTGGGACCGGTACGCGCAGGCGTACCTCAACACCCTGGCCTTCCGGTGGGGCCAGAAGCTCATCGTGCCGGCCGTGGTGCTCATTCTCGTCCTGCTGTTCGTCGCCGCCGCCAGCAACGTGGGATTGGGCATCGTGATCGCTGTCTTCGGCGGGGTCGCCTGGCTGGTCTACCTCAAGGGTGAGGCCGACAAGGCCCGCGCCGCCCAGGACAAGGCTCGGAGAAAGGTGGCGGAGGCCAAGAAGGAGTCCGTGCTGTTGCTGCGGGCCGCCGCGGCCGAGTTGACCGACTGGACCAGCCGGTTCAGCGCAGCCGACGGCAAGGAGACGCAGGTGAAAGAGCTGATCGCCAACCTCGCCACGGCGGGCGCACCCCGCAACCCGCACGAGCGACGCGCGGTCGACCCTCTGGAGGAGAACTGACATGTCGTCGACCGACCGCGCCGCCGAGCCGACCCCGGACGGGCCCGTCGAAGCTGAGGTGGTGCCGTGGGCCCGGCAGCCCACACCGCCGCGTCAACGCAAAACCAATCGGGTACGCCGGATCGCCGAGGGGTTGCCTGACTGGGAGCCGATGCCGCCGGGCGAGATGGTGATCCGCCGCCCTCGGCAGGGCTGACCGGTGCTGGTCGGTGACGGCGGCTACCAGCGGTGGGCCGCATTCCTTGAGCAGTGGCGGGCCGGCTCCGCCCACCACCCGCCGGACCTGCCGACCCTGGTCGAGCAGGACTACCCGGCGGAGGTCTGGCTGCGGCTGGTCACCCGACTGACCGATGCCCTGGCGCACCGCTTGCAGACCTGGGCCGATGGGCTGATCGACGCCATGGCCGCGACCCGGGACGAGTTCGAGACGGCCCGTGCCCTGACCCAGGCCCGGCGCGGACTGGCCGCCATCCGGGCCGTCGCGGGTCATCCCGCCCTGCCCGGGAAGCTGACGCGGGCGTTACGCGATCAGGTCGACGAACAGATCCGGCTGGTCCAGCGGGCCCTGGAGGACGGCATCGACGACGCCCGCCGGGCCGGGCTCGACGACCGGCTCGTACAGGCCAGACTGCGCACCCTGCGGGACAACCCACTGACCGTGCCGGACCGCTCGGCCGCCGGGACCGGCTGGGCCGCCGCCCCGGCCCGTCCAGGCCGCCGGATCATCGTCGATCCTCCCGTACGACCGACCTGAGGAGCGCCCGTTGTCCCATTACGACGAGGCCCGCCGGGACCTCGACAGCTACATCGCCGCACGGGTCCCCCTCATCGGCATCCGAACCCCCGAGCAGGTACGCGCCGTGCGGCTGCTGCGCGAGGTGGCCTCCAGCACCCGTCGGGTCAACCTGCCCTTCTCCATCTACACCCGGGCCACCGGCCTGCGGGACCTGCGCACCAACAACTCCCTGCAGGACGACCGGTCGCTGGTGGCCGCGATGGATTTCGCCGCCAGTCAGTTCACCCGGCGGGCACAGGCGACGACCGCCTTCGTGGACCCGGACATGCTCGACTCCGACTCCCCGGTCACCCGTCACCTGGCGGAGTTGGCCCGACTGGCCGACGACCACTCCGGCAGCATCGTCCTGATCACCGACACCCCGTTGTGGAGCGGGCTGCAACGGCTGGGCATGAGCATCACCCTGGAGCCGCCGAACGTCGACGAGATGTACGACATCGTGGTCGGCTTCCTCAAGGAGCAGCAGGGCGCGATCACCATCGACTGGACCGCCGCCGACGCCCGACGCGCCGCCCAGTTCCTGGTCGGGGTGCCCGAGGGCACCGCGGTGAACATCCTCGCCACCATCGCCACGGCCGGACGCCTGCACCGGGAGGATCTCGATCGGCTCACCGAGGTCAAGGACAAGCACTTCTCCGACCTGGCCGGCCTGGAACGGGTCCCGCTGGGAGCGGCCGACCACCTGATCGGCGGTCTGCACCAGCTGCGTACCTGGCTGGACCTCCGCCACAAGGTGATGCTCTCCGACCTGCGGGAGACCTGGCTGCGCCCACCCCGGGGGGTGCTGCTGGTCGGGGTGCCGGGCTGCGGAAAGTCCCTCTCCGCCAAGGCGGTGGCCGCCCAGTGGCGGCTACCGCTGTACCGGCTCGACTTCGCCGCCATACTCGGCATGTACGTCGGGCAGTCCGAGGCCCGGTTGCGGGAGGCCCTGGAGATGGCCGACCGGACCGCGCCCTGTGTGCTCTGGATCGACGAGATCGAGAAGGGCCTGTCCGGGCAGTACGACTCGACCGGGGTTAGCCGGCGCATGGTCGGACAGTTCCTGTACTGGTTGCAGGAGTCACGGTCCCGGGTGTTCGTCGTGGCCACCTCCAACGACGTCCGTTCCCTGCCACCGGAGCTGCTGCGTAAGGGGCGCTTCGACGAACTCTTCTTCGTCGACCTGCCGGACGAGACCGAACGGGCGGAGATCATCCGGCTCTACCACGGCCGCTACCTGCGCACCGAGCCGGACGAGGAACTGGTCGGTCGGCTCGTGGCCGCCTCCGACGGCTTCGCCGGCTCCGACATCGAGGCGGCGCTGCGCGAGCTGGGATACACCGTCCACACCGAGGGCGCCGCCAGCCTGCGGCCCGAGTTCGTCGTGGACACCTTCGTCAACACCAACCCGATGAGCCGTACCCATCCCGAGGAGATCGCCGAGCTGCGGGCCTGGGGCCGGGAGCGGGCGATTCCCGCCGGTGCCTCCGGTGCCGCCGGTACGCCGGCTGCCGGTGGCCGCCGCCGGGTGATCGTCCCGGGAGACACCTGACCAGGAGAATCAGATGAGCAATGATCAACAGCCCGACGGCGGGATCATCTGGAACGTTCGTGCCCTGGTCGGGGACCTGGCCGATGAGCTGCCACCGGAGTCCTCCGCCGGCAGGCCGCAGGAGTCACCCGCCGGCAGGCCGCAGTCGAGCCGCCCGGTCGGCGGCCCGGCTGCGTCGCAGGCGACCGGGCCGGGACGGATCGCTACCCCTCAGCCGCCGGTGCGGGGTGAGTGGGTCAGTTCCGGCCAGGTGGTCCCGCAGTCGAGCGGAATCTCGATGGGCAAGGCGGTCGCGGCGGCCGGTGTCACCCTGCTGGTGATGGTCGTGGCGCTCGTCGTCGCGGTCGGGTCGACCGACGACGACACCTCGACCGGCACCTCCTATCCCGACTTCCCCGCTGGGGGGCCGCACTACCCTCCCCCCGAGGATGCGGGGCTGCCGGAACCGTCGTTCGTCCCGACGACCGAACCCGCTGAGCCGACCTTCGACGATCCGGAGGACCTGGCCCTGGCCCAGTTGGACCAGTTCCGCCAGCAGGACCTGCCGACGGTCTCCCTGGCGGGCCAGTACGTCGCCCAACTGGCCTCCAAGACGGTGGGCATCGTCGACCGCAACCAGATCGCGGCCAACGGCTCACACACCTTCTACGCGCAGGACATCCTGGCCGAGCATCTTGAGCTACGGAACAGGTTCGACGGCGAGACCCGGGTGATTCTGCTGCTGAGCACGGACTACGGGCGGCAGCAACTGTACGGCGGCGAGCCGCTCTGGATCACCCTCGCCCTCCCACCGGGCAGTTCGAAGGAGGCCGTCGCCCGCTGGTGCGCCAACCAGTTCCCCCAACTCACCGGAACCGACCTGGACAACCAGTGCGTGCCGCGCCGGCTGAATCCTGTCGGGTCCTCTTGAGCCGCGCTGCCGTCGGGTGGGGTGGTGATCGACTCCGTTACGCCGAAGTGGCGGCTTCCGACCGCCGCGTACCCCGCCGTTTCGGCGAAGCGGCGACGCGCTCGCCGAGGCTCGAAGCCTGTCGGCTTGTCGACAAGGGGGCGAACCGGAAGCCGGGGATTCGTCAGCGTGCGCGGATTCGACCACGTGGCTGTGGCGAGCGGGGGTCACTTACCGGCGCGGGGCCGTGATCCGCAAATCCCAGCCTGGAGGATCACTCTCGTCGTTGGGTAGAAGGCTTGCGTCGAACCAGGTGGCGCTTGGCCGTCCCGCTTGTTCCCATCGTTGTAGCCAGGTCCGTAGCGCTGCCAGGGACGGGGAGTCTGCGCTGTCGGCGAGGATGGTGCCATCGGTCAGGATCACGGCGGCGGAGGTTGCGGTGGTGTGTCCGATGCCGCGCCTGCCGTCGCCCAGGGCGGTGAGACTGCGTTGTGGCCCGCCGACGATGACCGAGTAGGCCGTCCATGACAGCCAGTCCAAGGGCGCGCGGTGGTAGGTCTCTGTGTGGTCGGGGTCGAGCAGCAGGTTGAGCGCTGTGCGGGCACCGGTGTGCTGCGGGTCGTCATCGTCGCGCCAGCCGATGGACATCCAGGCCAGTTCGGGATGGTCAACGCGGTAGTCCACCCAGCGGGCGGGGATGGTCAGGGCGTCTTCCACGGCAGTAGCGGTGCTCTGGGCGTAGCCGCCGAAGGTCACCGTTTCGACTCGCGGTTGTCCCTTGGTGAGGGTGATGGTCGCGACCAGGGTGGTGGATGGTTGCGCGGCGATGGGAAGGCAGGCCACGATGCGTCCGTCTGGGGCGAGTTGGTCGACCCATGTTCTGGGCAGCCGTGGGGGCGTGCACCAGGCCGCGATTCGCTGGTAGGGAGCGTTTGGCCGGTAGCCGATCATGCCGTCGGCAACGTGGCAGGTGATCGTGGTGACGCCGCGTTGGTGGTGCAGCCGGTTCGCCCATGTGACGAGGTGGTCGCTGATGTCGACGCTGGTCACGCGCCCGGACGTGCCGGCTCGGGCGGCGAGGAGCGCGCCGGAGTATCCCGTGCCGGTGCCGATTTCCAGCACGTGGTCACCTTCGCTGACCTCAAGGGCGATCACGTCCCGCTGGATGGCCTCCGGCGCGGACCGATGCAGGGTTTCACCGCGGTTCTCGTTGTGGACGTAGTAGCGCTCAGGCACACCTCCGAGCAGTGAATCGGCGACGGCCACAGGACTCCCTTCCATCACGGGCGGTGGCTTACCGTCAGCGAGCTCGCCGCTGGGTGCGGCGGCGGTGACGATCCGCCCCGAGACGCCACCGATCACGAACTGGTTTGTGAGATGGATCTGTCATCGAGGCTGGGCGATGGTGCCGCTGAGGGCGGACCGGGAGGCGCTCACGGGTGTTCATGCAGTGTTGTTGGCCGAAGCGTAGTTGTGGCACATCGTGCAGGTCGGACCCTTCGGCGCAGCGCGACGAGGATCCGCTCGGTGAAGTCGTCTTCCTCCAGCGGATGAAGTACCAGCACACCGTCTGCCACGGCGGGAAGTCGACCGGTGGGCCCCATCCTCGGGCGACTGCTGGCAGGGGCGGGCATCACCGATAAGGCCCATTCGGTGCTGGAAATGAGCCTGGCCGCCGCCCAAAAGATCGGACTTGCCGAATACGCCCAGGCCATTGGTGAGCTGCTGGCGAACCTGCCCGAACAGGGTGAGACGACGTAGGACATCGGGTTATCGGTGCTCTCGGATGAGGACCTCGAAGAGGGGGGCGTTTCCCCAGGCGGGGCGTAGGCAGGTGACCCATTGCCAGCCCCAGGACCGGTAGGCCGCCTGGGCGGGGGCATTGTCGGGCCGGGCGAGCAGGGTCATTCGGGACTCAGGGCGGGCACCGACGAGTTCGTCATGTAGCGCCCGTGCGATCCCCTGGCGCTGCCAGGCGGGGCGGACCAGCAGCTCGCTGAGGGCGAAGGTCCGCCGCCCGTCCTCTTCGGTGAAGCCCGCCGGATACGGTTCCTCGATGCCGTTCCACCATTTGGTGTCCGGCGCCAGTGGGAATCCGTAGATGTAGCCGACCAGTTCGCCGTCGACCGTTGCCGTCACCATCTGCCACCCGGGTCGCTGGCGGTGCAGCGTGAGTTGGCGTCGGTACCGGTCCTCACCGTAGAACTCCCCGGCGTCCGTGTAGATCTCCACGTAGAGGGCGACGAGATCGTCGGTGCGCTCCTCGGATTCCGCGGCGTTGATGGTCTCCAGGACAAGCTTGTCGATCATGGGGCGATCCGCTCGTCATATGCCTGGGTGAATTCTCGGACCGGCGCTGTTGGTTGCCGCAGTCGACCGAGGTCGGACCTGATCTGGCCCAGATGCTTCGTGACTCGCTGGGAGTTCAGCCGCCGCACGGCGGGCAGCACATCGAGGGCCATTCGCGCAGCTTCGTTGATGTCTCCCTGCCGGCGGGTCGCCTCGGTCAGGTGGACGGCGTAATAGACCTGGTTGCGCCGATGTTGTGGCGAGGGATGCTCGGCGACCGACCGGAACGCCTCGGCCGCGCGGTCGGGTTTGTCGAGGTCTAGGTACGACAGGCCACGGATGCCCTGCACCTCCTGCTCGTTGACGAAGTGCACGAAGCCTTCGTCGTCCTCGTGCGGGCCGCGCTCCAACTCGTGCCGGGCCTTGGCCATGGCGCGTTCGTGAGCGCTGGCGTCACCGAGTTCGGCGAGCGTGTGCGCCCGGCGCAGATGCAGCAGCGTCCGCAGGCGTGGGGTGGCCCAACCGGCGGAGTTGCGCAGGGCGGCCTCGGCGCAGTGCAACGACTCGATCGGCTGCACCGGCCGCAGCAGCAGCGAGAGTTGGGTGAGAGCACGTACCTCGACGTGCGGGTCGTCGGCGATCCGTGCGCGGGTGATCGCCTCGTTGAGGTATGGCCGGGCGGTGGCCCGGTGCTCGGAGTCGATCGCCAGCCAGGCGGTTTCGATGGCGAGGTCAGCCAGGGCACTCTGGAGGGCTTCACCCACATCACGGCTGTAGCGTGCCTTCGCCGCCAACTCCGACAGGCGGGCGTGGACGTGAATCGCCACCTCCCGAAGACCGTTCGCGCCGATGACGGCGTCCGCCCGTCGGAAATCATCCACCACGCTGCGGGCCAGCCGCACATGGTCCATGCCGATGGCGGGTGTGGCGTCGACGGATCGCGTGAGCAGGTCCAGTTGGTCGCTGGAGCCCAGACCGACCAGAGCGGCCAGAGTGGTGAACTGTCGGCGGTTCGTGGTGACCACCTCCCCATAGGGTGATGCGTCCAAAGTACCCGGCTTCTCGTCGGGTGAATGCGGTGCGGAAGAGGCCCAGCCCACCGGAGCCGGGTCCGCACCTTTGCGGAGCAGCCGGAACCAGAGCAGTTTTTCGGGAATGCGCAGCAGGGTGGCCCAGTGGGTGAGGCGGTCCAGGTGGATGGGTGGGGGGCCGTTCTCGATGCGGCTGAGTTGGGCCTGGGTGATGCCGAGCCACCCGGCCACCACGGACTGGGTGAGCGGAAGCCGACCGTGGTACGGGTGGTGGCGGTAGGCCCGGATGAGCTGCCCGAGGTGGCGTCGGGCCAGTGCGGCGCGTACCGGCTGGTGGTCCCAGAAGGGTGGTGGCACGGCCGGGGGTGCGGTGAGCCGGTCGCGGTTGGCGGCCTGGCAGGGGGCGCAGCGTCCGCTGTGGTTATCGCGCGCCAGGCGTCCCCCGCAGCGGGGGCAGTTGGCAGGTGTCACCGGCAACCTCGCCGTTCGTGGGCGACTGGGTCGAGCCCGTCCATTCAAGCCGTTTCCGACGAGGCCGGTATGCACGCCACGCATATCGACCCGGCCACATTCTGCCACCGGCTGCATACGGTGCGCGAATTCCGCTGACGATCATTCCGGCATATCGGGGCAGGCCAGCCGGGTCCAGGGTGGAGACACGGCCCGGGGCGGGTGCCGGCTCCGGTGGCGGATCGGCCTTCCCCCGTACGATCTGTCACCGCTCCCGCCCGCCTCGGTGCCGTCTCAGAATGTCCATCGCACCGGAGGCTCACATGCGCGACCACCCTGCCGTGACATCCGGCGGCATCGCCGAGGCGGTCTTCGGTCGCGCTGCCGCCCGGTTCTGGGACACCGTGCAGGAGGGCTGCCCGGGGCTGCTGCCGGAGGGGGATGCGCCGCTGATCGTCGCCGGGCTGTTGCGGCTGGTGGGTGGCGGTGACGACGGGCCGGGGCGGTTGGCCCTGCTGACGGTCCTCGGCCGGGTGTACCGGGAGCACCGGCTGCGCCCCGACCATGCGGCTCTGGTCGGGGCGGCGCTGACTGTCGCCGTACCCACGATGCCACCGGAGGCCGCGACCTGGCGGCGGGCCTGGCGTCTGGTCGAGCGCGCCGCCGCCCGGGTGGGTGGCGGGCCGGCGTCCTGGCCGGTCGAGGTCCTCGGCCGGGACCGGGCCGGGGACACCATCACCATCCTGACCGTACGCCCCTGGCGGCGGCTGCCGTTTCGGCCCGGCGACGCGGTGCCGGTGAACGTGCCGCAGCATCCGGGGCGGTGGCGCTGGTACTGCCCGGCCAATGCCCCACGCGCCGACGGCACCGTGGAGCTGCATGTCCGTGCCGTGCCCGGCGGCGACGTCTCACATCGGCTGGCCCATCAGGTACGCCCCGGCGACCTGCTGCGGCTCGGCCCACCCACCCCCACCGGCCTGTCCCTGCCGGGGTCCCCGACTCCGCTGCTGCTGGTGGCCGGTGGCACCGGGCTGGCGCCGCTGCGTGCCCTGGTCGAGCAGATCGCCGCCGCAGCAGCTCAACCGGAGGTCACCCTGGTCGTCGGGGCCCGGACCTTCGCCGACCTGTACGACGCGATCGCCCTGGACAGGCTGGCCCAGGCCCGCCCCTGGCTGCGGATCGTGCCCGCCCTCTCCCACGACCCGCGCGCCGAGCCCGGCGAGCAGGGTGACGCCCTCACGGTCGCGCTGGACCATCTCCGCCCCGACCAGCAGGTGTACGTCTGTGGGCCGCCCGCGATGCTCGCCGGTTCCCGGCTGCGGCTGCTGGCCGCCGGGGTGCCCGCCGACCGCATCCGCCTGCCCGACCAGATTCCGTGGCGCTGACCGACCTCTCCTACCTGGGTAGGAGGTGGCGGCCAGACCTGTGGTCGCGGTCGGGGCCTGCGGTCGGGCGCGCGGCGGCAGCCCGCCGAACAGCATCGGGGGTATGACTGCTACCTATCCGCGCCAGGGGACGTCCTGGCACCGTCCACTGATGGTTTTCGTCTGGGCGATGGCGGGCCTCGCCGTCGTCTCCGCCGTCGGCGTCGTGGTCGACGATCGGGTGTTGACCGGTGTGCCGATCTGGCTCAAGCCGTTGAAGTTCGCGGTGTCCTTCGTGTTGTACGGGGTGACCCTGGCCTGGCTGCTCTCCCTGCTGCGCCGACGCAGCCGGGTGGCGGAGTGGACGGCCACCCTCATCGTGGCGCTGGGGGTGGTGGAGATGGCCATCATCGTCGGCCAGGTGTTGCGGGGCACGACCAGCCACTACAACGTGAGCACCCCGTTGAACGCCCTGCTGTGGATGCTGATGGGTGTGGCGATCATGGTGCTGGCCGTGGCGCACCTGGTCCTCGCGGTGGTGGTGCTGCGGCAGCCGGTCGCCGACCGGGCCGGCCGGTATGCGATCGGGTTGGGGATGGGGCTGGCGCTGCTCGGCATGGTGGTGGCGACCCCGATGGTGATGGCCGGTGAGACGTCGACCGTCGAGGGGATCGCCGGGGCGCACAGCGTGGGGGTGGCCGACGGTGGCCCCGGATTGCCGCTGGTGGGGTGGAGCAGCACCGGAGGGGATCTGCGGATCGGCCATTTCGTGGGGCTGCACGCGATGCAGGTGCTGCCGATCCTGGCGATCCTGCTGGGCCGGTTCGGCGGTGGCCGTCTCGACGGGGGTACCCGGGCTCGGCTGCTGCTCGTCGCGGGTGGCGCGTACGCCGGGCTGACCCTGCTGTTGACCTGGCAGGCGTTGCGGGGGCAGCCGCTGCTGCGGCCGGACCTGCTGACCCTGGGGGTCGCGGCGGCCCTGCTGGTCGGTACGGTCACCGCCGCCGCGCTGGTGGTGGTCCGGGGCCGCAAACCCGAGGTGGCGTTGGCGGCATGAGGGCGCGCAGCATCAGGTGGGCGGGGCCGGGAGAAGGGGCGCAGAGATGACCGAGGTGCTGTTCACGTTGACCTTCGCGGTGGCCGCTCCCTTCTGGGCGCTGATGATCCTGGCACCGAAGTGGTCGGTGACCGCCCGGATCATCGCCTCGCCGTGGATCGTGCTCCCCGGTGTGGTGATCTACGCGCTGCTGGTGCTGCCCGCCCTCGGCGAGGTGCTGCCGGCGGTGGCCTCCCCGACCCTTCAGGGGGTACGTGGCCTGCTGGGTGAACCGGACGGTGCGGCGGCGGGCTGGGCGCACATGATCGTGTTCGATCTGTTCGTCGGCCGGTGGGCCTGGCTGGACAGTCGCAAGCGGCAGGTGCCGTCGTTGGTGATGGCGCCGGTGCTGCTGTTGACCATCCTGCTCGGGCCCCTCGGCCTGGGCGCGTACCTGGCTCTGCGGGGCAGGTGGACCCCCGGGCGTACCGATCCGGAGGGCTAGGGTGATCTCCGTGGGGTGGGTGGGGCGCCTGTTCGACGCGCGGGACAGCTTCGCGCGGATGCTCCTGCTCGACCTCGCGGGCCTCGGTTACCTGATCTTCAACCCGCTCGGTGGCAGTCGGCCGGTGGCCACCCAGTGGACCCTGGCGGTGATCGCCTTCTCCCTCGGCCTGCTGTTGCACCACCGGCCGGTGGTCAACCTGGTGGCGCAGACCGCTTTGCTGGCCGTGGCGATCCAGTTGCTCGACGACATCACGATCAACCAGGTGGGGTCCAGTTGGGCGTTGCTCGAACTGACCATGCGCGCCGGATCCACCCGGACGATCTGGCTGGCCGCGGCCGGGCTGGCGGCAGTGGCCCTGACCGACTCGATCGGCAGGCCCCTGCCCCGGTTCTTCGCCGGAGTGGTCGGGTTGCTGCTGGAGGTCGGGGTTCCGCTGCTGCTCGGCCTGGTGGTCCGGACGACCCGCGAGTTGGCCACCCAGGCCCAGCAGCGGGCGGCGGAGGAACAGCGCCGCCGGGAATCGGAGCAGCGGGCCGCCCGCGCGGACGAACGCAGCGCCATCGCCCGGGAACTGCACGACGTGGTGGCCCATCATGTGGCCTCGATGGTGCTGCGGGTCGGGGTGGCCCGGCATGTCCTCACCGACCTGGATCCCCGGGTGGGCGCGGTCTTCGACGACGTGCACGGCACCGGCACCGCGGCCCTGGCGGATTTGCGCCGGCTGGTCGCGGTGCTGCGCGACCCCGAGGCGGTACGCGGGGACGCGGCGCTGACCGCGATCGAGCCGTCGGCGCTGCCGGCCGCCCTGGGGGCGGCCGTGGACCGGGCCCGCCAGGCCGGGATCACCGTGGAGGCCGACATCGACCCGGCGATCGGTGCAATCGACGCGGTACGGGGTCTGGCGGTGCTGCGGCTGACCCAGGAGGCGCTGACCAATGTGGCCAAGCACGCCGGTGCCGCCGCGGTGGCCCGGCTGACCGTGCGGATGGTCGAGGGGGCCGTGCACTGGGAGGTGGTCGACGACGGGCCGGGCCGGGTGCCGGCCGGGCTGCCGGACGGCGGTGGCCACGGCATAGCGGGGATGCGGGAACGGGTGGCGGTGCTCGGCGGCCGGTTGGCGGCCGGGCCGGTCGAGCAGCCGGGCAGGGGCTGGCAGGTACGCACCGTGCTGCCCGCCGCCACGGGAGGGGTGTCATGATCCGGGTGCTGCTGGTCGACGATCAGCATCTGATCCGCGCCGGTCTGCGGATGCTGTGTGAGTCCACCCCCGACCTCGAGGTGGTCGGGGAGGCCGACAACGGTCGGGAGGCGGTGTCCCTGGCCGCCCGGCTGCGGCCCGAGGTGGTGGTGATGGATCTGCGGATGCCGGGGGTGGACGGGATCACCGCCACCGGTCGCATCCTCGCCGAGCGGCCGGCCACCCGGGTGCTGGTGCTGACCACCTTCGGCGACGACGACCACCTGTATCCGGCCCTGACCGCCGGGGCCTGCGGGTTCCTGCTCAAGGACGCACCCCCCACCGAGCTGCTCAACGGCATCCGACGGGCGGCATCCGGGGACAGCCCGTTCAGCCCGCAGGTGCTGCGGCGGCTGGTGCAGCGGGCGGTGCACGCCCGCCCGGGCACCCCCCAACGTCTGGACGGGCTGACCGCGCGGGAGCAGGAGGTGCTGGGGCTGGTCGCCGAGGGCCTGTCCAACACGGAGATCGCCCAGCGGCTGCACATCGGTGTCACCACCGTCAAGACCCACATCACCAGCCTGATGACGAAGACCGGCAGCCCCAACCGGGTACGCCTGGCGTTGTTCGCCCACGGGGTCTGAGGGGCCGAGATCTAGCTGCGGTGGGCCTGCTCGGGCCAGAGCACCGTGGTGGGGATGCCCCGCTGCCGGGCCATGTCGATGGTCCGGTCCGTCGAGGCCGCGTGGCGGCCGGCCGACCCGTCCCAGACCGCGATCAGCCACTGCACCCGGCTCAGCAGTTCCTCGTTGGCGGCCAGGTAGGCGGCCGTGCCGGAGTGGCGGTGCCCGGTGTGGATGATGACGCTGGCCCGGCCCAGCAGGTCGTCGAAGTCGGCCCGGTGGGCGGCGGTGATCGTGTCGCGGTAGTCCAGGGCGGGCAGGATCACCTCGTAGGTGCCGCCGGTGGCCAGCACCACCCGGGCGAAGATCTGGTCGGTGCCGTCGGCCAGGCAGGTGACACCCCGCACCGGGTGGTCGCTGAGCCGGCCCAGTTCGGCCCGCAGGGCCGCGGCGATCGGCCCCACACTGCCGCGGGTCAGGTGGATGTGGCCGGTGATGCCGACCCGCAGCGGGCCGGGTTCACGGCCCATCGACCGCTCCCGGCCGTGGGGCGGGCACCGGGCTGGTCAGCCGGATCAACTCGAAGCCGCTGTCGGACAGCACATCCGGCAGCGCCCGGATCTCCTCACGGTTCTGCTCCTGCACGGCCGGGCTCAGCTCGTCCCAGGGGCGTAGTTCGGGATGCCGCTGTCGGAGTTCGTCACGCGGCTCACCGTACGTCCAGCCTTCCGCCCGCCGTTCCTGGCACCATCGTTCATGTTCCAGCCGGGCCAACTGTTCGATGCCGTCGGCGATGGCCTGCCCGGCGGCCGAGGCGTCACCGGTGTTTCCGTGCCGGGGGGCGACCACGCAGCCCAGGTTCAGCAGCTTGGCGGCGATGTCCTGGACGTGACTGCGGTTGGCCCGGCGCAGGGATTCGGGCAGCCCGGACCAGTCGACCATTGCGGGTGCCTCCCCGAAGCTCATCCCGGCCTGTTGTCGGGCGTGCAGGTACCGCTCGTGGATCTGCCGGGCCAACCGTTCGGTGAGATCCTCGGCGATCAGCCCGGCCTCGCAGGCGTGGGTCAGCACCGGGTAGAGACACAGCTTGCCGTGCACCTCGTCGAGCAGGTCGTGTCGGGAGTCGCCGTGGAAGGCGGCCGCCAGAGCGGCCTGCCGGTAGACCGGCACGAAGACACTGCCTCGGGTGCCCTGCCACAAGGCGGGAGTGTCCAGGGCGAACTGCAGTCCGTTGTTCTCGCCGGGCAGGCAGAGGTAGATGCGGTCGTATCCGCCCGTGGTGAACTGCGCCAACCCGGTGAGTTCGGCGATGTCCAGATCGTAGGTGGACACCTCACAAACGGTACGCAGGAAGGGGTAGCGGGCCGCCACGAGGGCCAGTTCGGCCCCGGCGTCCGGGGCCACCAGGTCCACCCGCAGTCGGGTCCCGGCGTCCTGGGCCCGCCAGTGCCGGGCGGTCTCGACCAGCAGGGCACGGCGGAAGCTGCCGTTACCGACGATCAGTACGGTCGTGGCCCGGCCCCGGGCGGGTTGCAGGGGATGGTGTCGGTGCAGCGCGCGGGCGGCGATGTCGTCGACGTGGAAGTAGTCCAGCCGCAGCCGGCTGGAACCGGCGGCCCCCAGCCGCCGGGCCTGCAACGACAGGCACACCTCCGGATCGTGGACCTGGACGTAGACCCTGGGAGGATTGCGCCGGTCCTGGATCAGGCGGCTGGCGGCGTTGGCGATCGCATGGTTCAGGTCGTCGTCATGGGTGCAGGCGTAGATGGTGTGGGCCCGGGGCAGACCGGCCCCCCGCAGCACCTCGGGGCTGCTGGGGTCGCCGATGACCCCCAGGTAGCGGGGCTGGCGGTACTCCAGAGGCCCGAAGGGCTCGGAACGCACCACGACCACCCGCTCCCCGTCGGCGAAGAGACGGTCGGCGAGCATCTGGGCGAACTGGGAGTCCCCGCAGACCAGCACATGCCCGGTGGCCCGCCGGGCCCGCCACCGACGGATCTCGGCGGCCAGCAGCAGGCGGGCCGCCTCGGCGACGGCCAGCAGGGTGAACAGCGGGGCCACGAAGCGGGCCACCTGCAACTGCCACGGGTACGGGCCGGGGTTCTCGAAGGGCTCGGCGCTGAGGACGAACAGTTGCAGCGCGTAGTAGAGCACGTCGTAGGAGTCGTGGATGGCTTCCGGACGACACCTGCCCAGCCGCTCGAAGCCGATCCAGCCCAGCGTCAGGGCGACCGCTCCGATGACGCCGAACACCACCCGCAGCCACCAGGCGGACGGCCGGACGAAGCCGGAGGCCGGGTCGGTCATCGAACGGTGTCCTCCTCCGGAGGGCCGTCGGGGCGGGCCCCGGCCGGGTCGGGCCGCCACGGTCGGCATCCCGGCCACCGGACTGGCCCATGGGCCAATGGTATGGGACGAAGTCGATCACCAGAGCTTTCGGCATACCCGCCGAGCAGCACTTTTTGCAGGTGAGGCCGAATCTGAGCTCGATTGGAGGTCCGCTGGGATGGCTACCGAGGGCTACGATTTGAAGACGGTCCGGTGGCGGGGTACGGGGATTTCACCCTCCGCCGTGAGACTGCCTGGTGCCCAGACCAGAGCTACCGGAGGATCAGGGCAATGGACGCAATCGAAGATCCGCCGGCGGTCGACCCGGTCAATCCGTTCTCCCCGACAGCGGTGGCCCGAGTCACCGACGGCGGTGCGCTCGCCGCCACCACCGTGGTCACGGTGGCCATCCGGGACGCCCTCGCCCACCTGGACAACTACCTGCGCACCGGCAACGGCGGCACGGTCGCCGTGGTGGGTGACTACGGCACCGGCAAGACCCATCTGGCGGCCGAACTGCTGGCCCACGCCCGGCGCGGCAGCGTCGGGGCAGGTCAGGCCGTCTACCTGGACGCACCCGCGGACACCTTCCTGTCGCTTAGCCGCCGGTTCCTGGGCCGACTGTCCCGGGAGGCGGTACGCGCCCTGGTGCAGGGCTACCGGGCGGAGGTGACCGAGACGGCGGCGCAGCGGCCGGCCGGGTCGGATACCCGACTGCTGGCCGAGCGGTTGCGTGCCGAGTTGGCCGAGGTCACCACCGACCCCTCCGTCGGCATGGTGCTGGCGATGCTGGCCGACCCGGCCACGGAGGCCACCGCCTGGGACTGGCTGATGGGTTACCCCCCGGGGCCGGCCTTGACCGCTGCCGGGGTCACCGCCCGGTCGGATGTGGAGTCCGGCGCGGTGGAGACGATCGGGGTGCTGGCCCTGCTGCACGCCCGCCGCCACGAACGGTTCGTGCTGGTGCTGGACGAGTTGGACAAGATCCTGTCCACCGCGGGGCGGCCCGGGGACGAGACCATGGCCCGGTTCGCCCGGATGCTCGGGGTCTTCGCCTCGGCCGGTGCCCTGCTGGTGATCGCCGGGCTGCCGGAGCTGCTACACCTGCTCTCCCCGCAGGTGCGCCAACGGATCGGGCCGATCGTGCGGATGTCCGCGCTCACCGCGCAGGACGTCCGGGACTTCATCCGGCAGAGCCAACTGCGGGCCTTCGGTCAGGCGAGACTGTCCCCGTTCACGGTGGAGACCACGGAATACCTGACCAACCTGACCGACGGGGTGCCCCGCCGACTGATCCGGTTGTGCTATCACCTGTATCAGCGGGCCATGCAGGAGGGCACCCCGGTCACCCATCGCATGGTGCGGGAGGCGGTACGGGTCCAGTTCGACCTGGCCAGCCGCCAGGATGTCGCCGCCGACGTGCGGCGGGTGCTCACCCAGGAGGGCTGGTCGTACCAGCGGGACCACCTGATCGGTTCGCTGCGGGACCTTCCGGTGGACTTCTGGGTGCCCCTGGACGAGCAGGGCGCCGGATGCTGCGTCCTGCTGACCGAGTCGGTGCTCAAGGTCGAGGAGGTCGACGAGCTCAACCGTCGGGTGGTGGCCATCCGCTCGGCCGTGCCGGACAGCGAGGTGATCCTGGTCGTCGTCGGGCATCTGCCGGCGGAGTTCTCCGCGGACCTGACGGAGACCTTCAGTGCGGAGCCGATCGTTCACGATCCGCAGACCTTCGCGGAGGATCTGTCCGGCAGCGTCAAGGCCTCCATGCGGCGGCTGGAGCAGACCCTCGGGGCGGACGCCCTGACCTCCGTACGGCAGCGGGTGGAACGCATCCAGCGGCAGCAGACCAACGCCCAGCGGTCACTGGAACGGCTGTCGTACCAACTGGACGAGATCCGGGGGGACCTGCGCCCGGACGCCCGAGGGCCGGTGCGACGCGAGCCGGCCGCCACCAATCCCCCGGGCGAGAACGGGCTGACCAGTGCCCTACCGGGCCGGGTGACTCGGGTCTTCGTCGAGGCCGTGCAGGCGCTGGACCAGCTAGTCGGCTTCGAACGTCACCTACGGGACGCCTTCACCCCCTCCCGGCCGGAGGCTCGCCGGTCCGGCGAGGCGGCGCCGCTGCTGCGCGCGGGCCTGCGGTCGCGGGACGTCCAGCGGGCCCTGGGCACGGCCCTGGTGCTGCGCCGGCTGATCGAGGCGTTCCGCGACGGGGTCGAGCAGTGGTACGTGAACCACCGGCACGCGCCCCACCCGGCCGACCTGCAACGGCTGGACCGGCTCTGCGAGACCTACGACGGGATCGCCGAGTACCTGCCGCTGTTCCAACTGGACCTGCTCGACGACCTGGCCCTGCCGGAGGGAGGGGCCCCGGCCGAGTCGACGGACCGGTCGCTGAACTGGTCGGAGGCCCGGTCGATGTTCGACGGGCTCAGCGGCCAGGTACGCCGACAGGTCATCCAGGGCTGAGGCCGCGCCCGGGAGCGGGATCCTAGGCCCGGTCCCGGGCCAGTTGGGTGCCCACCCGCCACATGGCCTGGTCGGCGTGGCTGACCCAGTCCTGGTCCAGGCACACCCCGAAGAGGTACTCGTCCGGGGCCAGCAGGTAGTAGTAGACCGCACCGATCTCCAGATCCAGCACCAACCGCTCCACCTCCCCGGTGATCGCCCGGCGGAGGTCCCGGCTGACCTGTAGCGCCAGCAGGGACAGGTCCCGAGCCAGGCGCTTGTAGCCGGTACGCCGGTCGGCCACGGTGGCACCCCGGTTGAAGAACTGTTCCAGATCCGGGTGCCCCAGGATGTCGACCGCGCCGACCTGCTCCCCCAGCCGGTGATGACTGAGATAGTGCAGCCCGGAGGGGCGCAGGGCCTGCACCAGGACGGCCTCGCTGTCACCCACCTCGGTCAGGTAGGGCCGGTTGTCGCCGTCCGAGGAGGATGGGACATATGTCTCGGTCTGCCAGCCGCCCGGATTCTGTGACGGCTGTCGTACCAGCCCCCGCAGGTCGGTGGCGAGCCTGGCGGCCCCCTGGTCGGCCTGGCTGGCCGCGGCCGGGTCGACCACCGGGTCGGTGGCCGGTGCGGTGCTGGCGAAGCCCACCACGTGCTCTCCGCCGGTCGTGGTGTTGCAGAAGACGTAGTCCACCCGGGTCTGTGCGGCCAACCGCACCAGCCCGCCACATTGCAGGTGCCAGACCCGTCGGCTGAGTTCGGCGGCCCGGTAGACCAGCTGGGCGCCCACCCGGCGGTACGCCTCCCGGCGCTGGGTCAGGTCGGTGTGCCCTCGACCGGGCGGCGCCGAGTCGTGGGCCAGCAGGTCGAGCGAGAAGTCGAGCACTCCCCCGGTGTAGTGCGCGAGGTGGTAGACCGACGGATTGTCCAGGAGCAACTGGCGACACAGGTTGCGCTTCTTGCGGAAACCCGGGACGTCCTGCTCGGCGGACTCCTCCACCACGGCACCGATCAGCTGCGGGTCGGTCACCTGGTCACTCCTCAGCTTCTCGGCACGTCGATGTCGGTGTCGGTCAGCGCGGTCACCCCGAGGTCGTCGACCCCGTCGCGGCGGGCGATGATGGCGGCCAGGTTGGCGGCGGCGTCGCCGGTGCAGGGGTGTCCGCGGCCCAGGAACCGCAGACTGGTCAGGTGGGTCTCCTGCTGAAGTCGTACGGCGTCGGCCAGGTCACCGTGGGCGGCCAGGTGACCGGCCTGGGCCGTCGCGGCGGTCAGGGTCCAGGGGTGGGCGTCGCCGAGCCGGGCCCGCAGGGTACGCATCCCCCGCTCCCCGTCGCGGATCGCGTGGTCGTACTCGCCGGTGCCCCGGTGGCAGATGCCCAGGTCCACCGAGCAGACCGCGGTGAAGGGGTGCCCGGTCTCCAGGGTCCGCTCGTAGCCACGCAGGCAGCGCATGGCGTGCTCGACCGCGACCCCGGGGTCCCCGGCCCGGTAGTAGTCGATGGCCATGCTGAGCAGGCTGGACCGGGTCAGGGGGTGGTCCTCCCCGAAGCGGTCCCGGTAGCCGCGGAAGGTCTCGATGCTGCGCTTCTTGGCGGCCAGGGTCAGCCCCAGGCGGCGCTCGGTGACCGCGAGACTGCGGTTGACCTGGAGTTCGTCTAGTTGGGAGGCGGTCCGCAGCTCGTGCACCCGCTCCAGGGTGCCGCGCAGGGTGGTCAGCGACAGCTCGTACTCGCCGACCTCCCGCTCCAGGGTGCCGACCAGGCAGGAGGCCCGCCAGGTCGCCGGCTCCTCCGGGCCGAACAGGGTCATCCACCGGTCGAACAGTTGGTGCGCCAGGCGCAGGGCCTCCCGGGCGTCGCCGGTCAGATGGAAGGAGATGGCCAGGTTGTTGATCGCCATCCGGGTGTTCGGATGGTCTCCCCCGAGCACCTCGAAGTAGCCGTTGAGGGTGGCCTGATCCTCCACCAGGGCGTCCTCGAACCGGCCCAGCCCTCGCAGGTCACCGCCCCGGCCCCGGCCGGCGATGAGGGTCCGGAAGTGCCGCAGCCCGTAGCGGCGACGCTGCTCGCTGAGCACCTGCTCGTCCAGGCGCAGCGCCTCCTGGGGCCGGCCCAGCACCCGGTGCAGGTTCGCGGTCTGCACGAACAGGCGCATGGTCAGCTGGTCGAAGTCGCCGCCGGCCGCCCACCGGTCACAGGCCTGCTGGGCCAGGCGCACCGCGGACTGCCAGGCGTCGCTGTCGCCGAAGTAGAACAGGTAGCGGACCTGCTTGACCACCCAGTGCCGCACCCGGGGGTCGTCGGCGGTCAACGCCCCGGAGGGCACCAGGTGACGTTGCAGCTCCTCGAAGATCGGCAGGTAGCGGCGGTCGTCGGCCTCCGGGTCGGTCGGCGCGTACCCGGCCAGGCCGTGCAGGACCTGGCGGTGTCGTTCACCTCGCTCAGGCTCGGGTATCGACTCGCGGATCAGCACCTGGATGGCCCGGTGCATCCGCAGGGCGGCACCCCGTCCCCAGTCGATGTCGAACAGGGCGAAGCGGGCCCCCACCGCCAGCACCAGGTCGATCTCCCCGGCGGCCAGCAGCATCTCCTCCGGGTCGGCCTCGGCCGCCGCGGCCAACTGCACCAGCATCGAGGTCGAACGCAGCAGCGGCAGACCGATCCCCTCCGGGGAGAGGTACGCGGCGATCTCGGCCACCCGGATCGCCAGCGCCCCGAACTCGGTGTCCCGCAGGGTGGCCAGGGTGTTGTCCAGCACCCGGGCCACCGTGGAGGTACGCGAGCCCGGGATCCGTTCGGTCGGCTCCTCCACACCCGGGCGGCTGACCCCGGACAGCAGTTCCTCCACCGACCGGCTGACCGCCACCAGGTTGGGCACCCCCTCCAGTTCCAGGGTGCGGGTGCGCTCCCGGATCCAGGCCGTGGCCAGCCGCAGCGCCAGGGGCAGGTGGTCGACCGCGGCGGCGATGGTCCGGGCGTCCGCGGCGCTGATGCCGAGCATCCGCCGCAGCATGGTGACGCTCTCGTCGCCGCTGAAGGCGGCCACCTCCAGCGGGGAGGGCAGGTTCGACGATCCGTCGTCGCGGGAGGTGAACAGGATGTGACCGGCACCGGGGCGGGGCAGCAGCCCGGACAGCACCTCGGCGTCGTCGGCGTTGTCGTAGATCAGCAGCCAGCGGGCGATGCTGCCCCTGGGTGCCGACAGGGCGGCCACGGCCGCCTCCGCCGCCCCGACGCTGTCCACCACGTTGATCTCCTGGGCCAGCTCTCCCAGGGCCGTCTGCACGGTCTCCCGGTCCTGGGCCGGTATCCACCAGACCACGTCGTAGTCGTAGGCGAAGCGGTGGGCGAACTCGCGGGCGATCTCACTCTTGCCGACCCCGGCCCCGCCGGTCAGGGTCACCGGCCCACCGGCGTCGGTGAGCTGGTCGCGCAGTCGTTCCAGGTAGTCGCTGCGGCCGACGAAGGAGTCGTTGCGGGCCGGCAGGTTGGAACGCAGCCGCCGATCCGTCTCGGCCGGGTAGCGCGGGACCGAGCGCAGGTCGCCGGTGGGCTGGGTGGGCGCGATCAGGCCCAACTGGCTCAGCAGCAGAGGTTGGGCCCGGGCGGCGTCCACCTCGCGCAGGTCGATGATCCGGCTGGCATCCAGGTGGCTCGGTGGCTGACCGTCGGTCAGCACCCCGAACACCTCGATGTCCGTGCCGGCCGTCAGACCGGCCCCCAGGGCCTTGACCACCCCCGGGGAGAGCAGGGCCAGCACGGTGGCGTCCGACTCGTACGCCGGTGCGGCGCCACCCCGCAGGGCGTGCGGGTGGACCTGGACGTTGGCCCGCCGCAACTGCCCGGCGATCCAGTCGGCGTACGGCCGCTCCGCCGGCTCGTACAGCACATGGATCTCGTCCGCGCTCTCCGCGCGTTCCAGCAGCACCCCCCGCCGGTAGCGGCGGCGGATCCGCTCGGGCACCTCGGCCACCCGGGTCACCGCGCCGCCGCTGATCCAGGAGGCCATCTGCTCGTACGCCGACAACAGGCTGCTCTGCTCGCCCGGGGTGTCGGCCAGCACGGCCAGCACGTCGTCGTAGGTGTCGTAGGTCGGTTCCGGCACCTCCACGATCTCGATGGCGGAGTTCGGTGCCCCGGTGGACTCGTCCAGCAGCTTCGCGAAGGCCTTGCGGGCCGAGTCGCGGGCCTCGCCGTACCAGGGTTGGCTGACATCCCGCAGGGTGGGTGCGGCGAGGATCCGGATGCCACCGGTGGCCTGCCGCTGCAGCTGGTCGGCCAGGTCGGCGGCCTGCTGGAGGGCGGGACGGCGGGGCGGAATGCAGACCACGGCGACGTCGCTGAGCATCGCGGCGTAGCTGACCCCCGGCATGGTGAGATCCACCGGGGTGTCGATCAGGACGTAGTCGTAGCCGGCCTGGCGCAGCAGCAACCGGGCCCGGACCGGGTCGACCTTGGGCAGGCCGTCGACCTCCATGCTCACCCCGACCAGGGCGAACCCGAAGCTGGTGCCGGGGATCGCGTACCGGTAGAGCATCCCCTGCTCCGGGGCGGGCGGCCCGCTCAGCGCGGAGGGGCGGTGCCCGGGGGCGTCCGGATGCGGGCTGGTCAGGGTGGCCAGCTCCGCGCCGTACACCCCGGCGCTGGCGACGGCGTCGACCCGGAAGGAGCGCAGGTAGTCGTAGACCCGGGGGGTCTTGGTGCACCAGTCGACCGCCAGCACCCGCTTGCCGTTGGAGGCCAGGATCCAGGCGATGTTGGCCACCGCGCTGCTGCGCCCGGAGTTGCCGCTGGTCGGCGACACGAAGGACACGATGGTGCAGTGGGCCGCCGGTTCTCCCCCGCCCACGGCGGCCGGGCCGCCCGGCTGGTCAGTCGTCGCCATCGATCGCACTGTTCCAGCCTGCGTACTGGTCACCGGCGGCGGCACTGCGGCGTTGCAGGCGGTGCAGCGCGGCCAGCAGGACCTGACTGGGTACGCCTTCCAGGGTGGCCAGGTCCACTTCGGTCAGATCGATCAGATCGGAGCGCAACACGTCTTCCCCGGTGTCCAACCCGATCACCGCCTGTCTGCGTATCGCATATCGGGTCGCCTCGAAGCCGGACATAGATCGTTGGCCAGATCCGCTGCGTACGCCCATGATAACGGTACGGCGTCGACCTCACGGGGGCCCGACTTACCGTCCGGACTGTAGGAAACGGACCGGTCGAGGGCGTTGCACCTCGGCGTCCTTCGATGTGACAGCCACCCTTTCAATGTCGGTTGTCGATGTATGCTGGTGGGCCCGACGGCGGCCCGCCAGCCGTCGCCAGTTCGTGGAGCCCTGATGCCCGGATCCGATGAGGACCATCGGCCGGCCGCTGATTCAGCCGTCCGCCGCGCCCCGCCGATCGCCCTGCGCCAGTTCGTGCTCAAGCTGCACAGTCGCTGCGACCTGGCCTGCGACCACTGCTACGTCTACACGATGGCCGACCAGCGCTGGCGGGACCTGCCCCGGACGATGTCGCCCCGGGTGCTCGAGGCCACCGCCCGGCGCATCGGCGACCATGCCCGCGCACATCGACTGGACCGGGTCTCCGTCGTCCTGCACGGCGGGGAACCCCTGTTGGTCGGACCGGCCCGGATCGAGCACGCCGTGTCGGCCATCCGACAGGCGATGGCCCCGGTACCGGTGCGGATCACCGTGCAGACCAACGGCCTCCGGCTGACCGAGAGCTACCTGCGGCTGCTCGACCGGCTCGACGTCCGGATCAGCCTGAGCCTCGACGGTGACCGGGACGCCCACGACCGGCATCGACGCGGACCGGACGGGCGCGGCAGCCACGATCGGGTCGCCACGGCGATACACCGGCTGACCACGGGCCACCCGCACCTGTTCAACGGTCTGCTGTGCACGATCGACCTGCGCAACGACCCGGTCGACACGTACCGCAGCCTGCTGACCCACCGGCCCCCGACGGTGGACTTCCTGCTGCCGCACGGCACCTGGCACACTCCCCCGCCCGCGCGGGTGCCCCAGCCCGGATCCACCCCGTACGCGGACTGGCTGATCGCGGTCTTCGCGCAGTGGTACCACCAACCCGGACCACCGGTACGGATCCGCCTCTTCGACGAGATCATCCAGGTGCTGCTCGGCGGCACCTCCCGACTGACCGGGGTGGGCACCAGCGCGGTGACGGTGGCCGTGGTGCAGACCGACGGGGCGATCGAGATGGACGACACCCTGGCCGCCGCGTACGACGGCGCCGCCCACACCGGACTGCATGTGCTGCGGGACCCCTTCGACGCCCTGCTGGACCTGCCGGCGGTCCGGCAACAGCAGGCCGGGCTGGCGGCCCTGAGCGCCACCTGTCGGGCCTGCGACCTGGGTCGGGTGTGCGGGGGCGGGCTGCGTACCCACCGCTGGGCGGCCGACACCGGCTTCGACAATCCGTCCGTCTACTGCCCCGACCTGTACGCCCTGATCAGCCATATCGGGCGCACGGTACGCCGCGACCTGGCCCGGTTGTCCGGGGCGGCCCGGTGATCCCGACCGAGCATCGGCTGCCCCGGGCAGTCCTCGACGAGTTGGCCGCCGGGCGCGGCGGCGCGGAGGGGGTGGCCCTGTTACGGGCCGCCCAACACAGCAAGTCGATGCTGCTGGTCCGCGCGATCGTCCTGCTGCTGCGCCAGCGGGGACACCCCGACCGGGCGGCGGTCGAGGCGGCGTACCGGTTGTTGGCCGGGCTGCGGCCCGAGCTACGGGCCGCGACGCTGGCCCATCCGCCGGCCGCCGCCTGGGCCTTCGGCACGGCGGCCCTGCTGGGTGGGGAGGATCCGACCCGGACCTACCCCGGGCTGCTGGCGGCGGTGGCGGCCACCGCGGCCGTCCGCGCCGGGGTGGCCGCCGACCTCGAGGTGCCCCTGGCGGCCGGGGCGGCCGGCCGGTTGGATCTGCCCGGTCTGGGCACGGCGGAGCTGCCGGCCGCCACCACCCGCGCCCGGGTCCGGGTCGTCCGTGGACACGCCTGGGCGCACGGCGCGGGTGAGCGGATCGCCATCGGCGTCGGCTCCACCGACCCCCGGTGGCAGCCGGTGCCCCGACTGGTGTTGGCCCACCACGGGCTGCGGTTGTCCCTGCTGCTGGACACCCGCAGTTGGCGGCATGTGCCGGGTATCGGCACCGGCCACCGCATCGGCGGGAAGTTGACCCCGGCCTGGCGGTCCCGACTGGAGGAGGCCTGGCGGCTGCTGGTCGAGCACCACCGGCCGGTCGCCGAGGAGATCGCCGGAGCGTTACGGGCGTTGGTGCCGGTCGAGGCACCCCGGTACGGCAGCCGCAGCGGCACCTTCCACCACGCCTTCGGGTCGGTGGCCATGTCCCTGCCGCCGGACGGCCGATCCGCCGCCGTCGTGCTGGCCCACGAGATCCAGCACGCCAAGCTGGCCGCCCTCACCGACATGTTCGCCCTGCTGGAACCGGGCCCACCGGAGCTGTTCTACGCGCCGTGGCGGACCGACCCCCGGCCCCTGGACGGGTTGCTGCACGGGGCGTACGCCCATCTGGGGGTGGCGGGGTTCTGGCGTCGGCAGGTGCGGGCGACGGCCACCGGGGCGGCCCGGTATCGCGCGGAGGTGGAGTTCGCCCGGTGGAGCCGGGCGGCCGAGGACACCGTGCGGGTGCTGGCCGCGCAGCGGCGACTGACCCCGGTGGGTCGGCACCTGGTCGACGGCATGGCCGCAGTCCTCTCCGGTTGGGTCCGGGAACCGGTCAGCGCCCTGGCCGCCGAGCAGGCCGGTCGGCTACTCGCCGAACATCGCGCCCGGTGGGACCGGTCTCGCACGCCGACCGGTTGACAACTCGTATCGCTGAACTCCACTACGCTGGGTCCATGGGGGAGGACAACGATCGATCAATGCGCCGTGAGTGTTTCGTGATCGCACCGATCGGCCCGGAGGGCTCGGAGATCCGCAAACGCAGCGACCAGATTCTCAAGCACGTCATCCGACCGGTGGTCGAGGAGCGGGGCTACGTGGCCGTGCGGGGCGACGAGATCGAACGCGCCGGCATGATCACCTCGCAGGTGCTGGACCGGATCATTCAGAACGACCTGGTCATCGCCGACCTCACCGACCAGAATCCCAATGTCTTCTACGAACTGGCGGTGCGGCACGCCCTGCGCAAGCCCTTCGTGCAGTTGCTGGCGAAGGGTCAGCAACTGCCCTTCGACGTGCAGGGCATGCGGGTGATCCTGGTCGACCACACCGACCTGGACAGCGTGCACCACGCCAAGGATCAGCTGGGTCGGGCCATCGACGCCTTCGGGGAGGGCGCCGACATCGTCACCCCGATGTCGGTCGCCCTCACCCTTCAGGAGCTACGCGGCTCGACCAGCCCTCGGGAGGCCGGTCTGTCGCAGATCATCGAGACCCTGCCGCAGATGATGGACATCCTCCAGGATGTGCAACGTCACCTGGGCACGGGCGGTTTCACCGAGGGGTCGGCCGACGACGACAACCGTCGGCTGCGCACCCTGGTCGACTCCCTGGCCACCCGGGGCGCGGTGACCGCGGACGAGTTGAGCGAGCTGCTGGGCGGCGGCAGCAGCCGGTTCGAACGCTGGGTGGAAAACCTCATCCTGCGGGTGGGCCACACCAACAGTCACCGCCCCGACTGAGTACCCCGACCCCTCAGCCAGCCATGACCCGGGCGTGCAGGTCGGTGACGACCAGACGGGCCGACTCGAAGGCCCCGGCCTGCCAGGCGATGTAGTGACTCAGGTGGTCACCGGCGAAGTACACCCGGCCGTCGGGCTCCAGCAGCCGCCCGTAGTGTCCGCCAGTGGTGCGCGAGGGCCACGACACCCAGCCGCCCTCGGAGTAGCGGGTGCGTTCCCAGGCCACCGAGAAGGAGGACTCCAACTCGGTGCGGTACTTCTCGCCGTGGATGCGTACCCCCTGGGCGACCGCGCGGGCCTCCCGGTCCGCCGGGGACAGGGCGGCGTACGCCCGGGCGTTGGCCCCGTTGTTGTAGTACCCGACCACGACCCCCTTGGCGCCGTGGTAGCCGTAGGAGGGGTACCAGATCGCGGACAGGTCCAGGTTGGTGTTGGTGATGCCGGAGTAGATCTTGTCGTCCTGCTCCCACCACCGCCGACGGTACTGCAACCCGATCTTGCCGGTGGCGTTCGGGGAGGCGTACGCCAGGGCGGTCCGGACCGGCTCGGTGAGATTCGAGGGGATCTTCGCCAGCACCTGCGGCGGGATGGTGCAGACACAGAAGTCCGCGGTCGCGGTGCGTAGTTTTCCACCCGGCCCGGTGTAGACCACGGACACCCCGGAGCCGGTGTTCGTCAGGGAACGGACCTCCGCGTCGTAGCTGATGTGGCGCCGCCCCACGGCCTCCGCCAGGGCGTACGCGATGCGGTCCATCCCCCCGACCGGCTGGAACATCAACATCGCCTGGTCGTAGCCGAACTCGAAGGAGAAGTACCGGCCGACACCGCTGGCCAGCACGTCGGACAGCGGGTAGGGGGTGAGTCTGGGGATGCCCGCCTGGAAGCCGGCGCCCGGTTCCACCTCGTAGCCGCGCCGGTTGGTGCCGGTGTAGCGCCAACTGGCCGCCGGATCACCGGCCACCCGGGGACCGATGGCGCCGAAGGACCGCAGGAACTCCAGCAGCCGCTCCTTGTCCTCGCCGGTGAGGTGGGTGTCCAGGGCACCCTGGTCGGTGGCCTTGGCGAGCAGTTCGGAGACGTACCCGTAGACGTCGGCCTTGGCCTCCCGGTGCCGCACGGGTTGCCCGGAGAGGGCCCCGACGTTGTCGTTGAAGTAGTAGCCGTCCGCGTTCTGGTTGCCGAAGATCTCGACCGGCACCCCCAGTTCCCGGCAGTAGTCCATGGTCACCATGTGCTGGGCGATCCGCGCCGGACCGGCGTTGAGGTACTGGCCACCGGCGAAGCGGGCCCGCTGGGTGTGCCCGTCCAGGTCGGTCTCGACCGTGCCACCCCGCACCGTCCAGTTGCGGCCGCCGGGACGGTTGCGGGCCTCCAGGATCTGCACCCGGTAGCCGGCCTTGCCGAGTTCGTACGCGGCGGCCAGCCCGGCGATGCCGGCACCGAGGACCAGGACGGACTTCGCGGACCGGCCGGTCAGGGTGAAGTCCGATCGGTCCGGCGCCCGAAACGGCGGCGCCGCCTGTGCCGGTGGTGCCAGTCCCAGCGCGCTCATGGTGCTGTAGAGGACACCTGCTCCACCGGACACCCCGACGGCCTGGAGGAACTGCCGTCGTGTCGTCGGAGTTGTCATCGCCGCCTCCCTCACAAGATCGAGGTATGACGATCTCAACGGGGAGTTTCACCGACGTGGCTACGTGGTTACGCTTGATCGACGTGACCCGATGTTCGATGACGACTGGTAGCTCACAACCCCAGGGCCTTGCGGGCTATCTCGCGCCAGTGCGGCACGTCGACGCCGCCGCGATCGTCGGTGATGACAAGCTTTCCCCGCGCACCACCGCCCGACTCGTACGGCAGGACACCGTTGCGGGCGTACCAGTCCTCCTTTTTCGCCCACTTGGCCGCATACCTAGGGTCGGTGAGCATGCCCAGGTGTTCCCAGTAGACCGTTTCGCCGAGGTCGGTGTCGATGGTGAAGTCCGGACGGACCGTACGGCCGTCGTCTCCGGTGAACGGCTCCTCGTACCGGTACACGGCGTTCAGCTGCCGCAGCAGGTTTGCGATGATCACTTCGCTCTTGCTCCGGACCAGCTCCCCGCCGTCGGTACGGTGCACCAGGCCACGGTCGATGACAGTCCCGTCGACCTGGATCGGCTGGGACGGCACGAAGAGGTTCGTCAGCCGACCGGCCGTGTCGGACCATACCGCCGAGCTGTACTTGGCGACCTCGTTCAGGTCGGCCTCGTGCAGCAGGATCACCTTTCTGCTCTGCCGGGTCAGCGCCGTGTAGAGCAACTCGCGGCTCAGTCCCGCGCCGTCTGCGGGTAGCACCACGATGGTGATGCCGAACTCGCTGCCCTGCGCCTTGTGGATGGTGATCGCCCAGGCGAGTTCCAGCATCGCCGCCCGGTCGTTGTCGGCCCAGTCGTAGTAGTCGTACTTGACGCCCGATCGTCCGCTGAATTCGACCTCGATCTTCCAGGGGCGTTTGACCCACTGTGATCGGGTCTGCCCCACCGCCACACCGAGTTCGCCGTTGGCGACGAAAGGCTCCGCTCCCTTCGGGTAGACCCCGTTCTCGCGGAAGGTGTGGTTGCGGATGTTAATCACTTTGTCACCGACGGCGATCCGCTCCGGGCCGATCGGCTTGGCGTTGTAGCGGTTGAGCCCCGTCGACTGAGCCAGCGCCTTGGCACCGAAGGCGTCCTTCAGCGCTCGATTGATCTCGGTGGTGCCCCAGCCGCGACCACGCACCGGCGAGAGGATCTGCCAGGCATCGGCCCGGGCACCGGCACCCTTCGGGAAGTAGAGGTTGCCCTTGCCGGAGACCTGGCCGCCGTAGCTGCGGCCGAAGGCGTTGGCGAGTTCCTCGTCGGATGCGTCGCGGAGTTCCGTGACCTCTTCGCGCAGCACGGCGAGCAGCGTGCGAAACATGGTGGGTTGCTGATAGTGGACGGCTCGCAGGGTGGGTAGGTTCTCTCCGGACCGCAGCCGCTCCCAGATGAGGTCTGCCGCCGGGGACAACTCGCCGTCGGCGAACCAGCTCGCCAGGATCAGATCGTCGCGTTCGTCGCCGGCCTGCCTCCGAGGAATCGTGAGCTCGGCGTAGTTGGGCGCGCAGCGCGGGTGGCGAGTAGCGATGTCCTCGGGCGCAAGCCGCCGGACGATGTCGACGAACGGCCGACCGGCGCCGATCGGCGGCAGCTGCCGCGGGTCGCCGACGAGGACCAGCCGCTGTACGCCGGTCACCGCGTCCAGGAGCGCGGCCAACTGCTCCTCGGTGAGCATCGACGCCTCGTCCACGACGACAGACTTGTAGTTCGTGGCGCGGCTCTGCGGGTCTCCGGTGATCAGGTACCGCTCGCGCTGCGGATCGTACCGTCCCTTCTTGATCAGGAACTGGGCAAGGGTGACGGCCTCCGCCTCCACCCGGTGTGCCAGCTGCACCCGGGCCTTGCCGGTCGGAGCGACCAGCAGGACTCCCCCGGCGGCGACCGCGCCGGTGTGCCGCAGCACCTTCAGCAGGGTGGTCTTGCCGGTGCCGGCCGGGCCGATCAGCACACTGATCCGCGACGAGTACAACGTTTTCAGGGCGGCGACCTTCTCTGCTCGCGCGCGGTCCTCCGCTTCCCGCTCATGGTCGGTCAACCCGTCCTTGACATCACCGAGAGCCGCATCGAGCAGGGCGACGAAATCCGGCTCGCCTCCGATCGGTGCGGCCTTGGCCCGCTGCTCGACCCGGTCCCGGATCAGTGCGCCGACCGTGGCCAACTCGGTGAGCTGTAGCGCGGGAGCGCCGTCGGGCAGCAGCAGCCCGGTCAGTGGCGAGCCCGACGGCAGCGTTCCGGCCGAGAGTTGGTGTGCGTCGAGGACATCGGCGCTGACCGGACACGGCGCACTCAGCCCGTGTTCGGCGCGTTCCCGGATGTGGGTGACCAGGTCGGCCTGGGGACGCAGCGTGTGACCGGTCACCTTCTCCCGTTGCAGTTCGTCGATCAGCAAGGCCTGTACGCGCCGCGCATCGAGCCCGTCGTCCATCGCCGTGGGTTTCGACAGCGGATACGCGGAGGCGATTTTCGCGTCGGGGAAGCATCCTCGGTCGATCACCGAGAAGGACACCGGTTCCTGCTGGTCACGGTCGGCCTCGAACAGCAGGTACGGGTTGGCGATGATGGCTTCGTCGGTCAGCGCGGGATCGCGCTGCTCGACCACGAAGAAGCGTTCGGCCTGCTCTCGGGTGAGGGAGAAGCGGCTGAGAAGTTGCAGCAACTCCCGCCGCTCGGGCTTCAGCGCCTGCCAGGTCTTGCGCAGGCTCGGAGTGAGGTGAGCGGAGGCGCTCATGCCGAGACGCTCGGGATCCACCATCGCCTGCTCTAGGGTCGGCCACGGATCGGCGTCGGGGCCTGCGGTCGCCGCGACCATGTGGGCGAAGGTGACAGATCGACGCACACCGAACGCAGACAGGGCGCTGGCCAGCCCAGGACGCGGGCCGCGCAGCTTCCACAGCCGATTGAGCTGTGCCTCCAGCCAGTCGAACCCGAGCCGCCCAGCGTCGTCGCCGAGGATCCGCTGCGCGTTGTGGCCGGCGGCCTGTAGGGCGAGGAGGGCGTCGATGGCGAGGTCGTGACTGACATGCTCGGTGACGTACGAGAAGGCTACCCAGCCTGCCTCGGGCGCGTAGGCCAGGGCATCACCGACATCGACATTGTCGGTGTCGCGGGCGGCCAGCAGAGCCTGGTACGGCAGCAGGAATCCCTGCTGCTGGTCCGGGCGCAGCGAATGCTCGACGGTGGTCTCCCACATCTGCGCCGGGAACCGCTCACCGCCGCTGCTGTGGTAGGCGCCGGTGGGCGTCACCTTGGCGACCGTCGCCGCGCCGACCAGCAGTCGGCGCGGGTCGTCGGTGAGTGGGCTGTGCTTGGCGTAGAAAAAGACGAGGCTGCGGTCGGGCTGCACGGTGTCGAAGAAGGCGTTCAACAGCGACCGCTGGTTGTCGCCGTGCATCACCCAGTGGATGTCCTTCCAGCCGGTGATTGCGTCGACCTGCTCCTCGAGGTCCGTCTGGAGACCGATCTGGCGTTCCTCGCCGAGTGCCTGAGCCTCCTGCCGCGACATCCACCGGAAGGGCACCGCCTGCGCCGAGTAGGGCGGAAGGGGCTGCGGCGTGGGCAGGAAGGTCGCGAATGCTGGGTTCTTGTCGGTGAACGGGTGGACCCGCTGGAACGGGATCGGCCGCGGCGACATGAAGGTGGCGCGTTCGGCGACACACGGTGGCGTGTCGCCGAACGGCAGATCGGTGAGCGGCCTGCCGGCCAGATTCTGTTCCTGCTGGTCGCGCCGGTTCTTGCCGATGGTCGGCAGGAGTACGCAGGAGCCATTGCCGCGCGGGTCGTGGCATACCGTGCCGTTCCATCCACCGTCGTGCCAGGGGACACGAATGGAGATGTGCTCGATCGGCCCTACCGGCTTGCCCATGGACTCTCCTCGTTGACAACTAGCGTTCAGACCAGCCGGGTCATCGGTCTCGTGACAACCGGTTGAGTGTCCTGCTGGCCTCGTGGCGTCGACCGGCACTGAGTTGCAGCAGAGCGATCTGGCGCTGTAGGTCGGTCATTCGGGCGTCGTCGCCGTCAAGAACCGGTCGCAGTTGGCGCAGCAACTCCTCCAGCGTGCGCAGGGCGCGAGAGTCGTCGCCGATGCGGCTGTAGCAGGCGGCCTCCCGCTTGCGGCAGTGCAGAAGGTGGTCGAGATCCGAACTGGGATCAAGGTCTGCGGCGGTTTGGGCGTACGCCTGAGCCGCATTCCAGTAGTCACCACCGTCGAACCACCTGTCGGCGAGTTCGAAGCCGACGCTCCGGGTGGGTCGTGGTTCGACGGTGCCCGGCGAATCAGCGCCGTTGATGGTGGGCTGTGCCGGCGCGGTGGCTGGTGCGTCAGCGAGGACCCGGCCCAGGATGCCCGCGTACATTCGGACAGAACTGCGCTGCGACGGCGGGCCGAGGGCGCCGGGCAGGTGTCCCAGGTCACGGACGAACGGCAGTAGCCGCTGGTGAACGGTGTGCGCGTCGGTCGGGCGGTCTTCGGGTCTCTTCGCCAGCAGGTCGAGCACGAGCCGTTCCAGGCCGGCCGGTATGTCTGCCCGCACGTCACACAGCGGCGGCGGTGGCTCATGGACGTGCTGGTTCATGAGCAGGTACGTGGTCGATCCGTCGAACGGTCGCTTACCGGCAAGCATTTCGTGCAGGGTGCAGCCCAGGGCGTAGAGGTCGCAGCCGGGGCCGGGCTCGTTGGCGCCGAGAAACTGCTCCGGCGACATGTAGGCCAGTGTTCCTGGGTGCTGATCACTGTGGGTGATCTTCGAGAAGTCGGGAAGCGCGGGAGCCACGGCCAGTCCGAAGTCCAGCACCTTGACCGCGCCGGCCGGGTCCAGCATCAGGTTGCCCGGCTTGAGATCACGATGGACCAATCCGGCCTCGTGCGCGGCGACGAGCACGGCGCAGACCTGCGCGGCGATGGCCGCCGCCCAGGCGATCGGCAGCGGCGCCTGTTCCGCGATCAGGTCGGCGAGGTTGATGCCGCGAATGCGCTGCATGACCAGAAAGGGACGACCATCCTGGTCACCCCAGTCGTAAACCGCCGGCACGCCCGGATGTTCGAGCCGGGCCATGATGCGGGATTCGCGCCGAAACCGGCGTACGAGGGCATCGTCGTTCCGGTCGGCCTGCAAGCGGATGAACTTGACCGCGACCTCTCGGTCGAGGGTGGTGTCGCGGCCGAACCAGACCTGTCCCATCGCCCCGCCGGGAACCGGCAGCGCCTCCAACTCGTAGCGGCCGTTGAGCAGACTCCGCTCCAACACACCCGCCTCCGTCGGTCCGCCACCAGTGGACGCAGCGAGCCAATTTGTGCTCGCTTACGTCGAACCAACGAATCGTAATTCGATCATGCGATCTGCGGAAACCAATGAAGCCGGCAGAACCACATTCACATGTCGGCTTACCGACAATGCAGATTCCCCACTGCGGTACGTGATTCGGCGACATCCACGCGTGACCACTGGCGCTGCTTGCCCTTACGCAGAAATCCGGTCACTCGAAGCGGGACGGGTCGCCGGCACCCGGCGGAGGACCTTTGGCTCGTCCTGCGGGGGCTGGCTACCGTCGACCGCCGGCACTCGGGACGACGGTTTTGGTCGACAGCGGCGGGGCCGGCATCAGTGGGGCGTCGCGGCCGGTGCCGTGCCGCCCGTCGTTGCGGGCCGTCTCCTCGTGGTAGTCCTGCTCCACGTTGACCGACCAGACGTCGTGGCCGGCGTCCCGGACGATGTTCTCGGCGGTCAGCATCGCCGTGAGCATCGAGTGGTCCTGGTTGTTGTAGCGGTGCATGCCGTTGCGCCCGACGGGGTGCACGTTAGGCACCTCGCGCGCCAGCCACTGCCGGATCACCTCGACGTTGCGCTGGTAGCGCTCGTCGTACACCGGGTACGCCTTCGGCATCCGCACCACGTGGCCGGCCTCGACCACCCCGGGGCGGACCAGGCCCAGCGTCTCCAACTCCCGGGTCGCGGCGGCGATCAGCTCCGCATCGGGCGTACGCCAGGTCTCGTCGTCCACCGACACGAAGTACTCCAGCCCGAGGCAGGTACGGCCGTCCTTGACCAGGTACGGCGACCAGGAGCCGAAGTTCTGGATGCGGCCCGCCTTCACGTCCGGATCGTGCACGTAGATCCAGTTGTCGGGGAAGGAGAACTCCGCCGGCACCACCAGCGCCACGGTGAGGAAATCCCGGTGACGCAGATCCTCGGCGGCGGCGAGAACCTGCGGCGGCGGGGCCGGACGCAGCGCGGCCACCAGTTCCGAGATGGGCATCGAGGAGATGACGTGATCGGCCGGCTCGGTGCGTCGGCCGTCGACGCCGTCGACGGTGACCGCTGTCGCCCGACGCTGCTGCGGGTCGCGGTGCACAGTGGTGACCCAGGTGCCGGTCTGCACCGTGCCGCCGCGCCGCCGTACCTGCTCGGCGCAGCGTTCCCACATCATGCCCGGCCCCAGCTTGGGGTACTGAAACTCCTCGATCAGGCTGGTCACGTCCGTGCGGTTGCGTTTCGGCAGCACCGCGTTGCGCACCGCCTTGGCCAGCGACAGGTTCTTGATCCGCTGCGCCGCCCAGTCCGCCTGCAACTGGTCGGCCGGCATCCCCCAGACCTTCTCGGTGTACGTCTTGAAGAAGATCGAGTAGAGCCGCCAGCCGAAGCGGGCCGACACCCACCCCTCGAAGTGCGACTGGTCCGCCGGTGGCCGCAATCGCGCCCGGGCGTACGACGCCATGCACCGGGTGGCTTCCCAGAGGCCGAGGTTCCGTAGCGCGTTACCGGCGTTGAGCGGGTAGTCGTAGAGCGCCCCCCGATAGTAGATCCGGCTCATCCGGGGACGCAGCAGAAAGTCCTCGTTCGGCAGGATCTCGTGCCAGAAGTCCTCGACCCGGGACACCTTCGTGAAGAATCGGTGCCCGCCGATGTCGAACCGCCAGCCATCCCGCTCGACCGTACGGCTGATGCCGCCGACCACCTCGTCGGCCTCGAACACCCGCACCGGGGCACCGTGCCGCAGCAGCTCGTACGCCGCGGTCAGCCCCGCCGGACCCGCACCGATCACCACGGTGCCGTACTCGTCGCCCATGTCCCCGCCACCTAACGTCCCCCGACCGACCCGGCCGGTTACCCGCCATCGCGGCGACATCACCTGCGCGACGCGGGTGTGGTCGCCGCCGGATCGGGTACGCGGCCCCGATTCGTGGCGGGACGGTTCGGGGGACGGATGGTCGGGACGGGCCGGGTGGGCCGGGCGCTCGCACGGGTGCCGGCACCCTGGCCGTACGTGCTCGCGGTCTTCCTCGGCACCAAGATCGTGTTCACCCTGGTCGGGGTACTCACGCTCGCCGCGTTCGACGGCACCGGGTGGGCGCCGCCGCCCGACGAGGCGCAGATGCGCCAGCAGCAGCGGGACATCTCACCGCACGGCTGGCTGTCGCTCTGGTTCGCCTGGGACTCGTTCCTCTACGACCACCTGGCACGGCTGCCCCTCGACGAGCCGTGGCGGGACTTCGGCTTTCCCCTGCTGTACCCCTTCCTGGCCCGCCCTCTCGCCCCGCTGCTGGGCGGCGACACCGCACTGGCGCTGCTGGTCATCGCCAACCTGGCCTTCCTCGGTCTGCTCTACTACGGCGTCCGCCTCGGCGAGCGCCTGCTGGGCGACGGTCGCGGTGCTGCCGCCGGCACCGGCCCGGCGGCCCGACGGTTCGTGCGGTACCTGGTGCTGTTGCCCACCGCCTTCCTGTTCCACGCGGCGCTCACCGAGTCGCTGTTCCTCTGCCTGACGCTGGCCACCTTCTACTACGCGGAGCAGCGACGGTGGCTGCTCGTCGGAGTCATCGGCTTCTTCCTCGCGCTGAGCCGGTCGGCCGGGTTCTTCGTGGCACTGCCGCTGGCCCTGGTGCTGCTCGGGCAGGGCGGCTACCGGCTGCATCCGCGCGCCCTGTGGGGGTACCTACGATCCGGGTGGCCGCTGCTGCTGCTACCTGCGGGATGGCTCACCTTCATGGCCTTCTGCCGGTGGCAGAGCGGCGACTGGTTCGCCTACAAGCACACCCAGGAGCAGGGCTGGGGCATCCGGGTGCAGAATCCGCTCGGTGTGCTCTGGCAGGGTCTGACCGGGGCGGCGCCGGACGCCGTACGGGTCTGGATCGCCGTGCTGTTCCTGGCCGTCCTCGTCGCCGGCGCCCGCCGCCTGGGCCTGCCCTATCTGGTGTACGGGGTGATGATGGTGCTGGTGCCGCTGTCGATGGGTCCACCGGTGTACAAGAGCCTGCTGCGCTATCTGCTCGCCGTGTTCCCGGTGGCCCTGGTGCTGGCCCGCTGGGCGCGGCGACCTCAGCTCGACGTCTGGATGACCGCCACCCTCGCGCTGCTCCAGGGCGCCCTGCTCGTCATCTGGCTCGCCTACTGGACCCACTTCATCATCTGAACGTGATCCCCTCGTCATCCCTCGATCTGTCCGATGGCCTACAGGACGCCGGGCGGTGTGGCTCACCTCGCGCTCGGGGAGGCAGAATCGGGAGGAGACATGCTCGCAGGGCCCATCGGGGAGATCCGGGATGACTGACCTGACCGACGCCGTCCGGCGCGGGAGCATACGCAGCGGCACCCGGTCGGCGGACTGAGGCGCGAATGAGCGAGGTGGGTCGCGAGGCGCTTCTGCTCGGTCAGGTCGTGCCGCCGAGTCGCAACGGTGCAACACCCGCCACCTCGTCCGCGTCCGGGCTGCTCACTTATGACGAGAACGCCCACCTGCTGACGATCGCGTCGAACCGGTCGGGCCGGTGCCAGTCCTGCCTGATTCCGAACCTGTTGACCTACCCCGGTCAGGTGGTCGCCGTCGACCTGACCGGTGAGGCGTACGCCGCCACGGCGGCGGCCCGGCGCGCGATGGGCCACACGGTGGTACGGCTGGACCCCTTCGAGGTGGCCGGGCCCGAGTCGGACGCCCTCGACCCGATGACGCTACTCGACGGTCTGCCGTCACCGGCCCTCGAATCCGGCTGTCAGGATCTCGCCGAGCTGCTGGTCCCTGGGAACTCGCCGGGCAGCGGCATCGAGCAGAGCGCGTTCGGGCTGCTCAGCGCGGTGATCGGTTACCTCACGGCGGTCCCGGACCGTCGATCGTTCGACCAGGTCTACGTGACGATGCACTCGGACGACGTGATCTACAACCTGGCCGTGGTGCTGGACACCATCGGCAAGAAGATTCCGAAGATGTCGTACTCGGAGATAGCGGACTTCCTGCAACGCGAGGACGTGACCCGGTCCCGCATCCTCACGCATCTCACGTCGCACCTCAAGACGTTCGCCAATCCGCAGGTGCAGGGCAGCGTGAGCCGATCGAGCTTCTCGTTGTCCGAGATGCGTGCCGGAGCACCCGTGACGGTCTACCTGATGGTTCCTCCGGAGCGGCTGGCCACGCACGCTCCGCTGTTGCGGGTCTGGGTCGGCACCCTGCTGCACAATGCCCTGAAAGCGTCGAGGGCCGGGGTCCCACCCACCCTCTTCCTCCTCGACCACTGTGCGGAACTGGGTCCCTTCCCCCTGCTGGAGGCGGTGCTCCGGCTTCGGTCCGGTTCGGCGGTCCGCGCTTGGACGTTCTGGCACGACCTGCACCAACTCCGCACCACGTACCCGAGTCGCTGGCCGGAGATCGTCGCCGGCTCCGGTGTGGTGCAGGTCTTCGGCAGCAGGGAGACCGCGGCGGCGTCCGAGGCCGAGGCGCTGCTCGGCCTGGCGCCGACGGACGTCTGGTCACTCGGCCCGGGCGAACAGTTCGTCCGGCTCGACGGCACACTGCACCGGGCCCGGAGGTTAGACGCTCAGAATCCGCTCAGCTCGAAGATCGCCCGGTAGAGAATCCGGTCCAGTCGATCGACGAACTCGATCGACATCGGCCGCTCATCGTCGAGATCCCGCATCAGATGGACGGGACGGGCCCGCAGCGAACCGGTTGCCGCGTCCTGAAGTCCGCGCAGGATCCGGCGCCGGTCCACGGTCGTGCTCTCGGCATCGGCGAGGCTGACCAACAGCCGGACCGATGCCGCGGCGACGGCGGTGTTCCGGTCGTCCAGCAGGTCGACCAGTTCCGGAATGATGTCGTCCTTCATCTGGCGGAACTCGGCGACCGACTGGTAGGCGGCCTGCTGGACGAAGGAGATGTCGTTCATGGCCGCACCCAGGGCCGCCGTGATCCGGGTCGTGACCCGGCGGAGCAGACCGAGCAGCCGGACGGCGGACAACCGCACGATCCACCACTCGGCCGTCTCCGCCCACTCGGCGAGCAGCGGCTCCCACTCGTCGGGATCCGCCAGGGCTGCGAACGCGTCGGGCGACTGTCGGGCCAGCGCGTAGGTCGCGGCGAGCAGGTCCCCCAGGTTCTTGTTGTCGGTCTGCCCGAAGCTCAGACGCTGGACCCAGGAGAGCAGCAGCCGCAGCGCCCGCTCGTTCTCCGCCAGCTCGGCTGCGGCCTTGTCCGCCCTGGCCCAGTAGCTGTTCGAGCCGACCGCTACGTAGAACTCGCCGCCGATCTGCTTGAGCCGGTTGACGCAGGCGGTGTCATCGTCCAGGCACCCGTCGTCGAGCCAGACGTAGAAGTCGTCCAGCAGCCCGAGCGCGGTGTCCAGGCGCGCCTCCTCGCCACCGTCGGCCACCACCCGCGTCACGACCTTCAGGTACGTCACCGGCCCTTGGGGAAGGACTGCCACCTCCCGCCGGACCTCGGCCGGCACCGCCCGGATCGCACCTCGCATCGCAGCACGGCTCGGATACAGGGCCTCGCCGCAGTGCGCCAGCCGGGCCAGCGCGGTGAGCAGCGTCCGTTGCAGGCCCTGCGGCGCGGAGGGAAGAGCCTCCAGCAGCGGCATCACCAGCTCATGGTCGACCGACTCGAGGAAACCGAGAATCCAGGACGCGGCTCCGTGGTCCTGCTCGGCCGCCTCCTGCAACCACCTGTCGAGCGCCTCGACGTCGTCGTGGTGGATGTCATGGGCGACCCACCGCAGCGTGCTGCGCACGGACGGCGGATAGTCGTCGCGATGAGCGTGGTCCGCGATCACCTCCACCGTCCTCGCTCCGACCCGTTGCACGGACCAGCGGCGAGTTCGGTTGCGCGACACCGGGTTGCGCCCGTGCAGGGCCAGAGCGGCCCGCAGGCGAAGGCGATCGGTCGACTCACTCGCCAACTCGATGAGGGCTGCGGCACCCTCCGGAGTGAGGTGCCCGGCCTCCGCCTGCACCAGCGCCTTCCAGCCGCTCACCGCCGGGTCGCCACCACCCCAACGGGTGATGATCGCCATCGCCCCGGAGTCGGTGCACTCCAGGTGTGCCCAGAGCGGATCGAGGGCTGCGGCCCGACCCGATCCGATGACGTGGTTGAGCACGGACACCTCCCGGGCGCCGACCCGCAGGGCGTCATCCCGCACCGAGCCGACCAGTCTCTCCACACCCACCGGCAGGTCTGGGCCGAGCAGCAGGGCCCAGTGGTCGCCGTCGCCGGTAGTGGTCGCCCCGAGCGCTTCGGCCTCGGCCGCCGTGACGCTCAGGAAGAGCAGTCCCCAGGCGAGTTGCCCGGTCGGTTGCGCGAGCCGGCAACTGACGTCGCCGTGCGGCCCGCTGTCGGTCGGCAGCCGCCAGAGCAACGCCGGGGTGTCGTAGCGCGACCGGTAGGCCGCGATCAGGCGGGAGGCACGGCCGTGCGCCTTCGCGCGCAGCCAGGGATCCGGCATGGCCTCGGCGACAGCGTCGAGCGGCTGCGCGAGGTTCGAGACGAGGGCGGCGCGTAGGTCGGCGACGACCTCGGCACACCGGTACGGATCGGTGATCTGGCCGACGGATTCGACTGCGGCGTCGCGCAGTTCCGTCAGCCGCTCCGGCACGAGTAGCGCCAGCCGGGTCTGGGCGCGGGCCCGGTTCTCCGGATCGTCTATCGCGGCAAGTGCCTCCACCTGCCCGGCCAGATCGACGATCTCCCCGAGGCCGAGCCAGGCCTGTTTGCCGGGGATCGCCAGCACGACCCACTCGAAGGCACGGGCCCGGTCGTGCGGGTCGGTGATGCTCTCGATGAGGCCGAGGACGTCCAGTCGCAGGGCGAGCATGTGCTCTCGGCCGAGACTGTCGCACAGCCGCCACAGGGCGCGGAACCGCAGGTACGGGTCGGTGACCCGATAGGCGTACCTCAGCATGGTGGAGATCGACGCCAGGCTGACCTCGCCCGGTCTGTCGACCCCCTGGGTACGTTGGAGGAAGACCTCCGTCAGAACGGGCCGCAGGGCGGGCGTGTCCTGCGTATCAGCGATCGGTCGATCCAGCTCGACACGAGCGACGAGCCGGTCCGACCAGGAGCCGAGGTGTTCAGCGGCGGTCGGCGCGCAGGTGGAGTCGAAGACCCGGTCGCCGTTCGCACCGGCGAAGTACCCCAGCCTGAACTCCTCCCCGCGCAGCAGGCCGATCGCCAATGTCTCCCACAGCAGTGCCGGGTTGTCATCCACCATCGACCGGTGCCGTCCCAACAGGTAGCCGGCCAGGTAGTTACGCTCGCTCGGTGCCGTCGCGATTCCATCCAGCATCGCGAGATACCGTTCGGTCGGCGTGTCGCACCGGGGGGCGAGAATCATCTGCGGCCACGGTAGGCGCCGCCGGGACAGGTGGTTACGCGCCCGGGCGAGCATCGACCAGCCACCGCCGGGTGGGTCAGCCGAGTCTGGTTGCGCCTCGGTCGCGGCCCGGAGGTTGGCCCACAGCACCTCGGGCCGCTCGTCGGCAGAGCCGGAGAAGACGTACGCCCAGTACTCGGCCGCCAGTGCCTCCCGTACCTGAGCCGATGTCGCGGCGACGAGACAGTGGGCGGGGATCCGATCGCTGACCTGGAGGGCACCCCCGCCGCTGGCGGTCCGCGCCTCGATGACGATCCGCAGCAGATCCAGTTGGTGGGTCTCCGGTGCCACCTCGGGGATGGTGCGCGCGGCGATCTCCGTCGACCTGACCAGTGGTTCCCGCAGCAGTGCGCGCAGCCAGCCGAACCGGCTGAGCGCCTGCTGAGCGGCAGCCTGGCGGTCACCGACGGCTTCGGTGAGCAGTGGGAGGACATCCTCGCCGAGCGCGGCCAGGCCGATGAGGGCGTCGGCGCGGCCGGCCGGGTTGGTGCCATGCCGCCAGCGGGTGTGGAAGGTCTCGACGAGGTCGCCGGCTGGTCGCCGCTGGCGCAGGTGCCGTAGGAGGAGGCGGCTCAACTCCGCATCGGCAAGGTCGTGCACGATGTCCGCCGGACAGAACTCGATGGGCGCGGTCTCCGCCGCGCGCCCCTCGGTCGCAGCGGTGGCGTCGGGCTGCGGCTCCGGATGGTGCTCGCCCCGCCGTCGCTGCGGCTGAGCCTGACCCAGCCCGCCGTACAGAGCGATCAGCAGCCACAGCCAGTCGCTGTCGGCACGGACGAACGCGATGAGCTCCGGGCTGGTCTCGAGGAGCCGGCGCATCGGCAGGTGGGCCGCGAGCAGCCGCGACATGTTCAGCGTCGGCGTCGGCCCGGTGGCGCTGCCGACGGGCTGGCCGAGGGCGGCGAGCAACGCCCAGTGGATCGGCCAGTCCAGATCCGCCCGATCCCGGTGCACGGCGTGCAGGAGTGCCTCGACCGTGTTCGTGGTGAACCAGTGCAGCTGCGTCAGCACGTCGGCCGCCGCGGCGGCCAGATCGTGGTCGTCGGTGGGGCGCCGGATCGCCTCGGCGATCATCTCGGCGACGAGGTCGGCGCGGGGGCCGTCACGCAACCGTACGAACGCCGCGCAGATCCCCTCCCGCAGCCCTACCGCCTGCGGTTGGTCCTGGCTGAACGCGTAGCGTCCGAGTAGTCGCCGGACCACCTGCCCGACGATCGACTTCGGCACGTCCGTGAGGTCGGGCAGGGCGTTGACCACCAGGATGGCGGCCCGGGGCAGCAGCGGATCCTCGTCGTCGGCGGCGAGCACGTCGGCTAGCAGTCGGGTCCGGGCCTGCGGTCCACCCCACTCCGGGCTGATCATGGCGAAGCCCAGGGCCAGCAGCAGCGGTTCCCGCCACTGCGGGTCGTCGAGCCGCTCGACCATCTTCGCTGCGGCGTTCTCCCGGTCGGAGAGCATGCGCCGGGCGGCCAGGAACTCCTGGAAGGTCCGGTGGAAGAAGGCGTAGTTGCCGGAACTCTGCTCCGCCAGCAGGCCGACCTGTTTCCTGATGGTGGTCAGCAGGGCGTCGAGCACCGGGCGGAACGCGCGGTCGGCCGGGTTCGCCCGCCGCATGAGCGCCAGCGGGCCCTCGATGAGTTCACCGATCCGGTCCAGGGCGACCAGGCCGTTGCTCGCGGGATTGCCCTGCAACTCGGCGGCCAGCGGCTCCAGGGCCGCCAGCAGTTCCTCCCGTCCGAGCGACTGTGCCTCGCACTCTGGCCGTTTCAGCCAGATGCGCAGCAGGTTCTCCACCACCCGGTCGTAGACGCCGGCACGTTGGTCCGGCAGCCGACCATCGGCCCAGTAGACCGTCGCCAGGATGGTGATCAGCAGGGGGTTCGTCGCCAGCTCCCGGATCGCCGGTCGCAGGTCGTCGTAGATCTCCTCGATCAGGGCCTCGGCGACCAGGCCGCGCTGGTCGCCGACGGCAAGCTCGGCGTTGACCGCCGCCGTCCAGGCGCGGGCGAACTGTTCCACCGCCGGACGCTGCATGGGCTGGATCCCGAAGTGGGCGCACCCGCCCCGGACCGGCATCAGCTTGTAGCCGACGTACCGGCTGGTGACGACGACCTGGTTGCCGCCGACCTGCCAGGGCAGCTCTGCGGCCTCCGGTGCGTTGGGCGGAGTGAACCGCTCGATGAAGTCCTGGACCCGCAACAGGACCGTACGGCGGTTGGCCTCGGGAAGCTCGTCGAGACCGTCGAGGACGACCACCGCCCGGCCGGCTTCGAGGAATCGGCGTACCAGGGTGTTGCGAGCGTCGGAGCCGGGGGCACCGGCCCATCCCTGGGTGTCCGGGTCGCGCCCGAGATAGTCGTCCAGGGAGACGGTGGGTCGCCGCGTCCGCTCCCGATCGGCAAGTTCCCGGGCGAAGTGGGCCAGCCGCAGGAAGACCGGCAGCCGCGCCGGCCCGAGATCGACCAGCTGCTCGTCCGCCAGGGCGGGACGCTGATCCGGGTCCACCTGGGAGACCGGCACCTGTACGTGCACCCCCACATCGATCACGACCGTCGCCGAGGCGAGCAGCCCCGTCTCGTCGTACGCCGAGAAGCCCAGGTGTGCGTAGCCGGTGCCGCATTCGCCGGCGGCGGGGGTGAACGTCAGGCGTTCCACCTGGTCGATCTTGACGATCTGCCCGACGACGACCGGTACCCCGGACAGCGCCAGGGTCCCCCGTGTCGGCAGCACCTCGATGCCGATCGCGCTCACCTGGTCGGCGTTCGCGTCGTCGGTGGCGAACATCGAGGCGACGTGTGCCCTTGAGAACGAGAAGGTCGCGTCAGCACGGACGTGGACGCCCAGGCTGCCCGCCAGGTCCGGCCCCACCTGCGGGGCGACCTCCCGCCCCAGTTGGTCCAGGAGCCCGCGGGCCAGTTGAAGAGCCAGCCAGTGGCTGAGGGTCGTCTTCCCGCTGCCGGGCCCACCAAGCAGGACCATCCGCGTGTGCTGGCGGATCACGTCGGCGATCGTCCGGACCTCGGTCACCTGCGCTCGCCGCGCGTCCTCTCGCCGCGGCTGATGGGTCCGCCGGACGTTCTCGGCGTCCAGCGCCTCCAGGTGGGTCGGCGCGATCGAATCGATCGGCGCGCCGCCCGCCGCCTCACGGATCTCGATCTCGTGCAGCTTCGCGCGATGCCGCAGGTCGTATTCGCTTTCCGGCTCCGCCTTCAGGGCGACGTAGACCTTGTCCAACTCGATGCGCAGCGACCCGGCCTCCCGGATCCCCTGCAACTCCAGCCACCGGTACCACTCCGCGAGCGATTCCAGGTACGCACGCAGGGCGGCGCCGGCGTCGGCCGCCGACTCGGCTGTCTGGCCGCCGTAATAGAAATGGAGGTGTTGGACGCCGTTATCCCCGACCAGCACGCCTTTGGCGCCTGAGGCGTCAACCCGATACGTGGATTCACCGGCTGAGTCCGGCGCCGATCTTCTCGAGTCGGTGCCGTCACCCGATCCCACGTCCGGCCCGCGATCCACGATTACTCGAAGGTGTTGGTCTGGGTGTTGCCGTCCCCCACCTGCACCCCTTTGGCCCCGTCCAGACGCACCTGGTATTTCGCCGACCCGGCGCCCTGCTCGTTCAGCAGGGCCATCAGCGCCTGGGCCAGTTCCACGATCCGGGGATCCTGGTCCGCACCCGCCGCACGGACCTGTTTGGCCAGCGGTGCGGCATACACCTCAGGGTCCTGTTCGTGCTCCTGCAGCACCAACTGCCCGGACGGCCGGTCGGCGAAGCGGGCCGCCACCGCCGCTTTGAGAGCCTGGTAGGCGTCCTTGACCGCGCTGGCCGCAGCCTCTCCGGTGCCCTGCAACGCTCCTGCCGCGAGCGCACCGACCACCAAGGTCACCGGATCCATCAGCGCTCCCGTCGACGATGCCCAATCGCACCTTCATGGTCCACTATGGCGAGTCGCTCGTCACGGCCGAAGGCGGAAAGACGACTCACCGTTTCGCCGAAACGGCGGTATCAGGCCGCTACGGACCCCACCGTTGCGGCGAAACGGAGGCGATCAGCGGACGGCGAAGGACGGGAACGGGCCGGGAGGGCCGCTCCACGAGAGGTGGAGGGCCTCCCTGGCCCGACCCGCTCCCCTACCTGGGCACCGGGCGGTAGCGTACGTCGAGTTCGGCGGTCGGGTCGTCGGCGCCGACCCGGTGCAGGTAGATCGGACGGCCGCCGAGGTGCTCGTAGAGGCGGATGCCGTCACCCAGCAGCACCGGCGCGATGTGCAGGTCGATCTCGTCGAGCAGGCCACGTTCGAGAAGCTGGCGGCCGATGTCCGCCGAGAGCACCTCGACATTCTTGCCATTGGCTGCCGCCAGCGCGATCCGCACCGCCTCCGCCAGGTCGCAGTCGAGGAAGGTCACCCCGTCGGCGGGCTTCGCGTCCTCGGGATGGTGGGTCAGCACGAAGAGCGGCCCGCTCCAGCCGCCGCCGTAGACGTTGCCGGCGTCGGGGAAGGCGTCCCAGCCGCGCCGGCCGCCGAGAATGGCGCCGGTCGTCTCGACGTACTGCTGGATGAAGCCGGGTCGTTCGGAGATGCCGGTCTCCATCCAGGTCATGTCGTGGTCCGGCCCCGCCACGAAGCCGTCCAGTGACATGGTGAAATGCCACAGGACCTTGCCGGTCGCGGTCTGCGGTGCGAAGTCGCTCATGCCGTCCTCCTGGTGCGCTGATGTGCTCGTACCGAAGTAGAGACGGCAACCGCGACGAGAACTCATCGGTCGAGCGTCGGCGGGAGCCCGAACGCCGGGAAGAGCGTCGGCTCGTGGAACGCGACGATCTCCGTGATCAGGCCGTCGCGTACCCGCAGCACTCCGATCCCGAACGGCTCGAAGACCTGCCGGCCCGGCGGGCGCCGGTAGCTCGCGGCGGCTAGCTGCCCGTTGGCGCTGGTGGGCACCGCGCGCAACGCGCCGATGTAGTCCGGGGAACTCGCATCCCAGGTCGCCGCCAACGCCGCGAGGATCGACTCCCGGTCGGCGAACCACTCCGCCAGCGGCGGCATCGTCGCCCGTACGTCCTTCGCCAACAGTTCGGCCACCTCGTCGAGGTCGCCGCGCTCGACCGCGTCCAGGTATCGTCGCAGCACCTGCCGGTCCGCCTCGGTCGGTGGCGCGGCCGGCGCCCAGTCCGACCGGCCCGGGGGAAGCTGCTCCCGCAGTGTCGCGCGGGCCCGTTGCAGGGCGCTGTTGACCGATGCGACGCTGCCGTCGAGCACCTCGGCGGTCTGCCGCGTCGGCCAGCCGAGCACGTCGCAGAGGATCACCGCGGCGCGCTGCCGGGGCGGCAGGTGCTGCATCGCCGCCAGGAAGGCCAGCTCCAGGGTCTCCCGCGCCACGACCGCCGCCTCCGGCTCGTCCTGGCGCGGCGCGACCGGCTCCCACCGCCCGTCCGGTGCCCGCAAGGCGTCCGGGAACGGCTGTAGCCACGGGCCGGTGATCAGGGTCGTCGTCGGCTGCCCGGGAAGGTAGTCCGGGTTGGCCTGGTCGGGCAGCAGCCGCCGTTTGCGTCCGTCGAGCGCGTCGAGGCAGACGTTGGTGGCGATGCGGTAGAGCCAGCTGCGCAGCGAGGACCGGCCCTCGAAGCCGGCCCGCCCTCGCCACGCCTTCAGGAAGACCTCCTGCACGAGGTCTTCCGCCTCGTCGTAGGAGCCGAGCATCCGGTAGCAGTGCACGCGCAGCTCACGCCGGTGCTGCTCGATCCCCCGGACGAAGTCGTCGTCGCTCACCGGGTGACCGTACGTGCCACCCCTGACGGGTTATGCGCCGCTGACCAGTGGGTCGTGGACCCGGCCGAGGAAGAACGGTACGCCGGTGTACCAGTCGTGGATGACGTACAGGAAGGGTCGGTTGACGAAGAACTGCGGCCCCTGCGGGATGGACGGCGGCGGGATGATGATGGCCGTCGCGCCTGCCGCCTCGGCGCCCTTCTCGTTCACCGCGATGAAGGTCTCGTGCAGCACGTCGTCGATGTACAGGGACGAATCGGTGGTCATGCCGCTCAGGTCGGCCTGCGGGGTGAACGCCGTGGACATGCCGAGGTTGCTCAGCGCGGCAGCCACCCGTCGCCCACCTGGTAGCCCATCCCGGCGAACGGCCCCCGCATCATCGGTACGCCGACCACGCTGCCGTCATCCCGGGTGAACGGCTCGGTCGCGGTCAACGCCGGAACGAACTGGTACCGCCACGCCGCCTTGAGGTAGGTCGTGTTGGTGAGAATCAACTTGGTGCCGGGGCTGACCGCACCGAACGGCAACAGCTCGGGGATCTTCGCGTTGGTCCGGTCCGAGACCCAGGTGTTGATCTCCTGGCGGGCCGCTTCCGGCGCACCACCGAAGTCGACCGGGTGCGGCGCGGCACCGTAGTAGCCGGCCAGGGTGTCCTGAAACCCGGGCCGCAGGCCCAGACCGAGCCGGATCCACAGGGCGTTGGCCGTGGTCAGCAGCGGCCGGGCCACCCCGTCGCCGTCCTGGTAGCGGGTGGCCAGGGTCTGTTCGACCGTGTTGAGGCCGCTGTCGAGGGCCTGCGGTCGGGGATGCGGTGCGTGCAGCACGGCGTCCATCTCCGCCGCCGTGGTGGACCCGGCCCCCGCCCGGGTCATCGCCAGCGCCAGCCCCACGGAGTAGGGCGCGCACACCACGTTGTCACCGGGACGGGTGGCGGCCAACTCGCGGTAGAGGTCGGCCGAAAAGCCACACACCGCGGTCGCGGCGGCGGCCATCGTGGCAGGATCGGGGGGTACGCGAGCGGGATGGGTCGATGTGGACGGCTCGTCGAGCCAGCGGAATTGACCTGGGGTGGCGGTGAGTGCGGCGGCCGCTAGCGGCACGGTCCGCAGCACCGATCGACGCGAGACCATGTTTCGACCGCAGTGCAGTCCTTCAAAAAACCAGGCCAACGACTCAAATTCATTGAAGTTCCACTATGGAGCGCACCCCGTCGGCCGAGATCGGAGCGCACCGTGGCACCCCCGGCTGGGGCTCTGCCGGTTGTCCGGAGTTGTACGACTAACTCGTAAAAGGTGGCTGACCAGGGCGGCTTCGGTTTCGCTGGATGAAAGACCGTCCGCCAGGGATCGGCCTAGCTCAAGATCATGGTCGGTCCCGTCACGAGGGGACAGCCCATGACCGATCTGTTACTGCCCACCCCGGGACAATGGATCCACGCCGCGTTGACCCAGCGGAAGATGACCGTACGCGCGTTGAGTAAGGCCGTCGGCTATCCCCGGCCCGCCGTGCACCGGTGGGTGTCCGGACACACCCCGATTCCCCGGAGGGTGATCGGTGACCTGGCTGCGGAGATCGGCCGCCCCGGCGATCTGGAACACCTGCTGACGCTGAAGTCGGCTGAGGAGAATCTCCACCAGCTTCGCCGGACGATGACCGCCCTGGCACATCTGGCGCACTGCCCCGCCGAGGAGCTCACCACCACGGTGCTCGACTTCGTCGCCGCCCGGGCAGCCGACGAGATCATCGCCTCCGACCGCGACCGGGCCGGGGCCGTCAACCGCCACCTGATCGACGCCTCGTACGTCTTCCGCCAGTGGACCAGGGCCGCCAGCACCGGCGACTTCCGGGCCCTGCTGACACCGAGCACCATCCACCGGCACCTGCGCTATCCGGTCAATCACTACCTGGGCCTGGCGCTTGCCCTCGGCGAGACCGGCGGTGACCAACTGGCGGAGCACCGCAGGCTCGCACTGACGGCCCTGCGGGCGGTCGCGGTGCCGAAGCCGCACGGCCGGTGGGACCTTCTCCAGCATCACGCGCTGCACGTGCTGGCCCGCAACGGTACGGCCGAGAACCGGGCGACCGTGTCGGAGGTGATCAGCAACGCCGCACCCGGCAAGGGCTCGCTGTGCCGTCAACTCGGGTACGTCGGACTGATCCTCAGCTCCGGCGGGGAGGAGGCCCTCCACCGCTACCTGTTCCTGCTCCGCCGATGCAGCAAGTTGACCCGGGCCGACCTGCACTTCGACGCGGTGCACTACGGCGACGCGCGGTTGGACGCCCGGCAACGGCTGCCGCAGTCGATCAATCAGTTCGACCGCTCCGTCGGCAACCTCCTCCGGCACCTGGAACAACCCGACCGGTACGCCTCGATCTCCGAACTCGACAGCCTGCGGCTGCTCACCCTGCTCGACCGGTTGGGGCCCACCCTGTTCCAGCGGCCCGAGATCGGGTTCCGGCTTCGCCGGGTCTTCCAGTCATCGCCCGCTCCCCCACCGAACTCGTACCGCAGCAGGCTGGAGAACCGGCTGTTCGGAATCCTGCGGCACACCCGCACCCAGCCGACCGCGACCCCGGCCCGGGTGACCCCGAACCCCGCCCAGTACGACGTCTTCATCGGCTACCACAGTGCGGACGCGGCCTCCGTACGGCTGGTGGTCGACGCTTTGCGCTCCGCCAACGTCCAGACCTGGTTCGATCTCGACGACCTGCCGCCCGGCACCCCCTTCCAGGTCGCGCTTGAGCAGGCCCTTCGCACCTGCCGCAGCGTGGCCCTGTTCATCGGGCCGACCGGCATCGGGCCCTGGGAGGCGATGGAGGTCCGAGCCGCGATCAGTCAGTTCGTCGACCGTGGTCTGCCGGTCATCCCGGTGGTGCTCGGCGAACTCGACTGGAAACCGGAACTTCCGCTGTTCCTCCGCGAGTTCCGGGCGGTGCAACTCCGCTCCCACACCGACATCGACGATCTGGTCTGGGGGATCACCGGCCAGCGGCGACCGGCCGGCGCACGGTCCATCGCCGCGGCGCCGCACTGGGCTGCCCGACCGCCGAAGCGGCGCTCCCGGGGTGGCCGACGTGCCGCCCTCCCGCATGACCCCGCCGAGCAGCTTGACCTCGCTTCGTAGCCTGAAACTCGCATCGAGTTACCACCGCTTCCGGTCTCCTCCGACGACGGAGTTGCGATGCCAGACGAGCGATGGACGGCTGACGAGCACTTCGATCCCCGCACGATCCGCACCCGCGCCGAGTTCGGACAGGCGCTGACCACACTGCGGATGGGGGCGGGCCTGACCGTTCGACAGGTGGCCTCCAGAGCCGGCGCCAACGGCGCACACAGCACCATCGGCGAATGGTTCGCAGGCCGTGGTCTCCCCTCGACCTCCTCCCGTGGGTTGCTGATCCGGGTGTTGTCCGCCTGCGGGGTGGGCGCGGCTGAGATCGAGGGCTGGCTGTGGGCCTGGCAGCGGCTACGACGCTCACCGGGTCCCCGACCGGTCGGGGAGACGCCGTACCCGGGTCTGGCTAGCTTCCAGCCGGAGGACGCCGCCTGGTTCCACGGGCGGGGCGCACTGACCGAGCAGCTCATCCACAGGGTCACCGAACTGGCCGACGAAGGCGGCGGCCTCCAGTTCGTCGTCGGCGCGTCCGGCTCCGGCAAGTCGTCGCTGGTCCGAGCCGGTCTGATCGCGGCGCTCCGGGCCGAGGAACCCGACTCGTCCGCCTGGTCGGTGACGTTGACCGAGCCGGGGTACCAACCCACCGTCACCCTCGCCCAGCAGTTCGCCTCCACCCGGCCCGCCCACCGACCGGTCGGGCGTCGACTCGTCGTGGTCGACCAGTTCGAGGAGGTCTTCGCCGCACGGGTGTCGGAGGACGAGCGCCAGCGCTTCATTCAGATGATCGCCGATCTGGCCGCCCGCCCCGGCGGAGCGGTCGTCGTCGTGACCCTGCGCGCCGACTTCTACGGCCACGCCCTGCGTTATCTGCCGCTGATTCCGGCGCTGCTGAGCGGGCAATTGACCGTCGGGCCGATGACCGAGGACGAGCTTCGCGTCGCGATCGTCGAGCCGGCCAGGAAGGCCCGCGTGGAGGTGGAGGACGGGTTCGTCGAACTGCTGCTCCGGACGGTGCTGCCGCGCGGCGCCACGGCCGCACCGGAGGCCGGGGTGTTGCCGCTGCTGTCGCACGCCCTGTACGCCACCTGGCAGCACGGTCAGGGAGCCCGGCTCACCATCGCCGGCTACCTGGCCGTCGGTGGGATCGCGGGTGCGGTCGCGGCCAGCGCCGAGCAGATCTACCAGGGCCTGAGCACCGAACAGCGCGACCTCACTCGCCGGCTGTTCCTGACCCTGGTGCAGGTCAATCCCGACGCGGCGGACACTCGACGGCGGGTCGGCATGGCGGAACTACGCGAGGGGTTTCCCCGTAGGCACTCCGCCGAACTGGAGTACGTCCTCGGACGGTACGTCGAAAAGCGGCTCCTCACCGCCGACACCGACACCGTCGAGATCAGTCACGAGGCGTTGATCACCGCCTGGCCGAGTCTGCGCGAATGGTTGAAGGCGGACCGCGACGGGCTGGTGATCGGCCAACAGTTGACCGCGGCCGCCGCGGCCTGGCGGCGCGAGAACCGCGACCCGGGGTTGCTGTATCGCGGTAACCGGCTCGCCGCCGCCCAGGGCTGGGTCGCGGGCCGACACCACGACCTGTCGCCGGCAGCCGTCGAGTTCCTCCGTGCCAGCGCCCGCCACACCCGTCGGCGTACCCGTCGACTCCACCAGCTCGTCGGGGTGCTGACCGCCCTGTCCCTGCTGACCTTCGGCCTGGCCGGGTACGCCTTCCAACAACGCACCGCCGCCAACGCCCAGCGTCAGGAGGCGGTCGAGGAACGCAACCAGGCGCTCTCACGTCTCACCGCCGGACGGGCGGACCGGCTACGGGACTCCGACGTCCCGCTGGCCATGCAACTGAGCCTGGCCGCCTACCGGATGGCACCGACGGTCGAGGCCAGATCCAGCCTGCTGGACGCCTACGTCACGCCCGCCGCGACCCGGCTGCCCGGCTTCCGGACCGGGGCGCAGGCGGTGGCGCACAAGCAACGGTCGGCTGCTCGCCGCCGGTGGCCTGGACCAGTCGCTGCGACTGTGGCGCACCGACGACCCGGACTCTCCGGCGGTGGCGGTCGGAGAACCACTGCGAGGGCCCGCCGGTCCGGTCTACTCGGTCGCCTTCAGTCCGGACAGCTCCTATCTCGCCGCAGGCAGCGCGGACGGTGCGGTGTGGATCTGGGACATCCGGGATCCCGCCAAACCCGTCCGCCTCGATCCGCTGCGGGGCGCCACCTCGACCGTCTACTCCGTGGCCTTCTCCCCGGACGGGCGACTGATCGCCGCCGGCAGCGCCGACCAGAGCATCCGGGTGTGGGACATCTCCGCGCCGGGCGAGGTCACCCCTCGACCCGCCGGGCACGGACACACCGGGCCGGTGCAGTCGGTGGCGTTCGGTCGGGACGGCACCCTGCTCGCCTCCGGCGGCGCCGACAGCACCGTACGGCTGTGGGACGTGGCCGCGCCGGGGCGACCGAAGCCCCTGGGTCCGGCGCTGACCGGGCACACCGGGGTGGTGACGACGGTCGGCTTCAGCCCCGACGGTACGACGTTGGCCAGCGGTAGCCGGGACCACAGTGTCCGGCTCTGGGAGGTGTCCGACCCCCGACGGACCCGACCCGTGCGGGAGCCGCTGACCGGCCCGACGAGTTGGGTCAACTCCGTCGCGTTCAGCCCGGACGGGCAGCAGGTGGCCGGCGCCGGTTCGGACAAGGCGATCACGGTGTGGGCCCGCGACGACGGACGGGTGCTTCTGCGCATGCCGCACCCGGACACGGTGACCTCGGTCAGTTTCGGAGTCGACGGACGGACCGTGGCCAGTGCCGCCCTCGACGGGGTCGTCCGGGTCTGGCGGCCACCCGGCCCACTGCTCAGCGGCTCCCCCGCGGCGGTGTTCAACCTGGCCTTCCTCGGCGACGGCGGCGAGTTGCTGGCGACAGCCGGCCGCGACGAGACCGTACGTTTCTGGCAGGTCGCCGACCCACGGCAACCCGGCCAGGTGGGCGTACCCCTGGTCAGTCCGGCCGGGCTGGCGCCCTTCGCCGCCACCGCCGCCCTCGGCCCGGACGGCACGACCCTGGCCGTGGGCACCCGGGCCGGGACGGTGCTTCTCTGGTCGGTGGCCGACCCGGCCCGACCGGTCCGGCTCGGTGCCCCGTTGACCGGGCCGACCGACCTGCTCCAAGCGGTGACCTTCAGCCCGGACGGGCGCCTGCTGGCCGCCGCCGGTGACGACGGCCAGGTGTACCTGTGGGACGTGCGCGACCCGCAGCGGCCCACCGCCCTGGCCACCGTCGCCGGCACCGGGGCCATCATCTTCGCCCTGAGCTTCAGCGTCGACAGCAGCACCCTGGCGGTCGGCAGCACGGACACCTTCGTCCGACTGATCGACCTCACCGAGCCGACCAGGCCGGTTTCGCGGGACACCGCCCTGGGCGGGTTCAGCAGCTACACCTACGGTGTCGCGTTCAGCCCGGACGGGCGAACCCTGGCCGTCGGCAGCGCGGACAAGACCATCCGGCTGTGGGACGTCACCGACCTGACCCGACCCCAGCCCCTGGGACCCGCGCTGACCGGCCCGATCGGCGGCATCTACTGGGTCACCTTCGACGCGGACAGTTCCCGGTTGGCCGCCGCGGCGACCGACGGGTCCGTCTGGCTCTGGGACGTCCGGGACACCCGGCGACCGGCCGTGGAGGTGACCTTGACCCGGTCGGTAGGCGCCGCCTACACGGTGGCCTTCGCCCCGAACGGGAACACCCTCGCTGCCGCTGACTCCCACGGCGGTATCCGACTGTGGGAACTGGACCCCGAACGGGTGGCCGGGTGGATCTGCGCCACGGCCGGGGCCGGAATCACCCCGGACGAGTGGCACCAGTACGTCCCCGGAGCGCCGTTCACCCCACCCTGTCAGTGACCGATGCACCCAGCCAACGCTACGGTGCGTTGATCTCGCGGCAACCCTCCGATATCGTGCCATCGATGGCCGGCCATGGGGGCGATCCGCTGCGAGCGGACCGGGTTTCGTCGGCACGCACCGCTGTGGCGGAGGCCGTGCGGCGTGGTGGCTCCGCCCTGCGCCGGGCTTCGGCACCCGCGCTGGTCGGGCTGTTGGTCGCCGGGGCGGCGGTGCCGGTGGCGGCGGCCGGGACGGTGACCGGCCCGATGCTGCTGGCCGGGGCCGGGGTGCTGGGCTCGGTCGGGGCCAACGTGCTGACCGAGGTGCTGACCCGGCTGACCGAGCGACTGCGCCCCGATGGCGGGCCACCCGATCCTGTGCGCCTCCAGCAGGCGCTGGCGGAACGGATCGAGGCCGCCTTCGCCAGCCAGGACGAGGAGTCCCGGCAACTGCGTACCGAGGCCGCCGAGCTGCTGGGCCGGGTGGGCGCGATCGAGGTGGCGCTGCGTACCGCAATCGAGCTGGGCGACCGCGAACTCCAGCACACCCTCGCGGTGTCGTTGTCCCGGTTGAGCGGCGAGTTCGGCGAGTTCGGCTTCGTCCTGGCCGCCGTACGCGACTCGATGTGGCAGATCGAGCAGGAGTTGCGGGGCATCCGGGAACACGGGCGGGCCGAGCAGGAACGCTCCCGTGAGCTGGCCCTGTCGGTGCGGCGGATCCTGGACACCGTTGAGCGGGTGGAGGCACGTACCCGGGACGCGGGTGCCTCCGACACCGGCCCGGCCGCCCGGTGGAGCGGCAATCCGTACCTCGGGTTGTCCCCGTTCGATGAACGGCACGCCGAGGTCTTCTACGGCCGCCGCGAGCTGGTGGCCCGGCTGCTGCAACGGCTGGGTGAGCAGTTGGAGGTGGGCGGCCCGCTGCTGGTCATCGGCGCCTCCGGGGCGGGCAAGTCGTCGCTGCTGCGGGCCGGGCTGCTCCCCCAGCTCGCCGCCGGGCGACTGGTGGCCGGCTCGGCGGCCTGGCCCCGGCGGGTGTTCACCCCGACGGCGTCCCCGCTGCGTGAACTCGCCCTGCACCTGGCCGACCTCGCCGGCCTCGACGCGGGGTCGGTGCTTGTCTCCCTGCGCGACGACCCCGATCGGGCCGCGCTGATCGCCACCCAGGCCCTGCGCGCCGTCGGGGTGGACCAGGGCCGCCTGGTGCTGGTGGTGGACCAGTTCGAGGAGTTGTTCACGCTGGCCGCAGCAGGCCCGGAACCCGATCGGCGGGCCTTCGTGCAGGCCCTGGAGGCGATGGCCCGGCCCGCGCCCGACTCGACGGAGGCGTCGGCGCTGGTGGTGCTGGCCGTCCGGGCCGACTTCCTCGACCCGCTGATGACTCTCGCCGGGTTACGCGAGGCGGTGCAGCAGGGCCCCTTCACGGTCGGCCCGATGAGCGAGTCCGAGCTGACCGCGGCGATCGCCGGCCCGGCCGCCGAGGCCGGGGTCCTGGTGGCCCCGGAACTGCTGGAGGCGGTCCTGCACGACCTGCGCGGGGCCGGCGGCTTCGACGTCGGGGTCCTGCCGCTGCTGTCCGAGGCGATGCGGGTCACCTGGGAGCATCGCGAGGGTGACCGGCTGACCGTGCTCGGCTACCGCCGCGCCGGTGGTGTCTCCGGGGCGGTGCAGACCAGCGCGGAGGCGGTGTACGGACGCCTCGACGAGGACCTGCGCGCCACCGCCCGGTCGGTGTTCACCTGCCTGACCGTGCCCACCCGGGACGGCCGCCTGGTCCGCCGCAGGATGGACCGGGCGGATCTGCACCGACTCTGCGGCGAGACCGATCGGGTCGACCGGGTCGTCGACGCGTTCACCGGGCAACGGTTGCTGATAGCGGCCGACCAGGGCATCGAGATCAGCCATGACGCCCTGCTGGCCACCTGGTCGAGACTGCGCACCTGGCTCGAATCCGACCGCGCCGACCGTACCCGGCAGCATGAACTCCTCGCCGCGGCCGACGCCTGGGAGCAGCACGACCGCAACGCCTCCTACCTGTATGTCGGGGACCAGCTCATCACCGTCGTACGCGCGGTGGCCCGGTGGCAGGCCGACCCGGAGCGGCATCCGGCGCTGACGGCCACCGCGACGGAATTCCTCGACCGCAGCCTCCGCGCCCAGCAACGAAGCCGACGGGCCCGCCAGGTCACCGTCGGCGCGTTGGTGCTCCTCCTGCTCGCCTCGCTGACCGCGGCGGGCCTGGCGGTACGCGGTCAACGCGAGGCCCGACAGCAGCAGCGGGCCGCCACCGCCGGGGCCCTGCTCGACCAGGCGGAGAAACTGCGGGACAACGCGCCGCAGCTAGCCCTCATGCTCGCGCTGGCCGCCGACCGGCTGCACCATGACCGCTCCAGCACCGCCAGCCTGGTCGCCTCCCTGCTGGCGCCGTACGCCGGCACCCTGACCGGACACCGGGGCGCGGTCACCGCCCTGAGCTTCCGTCCCGACGGCCGACTGCTGGCGACCAGCGGCGCGGACGGCCGGGTGCTGCTCTGGGACCCCGAGTCGATGCGCAAGATCGGCGAGTTCGACGGGACCCCCCGGGTGGACGCGGTGACCTTCAGCCCGGACGGGCGCACCCTGGCCGCCGGCAACGGCAACGGCACGATCGCCCTCTGGGATGTCGCGGACCCCGCTGAGCCCCGCCGGATCGCCACGGCCACCGGCCAACCGGCCGTGGTGTCCAGCGTCGCGTACAGCCCCGACGGGGGCCGGTTGGCCGTCGGCGACAGCGGCGGCGGATTGACCCTCTGGGAGGTGACCGATCCGACCCGACCACGACGGGCCGCCGATCTGAGCGGCCACTCCGGCTGGTGGGTTAGCGCGGTCGCCTTCAGTCCGGACGGGCGGACCCTGGTCAGCGGCGACCTCGGCGGCCAGGCGTTCGTCTGGGACGCCGTACGGGCCCGCCGGGTAGGACAACTGACCGGTCACCGTGACGGCGTCGGCGCCTTCGGTTTCGGTCCGGACGGCCGTCGGCTGGCCAGCGGCGGCGGGGACGGCATCCTGCTGTGGGACCTGACCGACCCGGCCCGGCCGAAGCGGATCGGTGAGCTCACCGGACCCACCGGCAGCGTACGCGCCCTGCGGGTGTCCGGCCCCGACGGGCAGTACGTGATCGGCGTCGGGGCGGACCGCTCCGTACGGCGCTGGGACGTCACCGATCCGGCCCGTCAGATCCGCACTACCCTGGTGTCGGCCACCCGGACGACCTGGGTCAACGCGGTAGCGGTGAGTCCCGACGGGCAGACCGTGGCCACCGCGAGCGCGGACAGCACGGTGGTCCTCTGGCGCGGGGGCGCCGGTGCCGGGCTCAGCGTCCAGTACCGACTGGGCGGTCACGACGGGGAGGTCCATGCGGTCCGGTTCCGCAGCGACGGGCGGTTGCTGGCCACGGGCGGCGCGGACGGTCGGACGAACCTGTGGGACCTGGCCGAAGGGGTGCAGCCACGCCGACGCGGCCCGTTGGCCGCACACCCCGGGGGCGTGCACGCGGTGGACTTCAGCCCGGACGGGCGGATCCTCGCCACCGGCGGCCAGGACGGCGCCGCCCTCTGGGACCTCGTCACCGACGCCGCCCGGGAGGTGGCCCGGCTGCCCGGCCATCCCGGACCGGTGACCTCGGTGGCGTTCCGCCCGGATCGGGACACCGGGCGGTTGCTCGCCGTCGGCGGCGGGGACGGCATGACCGCCCTCTGGGATGTCACCGACCCGGCGGCGGCCCGCCGGCTCGGCGCGTTCGGCGGCCACCTGGCCGGGGTGTCCACGGTGGCGTTCAGCCCGGACGGCGAGACCCTGGCGGTGGGCAGCTTCGACGGCACGGCGACCCTCTGGGCGGTGGGCGACCCCAGCCAGCCCCGCCAGTTGAGCCGACTCACCTCGCACACCAATCAGGTCACCACGCTGGCCTTCGCCCCGACCGGGGACACCCTGGCCACCGGCAGCCTGGACACCAGCGTGATGCTCTGGGACGTACGCGACCCGACCCGGCCCACCGTGATCGGCGCGCCGCTGCCCAACCACACCAGTTGGGTACGCGCCCTCGCGTTCAGCCCCGACGGACGCCATCTGGCCACCGGCAGCAACGACCAGTCGACCGCCCTGGTGGAGGTCAGCGACCCGGCCCGGCCGCAGGGGCTGATCGGCGCCCGCAGCCAACGCGCCGTCATCCTCGGTGTCGCCTTCAGCCCGGACAGCCGCACCCTGGCCACCGGCGGGGCGGACAACCTCGTCTACCTGTGGTCCCTCGCCGAGGTCGCCGAGGCCCAGGCCGACCCGGTGACGCAGGCCTGCACCCGGGCCGGGCGGGGACTCGACCACCGGGAGTGGGCACGCCATGTGCCCAACCTGCCGTACGAGCAGACCTGCCCGTGACGTAGCAGCAGGCGGGAGTGCGCCACGGGCGGCCCCATGGATCTGTTCGGCGGCGCCGCTGGAACCGATGCGCCGCTACGCCCACCTGTGGGAGCGGCACATCTGGCCCGCCATCATCACCGACCTGGACACCATGGTCCAGCAGCACGGCGGCACCGTCGCCGCCCGCGCACTCGAAGGACAGCCCGCATGACCGCCCCCACGACCGTACGGACCTGCCCGGCCCCGCCGACACGGCCCTCACCCCGCCCGGGTGGGGGCCGTACTGCGTGGTGGGTGACTGGGCCGGCACCGTGGGGGTATCCTGCCCGTATGGCCCAGCAGAGCCCCGACACCGGCACCGACACCACGGCGGTCCTCGCTGCGGTGGGCATCACGGTGACCGACGAAGGTCGGAAACGGGCCCGCCGCCGGCTGCAAGCGGCCCGGGAGCGGTGGACGCCGGAGCTGGACGCCGCCGCGCGTGAGCAGCTGGGCCTGACCGACCGCACCGCCGCCTGACCGCCGCCGCGTGGAACACGTCACCGTCAGGGTCATCCTCGACACCTCCGCCATCGTGGCGTTCGCCCGCGAGTCCATCGACGTGGGCGAGGTCATCGCCGAAGTCGCGGACGAACCCGACGCCGTGTTCGGGCTGCCGGTGCTGTGCCTGGCCGAAGCCGCCCGGATCGTGGCCGACTCCACCCGCCTGGATCTCCTGACCGGTTTGCCGGCCGCCCTGATCCTCACCCCGGACCCGGAATCGTGGCGGGCACTGGCCATCACCCACGACACCGTGGGACGGCTCGACGCCGCGAGCGCCGTCCTGGCCGCGATCGACCTCGGCTGCGACGTGCTGACCGGGCAGCCCGGCCTGTACGGCGGGCTCGCCGGTGGGGGACCAGTAATCCCGATCTGACATGTGGCGTTGCTGCCCCATACTGTCTGACGACAGCTCGAAAGGGTGGTGGCATGTCCAGGCGCAAACTGATAGGTCAGGACCAGCCACGCCATCGTGCGGAGGTGCGGAGTGCCGACATTGGCTTTCGCATTCGCACCCAACTTGCATTCTTTCTGGCAACCGGGGCGATGCTCGTGCTCGCGCTGACCGCAGTCTTCGCGAGTGGCCGTTCCACCCCCGATCCCAACCCCGGACCCGGTCCCACTGGTCCTGGCGCTCCTGCTGACGACCAGTTCGCTTACCAAGCGGAAGTGTTGGACGCCCGGCGCAGCCTGTTCGAGGGTGACCTCTTCGTCCAGACGGACCGCCAGGAAATGGTTGCTACCTGGTTTCCGGTTACCCTGATCATTTGCGGGCAGGCGAACACCGACGATCCTTGTGTATATCCGCAGGAGGAGCCTGGCCCGGTGACTCCCACGGGGTCGCGTATTCCTTCGACGCCCGCGAAGACCGTGAAAATCGGAGGTCTCGTAGGTGTCAGCCTGTCGAGCACTGAGCTGGATATAAGGAGCGGAAGCACAGATTCGGCTGCCTATATGCCTTTGGTCAGCCCAACGGACCGGGCGACGTGGCTATGGGATGTCCGCGCTGATGAGCCGGGGATCTATCTCCTCCGGTTCGTGATATCGCTGGTGGCCGTCGACAAGGAGACCCACTTAGTCCCAACGGAGACCGTCACCGTGCGCGTGACGGTGAAGCAGTCCTCGTCCGACGCTGCCCGTGTGTTCGGCGCGACCGCCGCCAAGGCGGTTAACTGGTCACTGGAAATGGTGATAGCCCTCGGGGGTGCGGGGCTGATCACCGCAGCAGGGCTTGCTGGTGGATACCGGTGGCTGCGTCGGCGTCGGCCTGACGGTGCAGATGAAGGGTCATCGCCTGCCAAGGCCCGCAGGCGACCACCGCATCGAGGCCGTAGGCGCGACCGGTAGCCCTCAGCAGAGCCGCCCAGTTCTGGTTGACCGACCCATCCGGGGTGGCCACCAGCGGCAGCGCTCCGCTCGCCCCGGCCGGGATCGTCGCCAAGCCGGTCGTTCCCGGCACGCCGTCGGTCACCAGCCGCCCGATCGCCGACCAGATCTCCGTCGGCTGGACCGAGCTGGACGGGGCGAACTGGTACGAGGTCGAGCGCGACGGCAAGCTCATCGCCTCGCCCTGGACCCTGACCGCGTACGCCCCTGCCGGTGGAGGCCGACACCTGCGGCTACCTGATCCCGGCCGAGCAGTACGACACGCAGCTGGCGGAACTGCTGCGCCTGCACCAGATCGACGCCCGGGTCCGCCCGGACGGGGTCGGGGTGTCCATGGCGCAGGCACACCGCCGGATGATCCCGCTGCTGCTCGACGCCCGAGCGGAGACCGCGGTCGCCGATGCGCAGCGGCGCTCGTACTGTGCGGCCGGTGACCCCCGGCTGGCTCCGGCCCGCGAACTCCTCGCCGAGCTGATCGACGCCGAACGTCTGTCGCAGCAGACGGCTTCGCAGGTGAGGTCCCGACTCGAGGTGATCGAGAACCTGCTCGGCAAGGACGGTGCGGCGCACGCCGCCCGGCCGGTGCTCACCGCGTTGATCAGTCAGGTGGAGAACGCCAGGCGCGACGACCGACCCGGCGGCGCGCACGGCACTGGTCGCCGAGCTGCAACGTCTGCTCGACACCCTCCACGGCTGACCAGCCCAGCCACCCCGCGACCCCGCCCGGCACCCTGCGGTGCCCGGGCGGGATCGTGTTGTCGAGGCGGCTACGCGCTGACCAGTGGGTCGTGGACCCGGCCGAGGAAGAACGGTACGCCGGTGTACCAGTCGTGGATGACGTACAGGAAGGGCCGGTTGACGAAGAACTGCGGCCCCTGCGGGATGGACGGCGGCGGGATGATGATGGCCGTCGCGCCTGCCGCCTCGGCGCCCTTCTCGTTCACCGCGATGAACGTCTCGTGCAGCACGTCGTCGATGTACAGGGACGAATCGGTGGTCATGCCGCTCAGGTCGGCCTGCGGGGTGAACGCCGTGGACATGCCGAGGTTGCTCAGCGCGGCAGCCAACTGCACCGGCAGCCGGAAGGTCCACCGGGGCATCCGCAGTTGGACGGTGGCACCGCCGAACCCGGTCAGCAGCGCGCTCAGCCAGGCCCCGTCGAGGTTCGCCTCGATCGCGGCGAGATCGTCCCCGGTCGGCATGACGATGGCCATGCCCAGCCGGTCCCCCGCGAACGGCACATCGACCGCCCGCCACCCGTCGCCGACCTGGTAGCCCATCCCGGCGAACGGCCCCCGCATCATCGGTACGCCGACCACGCTGCCGTCATCCCGGGTGAACGACTCGGTCGCGGTCAACGCCGGAACGAACTGGTACCGCCACGCCGCCTTGAGATAGGTCGTGTTGGTGAGAATCAACTTGGTGCCGGGGCTGACCGCACCGATCGGCAACAGCTCGGGGATCTTCGCGTTGGTCCGGTCCGAGACCCAGGTGTTGATCTCCTGGCGGGCCGCTTCCGGCGCGCCACCAAAGTCGACCGGGTGCGGCGCGGCACCGTAGTAGCCGGCCAGGGTGTCCTGAAACCCGGGCCGCAGGCCCAAACCGAGCCGGGTCCACAGGGCGTTGGCCGTGGTCAGCAGCGGCCGGGCGACTCCGTCGCCGTCCTGGTAGCGGGTGGCCAGGGTCTGTTCGACCGTGTTGAGCCCGCTGTCGAGCGCGCCCGGTCGGGGATGCGGTGCGTGCAGCACGGCGTCCATCTCCGCCGCCGTGGTCGAGCCGGCCCCCGCCCTGGCCATCGCCAGCGCGAGCCCGACCGAGTACGGCGAACAGACCATGTTGCCGCCGGGACGGCTCGACGCCAACTCGCGGTAGAGGTCGGCCGAGAAGCCGCGTACGGCGGTCGCGGCGGCGGCCATCGTGGCAGGATCGGGAGGTACGCGTACCGGATCCGTCGAGGTGGAGGAACGGGCGTGGGCTGGGGTGGCGGTGAGTGCGGCGGCCGCGAGCGGCACGGTCCGCAGTATCGATCGACGCGAGACCATGTCCTGACGGTAGTTCAGCCCTTACGGAACAGACCAGACCAAGACCCAAATTAATCGAAGTTTGACAATGTCGACCGACGCGGCGGCGAGACCTGGGGAACGGCTCACTCCGGCTGAATGCGAGTGCTCGATGTCGCACTCTGGATGCACTCCATCAGCCTCGGTGAACAAGAGCGGTCGTTACCGGACGGTCGAGACAGATGACAGGAACGGGCTGGGTTGTCCGCTCCAGGAGACGTGCAGGGCTTCGCGGGCTCGGGTGCTGGCCACGAAGAGGAGGCAGCGCTCGCGTAGCAGATCGTTGTCGTGCTGCACCGGGTCCACCTCGGGTGGCGTGACCTCCTTGGCGAAGGGGATCGCCTTCGCCGTGACACCGACCATCGCGACGCAGCGGAACTCCAGGCCCTTCATCGCATGCATGGTGGCCAGCCGTACGCCGTCGACTTCCGCGCCGGGCTGGTCGCGGACCCGGACCGACGGAATTCCGGCAGCGTCCAGTTCGCTTTGCACGCTGCTCAGGGTGGTGTTGAACCGGGCGCACACGGCGATCTCGCTCGGCCCGATGCCCTGGTCGAGCCACTCCCCCACCCGCTTGATCAGCGCGGCGATCTCGGCCTGCGACGAGGGGTGACCCTGCGCGGTGGGTCGCTTGCCGTGCAGCAGCGACCGGTAGCCGGTAAGGCTGTCCTCGCCCTCGCCACCGAGGTCCTCGACCCGCGACCCAACGAGCACCGTTGTGGACCAGGAGAGGATCTCCTCGGTGCTGCGGTAGTTGATCCGCAGTCGGCTGCTGCGGCCGGTGACCGAGATGCCGAGGGCGGCGAGTGAGACCCGGGAGTCGTAGATCCGCTGATGCGGATCGCCGGTGATGAACAGGTCGTCCGGGCCGGGTGACACGACGGCACGCAGCACCCGCCACTGCGCCGGGTGCAGGTCCTGCGCCTCGTCGACCACCACATGCCGGTAGCCGTACTCGGTCAGGTCGGTCTCGCCGAGCAGATCCGCCGCCCGCGCGCAGACCTGCAGGTGGGTGGCGCTGCCGGCGGCCGACAGTTCCTTCTGGAACAGCTCCACCGCGTCCCACACCCGGTCGCGCTGCCGGGTGCCCAGCGCGGTCCCCCGGCCGCGCCGGCTGGCCGCCCGGTACGCCTCCCGGTCACGCACGTCCTGGGCGAGGATGACGTGCCGGAACTCCTGGGCCAGGAACTGCTCGGTGAAGGGCAGCGTCAGCTTGCGGCACACCCGCCGCCAGACCTGCCGCTCGTCGAGATCGCCGATCGGCGTCGGCACCCGGCCGGCGAGGGCGCGTACGGTCCGGTTGGCGACGGCGTTGACCGTGGTCACCTCCACCCGCGACAGCTGCTGCTCGTCGCCGAGCAGCAACGCCAGGTTCTCCCGCAGGTTCGCCGCCAGAGCATTGGTGTAGGTGGTGAGCAGCACCCGCCCCTCGGGCGTACGGGAAAGCAGATGCTTGACTCGGTGCAGCGCCGCCACCGTCTTTCCGGTGCCCGGCCCCCCGGTCACCTGCGCCGGCCCGGTGTACGAAACCCGGTAGGCGACCCGCCGCTGCGAGGGGTGCAGGAACACCCGCCAGGCGGCGAACGGCTTGTCGAGGATCTCGGCGAGCTCGTCCGGGCTGGTGACCAGGGTGATCCGGCTGGCGGTGTTCGCGATGGCGAGTTCCAGGCTCTCGCTCGGCTCCGGCGTTGCGTCGGCCGGCCGGCGCGCGGTCACCAGGTCGCGGTAGACCTCGTCCGGGCTGAACCCCTCGGCGAGGTACTGCAACACCTCGAACTGGTCCTCCGGCAGCAGCGTGCCGAACGCCTCCAGTTGCGACTTGTCGACGATCGTGCGTACCGCCCGCAGCACCTGATCGTCGATGCCGAGATCGCGCAACACCGTGTCGGAATGCTTGGCGAACAGCAGGCGCGGTGCCTGCGCGGCGGCCTGCTCCAACGCCGGGGTGAGCTGCTCGATGGCCACGACGTTGCGGACCTCCAACGCCCGCGTCGCGCTGTTGACCGTGTAGAGCCGCTTCGCGGCCCAGGTGTACGCGTCGTCGTGCGGCACCACCTTGATCAGCAGGAAGGTGTCGCTACCGTCGTCGGGCGCGAGCACCACCCCGCGCCAGAAGTCGGTGATCCGGATGGTCCGCATCCGTGGGTCGCGGGCATTGTTCACCGACTCCAGGTGCAGCCCCTTGTCGGCGTGCAACCCGGCGACGGTGAGCTGCTGAAACTTCTCCATCGCCTTGCGTACGCCGGCCTTTACCGGCTTTTCCAGCACGTCGTAGCTCTGCCAGAAACTGCTGGCGAAGGCGAGCTGCGGCACGAACGAGACCTCCGGGGCAGTTGATCGAGAAAGGCGGATCGGCTAAACCAGGGCTGCATCGTCGGAGGTGCTGATCTGCGCCTGGTCGTAGAACCAGCGCAGGTGGTCGAGCAGTGCGTACCGGGCCTCGGCGTCGGCGAGGACCGTCATCGGGAAGCCCGGCCGCAGGGCAAGCCTGGCAGCGGCGATCTGGACATCCGGCAACTGGTTCAACCGCTGCCGCAGTTCCTCCCGCAGGGCCAGGTCGTCGAACGGCGTACGGATACTGAGGTGCTGAAAAACGACCTCGCACTTCCCATTGGGGTAGAACGTCACCGGCCAGATGTTGCCGTACTCGTGATCCTTGCTTCGGGCCATGAGGAAGCAGGAGGTCTCGTTGCCGATCCCGTAGGAAAGGGTGCCGCCCATCGTGGTCCACGCGTCGAGCACGACGGCGGTGGCCGTGGCGACCGCCGCCCCCTGGGACGCGGTGAGCTGCTCGATGAACCGCGAGGCGTAGTCGACGTCGCCGTGAGAGCGGGCTCGCGGCTCGGGCAGATCGGGTGGCGTCACCCCGGCGAGCTGCGCCAACTCCTCGACTGTGATGCGCTGGGCCGGGTCGGCGCGGCCGTGCTGGTCGAACGTCACGCCCTCGAGGCGCAACACGTCACGAGGGTCGTCGTTACGGCCGGGTTCGAGCCACCGGAAGTTACCCGCGACGATCCCGCCGGCCTGGAGCACCCGATGGGCGTTGAGGGTCGGATGGTTTGCCAGCCGGTTCCCCACCGGTTGCGGCGCCGTACCAATCAGGGCCGCCAGATCGCCGTAGGTGGTCCACGAGCCGGCCGGTAGCTCGGCGAGTGCCTTCGCCAGCACATCCCAGGGCACGTCGGACTGGTTGCCAGTCTCGCCGAAGGGACCCGGCCAGATGGCAATGATCCGTTCGGCGAGGGCGTCGGCCCGTGTCAGGATTTCCGAGCGGCCCCACCGCTGCCGATCGGCGACGTCCCGGCTCAGCTGAACACCGCTCTTGGCCAGAGCGATCCGCTTGGCGGCGAACGGCTTGTTACTCAGCTCCGTGTTGTAGCCGGTGAGGGTCAGGTTCCCCAGGGTGTGCACGAGCGCCTCGTGCGCCTCGTCGGTGGTCTCGTCGGTGTCGAGGTCAGCGGCGAGCATCTGCGCCCACTCGTCGCTGAGGGTCTGCGGCAGCACGTGTTCGATGGTCAGCTTCTCCAGCGCCACCGGTTCCTTGCTGCCGTAGGACTCCTCCAGCCAGCGCAGCACCAGGCTGCGCTGGCTGGCCCGACCGTTGAGGTAGAACGGCATGGTCCGCACCATGGCTCGCAGGCTCGCGTCGGTAGCCCAGTGTTTGCGGCCCGTCGAAAGGTACCTGCGCACTGCCTCGTCGACCGGCAGTTCCCGGTCCATCTCGGTGACCACGGCGAGCAGAATGCGATTGATGTTCATAGTGCTGCGGCCGATCAGCAGCCGCCGGACAAAGAAGCTCTCCAGGTACAACATCGCGGAGGCGATCTGCTCGGAGGTCGCCGTGCCCCGGTCCCGACGGTCGAGCAGGTGCAGCAGCACCGGGTAGACGGTGGTGGTGCCCCACGCGCTGAGACGCCCCAGCCGCTGCCGTACGCCCGAGTCCTGTTCCTCAGCCGGGTGCAGGATCACCCGCAGGAGCGCACCGAGCCGGCTGAACCGCTTCACCTCCGCTTCGACGTCCGCTTCGGTGCGCAGCTTGTCGAGGCGGGCCTGCTGGATCGCGTACGTGTCGGTCTGCTTGGCCTTCGGGTCGCGGTGGACCAGGTCGAGCCAGAAGAGCAGGACCAGCTCGGTCGGGGTGAGCCGCTGCTGCAGTGGCCGCCAGAGTGAGTCGTAGACGGCCTGCCCCCGGTTGGGCAGCCGCATGAAGATGTAGTTGCGCAGCAGGTCGGCCTGGGTGAGCGCCAGCCCGGTGTTGTTCAGCGACTCGAAGATCCGGTAGACGTTGTCACCGGGCTTGGCGGTGATCGCGACCAACGCCAGTCCGGTGATCACCGCACTCTCGACCTGCTCGACGGTGATCGGCTCCTCGCCGTCACCGAGGGTCTTCAAGGCGTTGGCAAAGAACCGGTACGCCCGGCCCACCGCGTTGTCCGGGCCGTTAGACGGCGTCGACCTCACGCAGGCCACGTACGCGTCCCGGTCGGCCTGGGTGGGGACCAGCTTCAACCAGCGCTGCTCCTCGAACGGGTTGGTCAGATACTGCTGGTCGAGCCGGAGCCGGTGTTTCGGGCTCTCGTGCTCGGCCCGGTGGTCACGGATGGCGCAGAGCAGGATGGTCAGCGTGGTGAGCCGCTGCTGACCATCCACGACCAGGTACTCGGCGACGCCGACCGCGCCTGTGGCCGGGCTGGGCGCGAGCACCAGCGAGCCGATGAAGTGGGTGGCGGCCGGGTGGTCGGCCCGGTCCCTGGCGAGTTGGCAGACGTCGTCCCAGATCCGCTTCAGCTGAAGCTCGGTCCACGAATATGTCCGTTGATAGAGCGGCACCAGGTACTGCCTGGTGCCTTCCAGCAGACCCTGCAGCGTGGTCTCCGCAGCCGCGACCATCCCCGCCTCCGTCCTTTATGGTCCTGCCCGTTGAGTCCGACAAGCCAAACAAATCTTGGTACGCCGGGCAACACACGAACAGCGAGCATCAGTCCCCAAACCGGTTGAAAGTGTCGATCCCAGCGGATCGAACTCGCGTCGGCTTCCCGACATCGCTCCTGCGGTTCGGCGCCGACTCTTCGCATCGTCCGGCGTGACTCGTTCGAGGGGACGTCCTACCATCCTGGCCGTCTGGGCCGATCTCGATGCCTTCGAGCCACACCCACTGCCTGTCGTACCACTGGCTGATGTCCAACCGGACCCGGACCACCGGCAACCGCAACGGACCAACCCCGTAACGATAATCGGATTCGGCGAGCCGGACCACGTCGCCGACGCGGATGGCAGGCTGGCGGCCCGCGCGGCCTGCCGCACCCGCTACGTCAGCCGGTTACGGATCTGCGGGCGACAGGTCAAAGACGTTCCTCGCCGGTACGCCCGCAGACACCGCGCAATGATCGAATCGGCCCAGGTCGCCCGCGGACAGGTGCCGTCACCCCGACAGTCCGGGCACTTCCTGGTACGCGGACCCGCACATCCAGGGAGCAGGTACGAAGATCTCCGCCCCGATCAGCGCACAGCCGAACACGACTGCCACTGCCCAGGTGGAGGCGCTTACGGTTCCGGAAAGCGGCGAGGCAGCGCGCAGACCCGGGCCAGCACCGGCCGCCACGCGCCGTCCTGGCCATCCGGCGTGATCTCGACGCCTTCGAGCCACACCCACTGCCCCTCGTACCACTGGCTGATGTCCAGCCGGACCCGGACGATCCGCAGCCGCATCGGACCCGTGGGGTACCGGTAGTCGGAGCTGTGCAGCCGGACCACGTCGCCGGGCGCGACGCAGACCTGCGGCACCACCGGTACGCGGACCGCCGCCACCCCGACCGGGCATTCCTCGGCGCACGGCGGGCCGGTCCGGTTGGCCAGCGCCGCTTGGCGCGCCCGCAGGATCAGCCGGTTGCGGATCTGCGCGGGCGACAGGTCGAAGGCGTTCACGGCAGGTACGTCTGCAGAATGCGGGTGACGGTAGCCTCGGCCCAGGCCGCCCGGGGACACGTGCCGTCCGCGCGACAGTCCGCGCATTTGCGGGTACGCGGATCCTCGCCGGGTCGCCGCCAGTGCTGATTCACCACCCGGTTCGCCCGCGCAAGCTGACCCGAAGTGATCTCGTCGCCCGACTCCACCCGATCGGGTTCGGTCGACGCAGGCCCCGCGCACTTCGGCGTCGGGAAACTCCCCCGGTTCCGCCGCCCGGCCTCGGGGTGGCCTACCCGCTGGTTCCGCGCCACCGCCGGACGCTCCTCGGGCCGCTCGTAGACCTCCGCGCCGTCGCAGCGCGAGGTCACCCGCAGCTCTGGTACGACATGCTCCACCGGTATTCGCCGGAACCGCCCCGGCACATCCCCGTCCGGCACAGCCTGCCCGGTCAGGTCCAACGCCACCGGCCCCGCCCGCAAGAACCACTTCCACCGCCTACCCATGTTCCACCACGCCTCCCCTGTTGATCGCTTCAGCCATCCCCACGAAGTGAACAGATGCACAGCCTACACGCTTCCTAAGCGCATGAAGAGAGCATCTGCTCAGGGAACATGTGTTCAGTTCGCCTGCTCTTACCGTGGCGGGGTGGGAGAGCTGCGACTGGTGGCGAGCCAGGAAATTCAGGACATGCTCGGTGTGTCCCGCACGCGCGCATACCAGATCACGAACTCGAAGACTTTCCCTGATCCCGTGGCGGTCCTCTCCGTCGGCCGTATCTGGCGGGCCGAGGACGTGGAACGGTGGATCAGAACCCACCGGCGGGACCTGCAAGACACCGAGGCGTAGCCGACAGGGCAGTTCATCGGGTCGCCTAGATCGACGTAAGCTGTCGCGGTGTCCCGTGCATATCTGGTGATCCTGGGCGATCGTGACGCCATCTCGTGGGTACTGCACGAAGAGCGCATGGCGTTTCCGGCGACACCGCGTGCGGAGGTGGCGGCGCTCGCCGCCGACGACCGCCTGTTCCTCTACGCCACCCGAGGTGCGTGGCGAAACCCCACCCGCGACCGTGGCCGGATCATCGGTACGGCAGTGGCCCGCTCCTCCGTCCGGAAGCTGGACGAGCCGGTCGAGATCGCGAGCCGCACCTTCGTCTCCGGCTGCGACCTGCGGATCGACGGCCTGGTGCCGTACCCGGGCGGGTTGGAGTTGCAGCCGCTGGTGGAGCAGTTGGCCGCCTTTCCCAAGCCGCAGACGTGGAGCATCTACCTGCGCCGGGCGTTGCTGACCCTGCCAGCCCAGGACGCACAGCTCCTCGACTCGCTCCTCACGCCCATGACCATGGCCAGGACCCAGGCGCTGGGAACCTACAAGCCACCGGCGACGGCGAGTAAGTAGCAACAAGCACGCGGAGCGGCAGATCGTCATGTCGCTGCCCTTCCATGCTGGACGCAGAGATTCGATCGGAACGCGGCGGCCGTCCGGGGGGAATCGGCCAGCCGCCGCGCTGTGAGCATCCTGGAACACTCCGCAGTGGAGTTGCAACGTTCCAGCGCCAAATTTCGCGGATATGCATTGACTTTCTTTCCTGTAACGGCTAGGTGTAACAACGACAGGTCACACAGCGTTGCGTGTTGGAACCAGGGAGTGTGCCAATGGCCGAGGACATCGGATCGACAGTGCCCCGCCGACAGCTCGGTCGGCTGCTACGCCAGTTCCGCAACGAGGCCGGGGTGACGCTCGACGCCGCCGCCGAGGCCCTGGAATACAGCCGCCAGAAGATCTGGCGCCTCGAATGCGGCATGGGCTCCGTCCGGGTGCTCGACGTCAAGGCGATGTGCGAGCTGTACGGCGTGTCGCCCGAGATGACCGAGGCCATGCGCGGCCTGGCCGCCGAAACCAAGTCCAAGGGCTGGTGGCACGCCTACGGCGACGCCGTACCAAGCTGGTTCGAGCTGTACGTCGGCCTGGAATCCGCCGCCGCAAACCTGCGCCGCTACGACGAATCGCTGATCCCCGGCATCTTGCAAACCAAGGAGTACGCACACGCCCTCTACCGCCTCGGCGGGCGACTGAACGACGAGGAGCGCGAGCGAGCCGTCCAAGTTCGACTTCAGCGGCAAGCCCTACTGGTTCGCCGGCTGCCAGCGGCTCCCCGGCTTGACGCGGTGTTGTCCGAGGCGGTGCTCCGGCGTGGGGTAGGCGGCCCAGCGGTCATGGGCGATCAGCTCAACCAACTGCTCAAGCTCTCCGACCTGCCGAACGTGTCGGTCCGGGTGCTGCCACTGGCAGCCGGACCGCAGCCCGGCGCGGTCGCCGGTTCCTTTGTCATCCTCGACTTCCCACCCACCAAGGGGGGACGGGCCGCACCTGAGCCCTCGATCGTCTACAGCGAGTCGTTGACCGGTGCGCTTTACCTCGACAAGCCCGATGAAATGGCTGCCTACGAACGGGTCTGGCGGGGACTGGATGGGCTCGCCCTCGGCGAGGCAGAATCAAAGGACATGATCAAAAAGCTCATCGGGGAGATCCGGCATGACTGACCTGACCGGTGCCATCTGGCGCAAGAGCACCCGCAGCGGCGACAACGGCGGCGACTGCGTTGAGGTAGCCGCCAACCTTCCCGGCCGCGTCGCCGTACGCGACTCCAAAAACCCGACCGGACCTGCGCTGACCTTCTCCCCCGCCGCCTGGGCCGCCTTCGTCACCATGACCCGATCGGCCGACTGAACACGGCAAGCGCCCAACTACCCAGCCGCATACGCTCGGCCGATCCGGCCGGGTCAGCCCTCAGATCCGTCGATCGACAGCCCTGGGCAGTTTCTACGACAATGCTTGCCCTGGTGACGCATCCAGAAGACGACATCGAAGATTCGGATGTCTGATACGTGGGCTGGCACATTGGCCCTGGCCCGCAGGTTGCGCAACCTGCGGGCCAGGCGGCAATTGTCGGCTCGGAGCTGGTCGTGCAGCCAAAGCCAAAAGCCACGGCGCCCATGCAACGCACAGGCCAACACGCTGTCGTAGATAGGGATGAGTCTCGGACGCTTCCGGGCAAGCACCTTGCCTGCGATGGTCCGGTTGACGCCTGGCTGACCCGTCAGCAGGTGCCAGGCGCGGTCCGCCGGCCCACCATCCTGGATGTACTTCCGCGCCCCCTCATCGGCCAAGTCAACTGAGGTCGGGATAACGCGTAGCTCGTCGCTAATTCGCTGGCCCAGATCGCCTTGCAGGAGGTTGAGGGCGACCGAAGGCGGAACGCGCACCTCCAACAACTGGACAGCGATCAGGTCCTCTGCGGTCACAACATCACGGCAGAGGCCAGCGCCGCCACCACCCAACGCCTCGAACTGACTACCCATTAAGGGCTTTGGGTGATTCGCAAAGTAGCGTCTGAGGTTTTTGATAGCCCGCTCCTCATCGAGCACAGCCACAATTTTGTGCAGCGGCAGCCAGTTATCAGACATTCATGCATCTCCCAACGCTACCCGGCGGCGAATCTCCTTGAGCGTGACTACATCGCCCTTCACCGCATCCTGTGCGTGCCAGAAGTCGAGCCCATCGGTGGCAATTCGGTTTTCGGTTATGTCCCGGCCATGAAGCATGATCTTTACTGCCCTCCCCGCTCCCGAGGGCGAGTCGTAGTCCTCCCCTCGGTAGCGCACGCGGCCATCCGCCAACAACTCAGCGGTGTGCTGCTGTCCGAGGTAGCGAGCGATGAGCGTAGTTCCCGGCCGCAGTCGGCCAGCAGCAAGCAGGTCAGCCAGCTTCAGTTTTCGCTCATCCGGTGTTACTCGGCCTGACGCCTGTCGCGAGCTCCTCGTTCCTGATGACTGGTTCGTTTTAGTCGCTAGGGCTGGCGGAGGTGCGGCCTGTTGAACCGAAGGCTGGCGCACCTGCGACGACGGCGCTGGCCGCTGAGGTGGCACGGCTGACATCGGGAAGTCGAAGGTGGCGCGGGCACGGAAGAGGCTCTGCCGAATCTCCTCGCGGGTCAGCCTAGGCATCCGACTGTCAAGCAAGTCGACCAGCTCGGATGCAGGGTCCGACCCGGCGAACAGGTCCGTCAGTTCGGTGTGAACCTGTCGGTCAACGAAAAAGCCCTTCCACAACTCCTCAATCCGGTTGTCGCCCATGTTCTGCTTGCTAAGCAGGCTCAACAGCTCAAGGGCCGCCTCAACATCGTCCTCGATTCGGACCGCGCGGAAGAGCTTGTGTTCGATCGGCACCGGCGCGTGGGCGTTGTAGACCCGCCACTCCGCGCCATCGGTCAGGGCGACCCATTCCACACCGGCCATCGTCGCGTAGCCGATGGTCTGGTTGGCCCAGCGCGGATCGTCAAGGTTCTCGCCAAGCCCCTTCGCTTCGATGAACAAGCGCGGAGTACGCAGGAGCAGCAGCGCGTAGTCCACCGGGTTGTCGACGCCCCGCCGTCGGTACTCCCGGTGCACCTCGTCGGGGTCATACAGATCCCAGCCCAGTGCACCAATTACCGGCTCGATGAGGCCAGCTTTGGTGTTCTGCTCGCCGATGCGCTGGTGCTGCCGCCGGAACCGCGCTACCCGTTCGACGCACTGCCTAATCACGTCTTCCAATTCCTGCATCTCCACTGCCTCTCACGCCGGCCCTGATCGTCGCCCGATGGGCCATTCGGCTCCGGAACGTTGCCCCGAGTCATTCCAGGTGCGCCTTTGAGGACACCAGCCACAGCAGGGCCGCTTGCATGCGATCGAGCGGGGACTGCCCCAGCGTTTGACAGTCCCTTTCGCTCGATTTACTCGAGTGTCTATTGAGTCACTGACCGGTGGCTGAGGCTATCGCGTGGCGGGGGCCATGACCGGGAGGCGGGTTCAGAGTGGAGGTGTAGTTCTTACCATCGACGAGAGGAGTGGCCAGGCTGACGCCAGCAGCGGTCATCCGGTCGTACTCAGCGAGGATTAGGTTCTTAGTCTGGTACGTGCCGTATTTCGCCTCATCCTTGCGTTTGATGATCGGAAAGGTGTCCATTATATAAGCAACATCATCGCGGGGGACACCATAGAGAAGAAAGAATAGGGCATCCAGCTCCGCCCGAATGGTTGACCGCCTCGCCTCGTCCCAGCGGAAGGGCGCACCTGTGTCATCTAGTGCTCGCGCAAAGGGTGCCATCTCAAAGTTCGTAAAAGCGAGTTCAAGCACCCGCCTGTAGATTGCCGGACCTTGAATCAGCAACTCCTTCGGTTCGATAATAGGCAATTGTGACATAAGAGTGAAAGTAACATGGGTGCCACCGATTTTCTGTCTCACAACATAATCCATAAGGAAAGAGGAGAATAGGGCAAGCAAGAGCGGCTGCCCGTGCGGAATGCCGCTGAGCAGAAGCGGTGAAGTGTGACCCACGGCCGACTTCGGCATAGGGTAGACAATCATCGTGCGCTCGTTGGCGCTATTTGTTATATCGCGCCATCCCAGTAGCCATTCATTAGCCCACGACTTGCCCTGCAACTTCCTATCCACTTCCGCCTCATGCACCCAGTACCGGGGAGTGGTAACGAATGATAGGTCGTCACGCTGGTCAAGCCTTGGCCGCGGCAGGGTTCCCATGTTCAACTGCTCCGGCGTCGCTCCTTCATAGGTCGAATAGCGATGGTCGTAATGGTGCAGCATCTTAGCTTCATACAACGGCAACATGCGGGCACCGTCGCGATGGAAGATGTTATCGATCAGCTCCCAACCATCACGGCAAAGAGCATCTCTTTCATTGAAGAGCTGGGAGTCGCCAGCCATATGGAACATCGTCATGAATCGCACACTCCAGGGATTCCGCTCTGAGGTTCCCTCTGAAGACAGAACCGGAAATCGGCCATAAATACTCAGGGTGATAGCCGCATCCCTAGGCGAGCGAAACATTGGACAAGTTCCCGTATTCGGATTCACCTTCAAAAGGTCCGAGGGGCGCAAATTCATTTTCGCCGACGCCAGGTCGTCCATTCGACGGACATAGAAACAGAACTCAGCGTCAGCGACCCTTAGCCGACTCCCCGAAATTGTCAGAAGGCTGAAGTCAGTGTCATGATGCACCTCACGACTTAGCAGGAATGACTCATTCTCAAAGCTTAGAAAACTTACCAATGAGCCGCAATTGACGATATCGGAGAAGTACTTCGAAGTCGTAGACGACGTCCCTATCTGAGTTGGAAGAATGAAACCATTCATGCCCGTTGGCAATATCGCACATCGACCCATCTCAGAGAAGACAGAGTAGGTGTTTACATCACCCCTCCCGGTCAATGGATAGCGTTGTGAAGATCGCAGAAAGTGGCTTTCCCCCTCCGCGCGGCGCTTCGCATGCATGAAGCGATCATGAAGGTCTGGATTGCTATCACGAAGCTTCAGAATAAGCCTTTTTCGGGCAGCAGCGTTGGCTGCCCCTGCGATACCTTCATCCCTCTGGGAAAAGAACTCCTGCTCCTGAAGCTTGATCCGCTCCCAAGGAGGGTTGCCTAGTACGCACGCAAAACCTCCAGCCCAGCCCATTCTAGGGTCAACTTGATCGCCGCCTTCTGGTACGACGAACACTTCGGGAAACTCCAGGTACCAGTGAAAGAAATTGTACTCGTCAGCGAGACGCTGAATCTCATCAAGGGTTCCCTCTGGCACTGCCGCCGCATCGGTTCCACTTAAAGAACGGAATACCTTATTGGTCACAGCCAACGGCGCGCTTGCGTGCTTCTGCCACACGAATGCCGCACACCAAGCATCGGCGACTAGCAGCGCGTGGGAATATTCATCTGAGGTTTGCCAGGTCTGGTAGGCGGACGCCTGCCTACGGACATCGCCGAGGCGGTCGGCGGAGGCCGTGGTGATGCGACGCAGATCCTGGGCGAAGACGATGTTGGCGACCTTCGCGCCTCGGTTCACATCGAAGAGCGTGCCCTGCCCCTGCCGTTCCTTGGCGTTCTGCTTCTCCAGGGACTTGGCGTACTTCTTGTCGTCGCCCTCGATGGGCTTGAACGCTGCGTCGGGGATGCCCTTCGTGAGCAGGGCGGGGGTTGCGCCGATCAGGGCGTTGCCACATTTGATGTGGGCGTCGAGGAAGCTGAGGGGCTTGCCGGGTTCCAGGGCTTCCAGCCAGAGGGAGACCTTGGCGAGTTCGACGGCCATCGGGTTGATGTCTACGCCGTAGATGCAGCGGGCGACGACCTCGTGTAGGGCGGTGCGTACGGCGTCGGTGGTGGGTTCGGGGTTGCGTTCGCGGACGGCGGCTACCCGTTTGGCGATGCGGCGGGCGGCGGCGACCAGGAAGTGGCCGGAGCCGCAGGCCGGGTCGCAGACGGTAAGCGACAGCAGTTCGTTGACGATGTGGTCGCTCGGGTCGGGTTGGCCGGCGGCGGTGGCGGCCTGCTCGGCGCGCTTGACCGCGTCGTCGATGACCGGGTCGAGGGCCGAGTCGAGCAGGCAGTCGATCAGCGAGGACGGGGTGTAGTAGGAGCCGGTGGTCTTGCGGGTGTTGCCGGCCAGCTCGACCAGCTCGAAGGTGCGGTCGACGGCGCTGTGCTTCGGGACGAGTTCCAGAAGCGATTCGTAGATCGAGCCGAGTTCTTCGGCGTCCAGGTTGCGGTAGTCGACCGACCGCCAGCGGCGGGTGCTGGTGTCGCGTACCAGCGACAGGTGTCGGACGGCGGTCAGCAGGTGATCGTTCGACAGCGACAGGCCGCGCAGCGGGTCATCGGCCTCGGCGTGGTCGAAGAGGCCGCCGAGGCCGGGCAGGCCCAGTTCGGGGCGGCCGTTCTCGTCGCCGAGCGCGTCGAGGACGAGGCGCAGGGCCTGGTAGAGGTCGCTGTGGGTGGTGCCTCGGCGGCGGCGCGCCTGGGCGCGTAGCCGGGCCGACGAGAAGTACTTCGCGTAGCGTTCGCGGGCCTGCTCGTCGGCGTCGGGGTAGTGCAGGGCGTCGCGGTCCTCGGCGACGAAGAGGAACAACAGCCGGTAGACCAGGCGCAGCAGGGCGTTATGAAACGCATCGCGGTCGAAGGCTTCTCGCAGCACGACGTTCGCGGGGTGACGGAGGAATCCAGTGCCGAGGGCATGAATGGCTGCTTGAACATTCTTGCGCAGTTCCTTGACGGCACGAACGCCAGACTCGATCGCTTCCGTACGCCACTTCTCCAGCCAGCAGGTCGAGGGAGCGGCGCCTTCCGCCACCTCGAAGCGGGAGACGTGCAGGAGGCGGTAGAGCAGGACGAACTCGCTGAACAGTTCGCCGTCGAAGATGGCTTCCAGGTCGAATTCGACATAGGCGGCGGTGGCCAGGGCGCTGGAGTCGCGCAGCAGGCGCAGTTGGCGGCCGTTGGTGAGCACGCCCCGCAGGTGGGCCTCGGAGCGGTTCAGCAGTTCCTGCACCAGCGACTGCGGCGGCACGCTGCCCGCACCGGCGGGGCGCTTGTCGAGGGTGGCGTTCCACGGCACCAGGTGGATCGGGACGTGGTTCCAGCGGTGGCTGATCGGGAAGCTCTTGTTGCCGTCGTCGGAGCTGATGCCGGTGTCACCGAGCGCGGTCAGCGGGCCGAAGCCGAGTCCTTCGCCGAAGAGCGGCAGCAGCCACTCGGCGACGGCCAGGCCGGTCGGGTCGGCCGGAGCGTCGGCCTGAGGCGCGACGGGCAGTCGGTTGCGCAGTTCCTTCCACACCGACTTGAGGTAGTCCCAGTGGCGTTCGGCGTCGTCGCGTACCGACCGGGAGCCGACCACCTTGTAGTCGGCGGGTTTGGCGCCGCTGACGTCGCGGCCCTCGGAGATGCGGACCAGCATGTCGGCGGGGATCAGGCCGCCGATGGTGTGCACGGCGGAGAAGACCTGGTTGCGGGCGGTGGCGGACATCAGGCGTTGCCTCCGGCGGCGGGGGTGGACGCGGGCAGGTAGACGTAGGCGCCGAGGACGTCGGGGCGGTCCTGCGCGGTGACGGTCAGGCCGCGGACGATCTCACCGGCGACGCTGCGCACCCGGCGGTGCGAGGCGAGCAGTTCGGCGGCCAGCTCCTCGCCGTACCCGGTCAGGTGGTCGGTGACCTCGGGCAGGCCGTCGAGGATGCGGCCCATGGTGCGTTCGGCGAAGTCCCGGTCGGTGTTCTCGTCGGCGCCTGCGTCGAGGAGCCGCAGTGCCTCGGCGGTCGGCAGCCAGGTGGCGTTGGCGGGTGCCCCGGAGAAGGCCAGCAGTCGGGCGTCCTCGGCGACGAGCTGCCGGGTGCCGGAGCGCGACGGCAGGGTGAGGTGGAAGCGGTAGCGGACCAGCAGCAGGGTGGTGCGGGTGGTCACCGCGCGGGTGCGGATGACGCCGCAGCGGCGGGCCGGGCGGGCGCCGGTGACCTGGGTGTCCAGGGCGGCGTTGAGGACGTACCCGGCCAGGGCCACCACCGCCGGGTCGGTGCGGACCAGGGCCGCCTCGCCGCGTGCCACGGCGGCGGTGCTCCGGAACAGCACCGGTTTGCCCGTCTCGACGGCGTCGCCGCCGAGCACCGGGGCGAGGGTGTCGCGTAGGCCGGCGGGGGTGCCGCTGACGTCGGCGGTGAAGTCACCGGAGGTGTCCGGCGCGTCCCGCAGCACCCCGTCGAGGGCGCGCAGCGACAGGCGTACGAAGTCTCGGATCTCGGCGGCCCGACCGAGGGTGTCGCGGATCGCGGCGACCTCGCGGGCCACCTCGTCGGGGCGGATGGTCTGCTGGGCGAAGCGGGACCGGGACGCCTTCTCCTTCTCGGCGGCGGACTGCCACTCGCTTTCCAGGGTGGCGGCCTTCTTGTCGATGGCGCGGTACTCCTCGGCGTCGAAGAGGCTGCCCTGCCCCTCCTCCCGACCGCGCAGCAGCAGCCATTCCACGATCGCGTCGGTGACCCCCTGCGAGGCGGCATCGGGGACGGAGACGGAGATGCCGAGGTCCTTGCGGATCTGCCGGTGCTTGCGGATCAGCACGTCGAGGACCTTGCCGTCGATGCCGTTGTCGCTGCCCCACAGGGTGATCACGCGTACCTTGTCGCGTTGCTGGCCGTACCGGTCGACGCGGCCCTCCCGCTGGTCGTGCCTCGTGGGGTTCCAGGCCAGGTCGTAGTGGACGACGGCGTCGAAGTGGTATTGCAGGTTCACACCCTCGGAGAGGCAGTCCGTGGCGACCAGCACCCGGCGGGCGGCCGGGTCGTCACCGGCCTCGCGGGCCAGGTCCTCGATGCGTTGGAGGCGCTGCTGCGGCGACAGGGTGCCGGTCACCGCCCGGACCACGGTCTTCTTGCCCAGCGCGTCGGCCAGGTGTTCGGCTACGTATTCGGCGGTGGGGATGTAGCGGCAGAACACGATCGGGTGGTAGCCCTCCTTGAGCAGGGCCTTGAGGTGTCTGGTCAGGGCGGCGAGCTTGGTGTCGCCGGTCGGGCCTTCCAGCTCGGCGGCACGGTCGGCCAACTCGGCGAGGCGTCGGCCGGCGTCGACCTCCACCCCGCCGGTCTCCGCGCCGGGGGCCACGTCCAGCCCTTCCAGCGCGTCGCTGTCGACGGAGTCGCTGGTCAGCGGGGCACCGAGCCGGTCGGCTTCCTCGGCGGTGTCGGCGGTCGCGGTGGCCGAGCGGGTCCGCAGCGTCTGCGCGGCGGCGCGGGGTGAGGAGACCAGGGAACGCAGCAGGGCGATCGCCGACCACCAGGCGATCCGGGCCTCCCGTCGGCCCCGGCTGTCCGCGGCGGTCACCCGCTCACTGGCGTACGCGATAGCGTCGTCCAGCAGCGCCCGGTAGCCCGCCGACAGCTTGTAGGTCTCGTCCTTGAACTCCCGGTCGGTGGGGAAGCTGGTCTTCTCGGCGAGGCTGTCGTCGGCCAGACCGTCGCTGCGGGTGAGGTACTGCCGCACGTCGGCGCGCTTGCGGTGCACGAAATGCTGGGCGAGCAGGCGGCGGCCCGCCTCCGAGCCCAGGTCGACCGTGGCCAGTTCCGGCCGGACCAGGCCGAGCAGGTTACGGAAGGCGCTCTCCTTGCCGCTGTGCGGGGTAGCGGTCACCAGCAGCAGATGCCGCTCGGGGTCGGCGGCTACCCGGTGCAGCAGCTCGTAGCGGAGCTGGTTCTGGGTGTTGCTGCCCTCGTCGGCGGCCACACAGGTGTGCGCCTCATCGACGATGACCAGGTCCGGGCAGTGTCGGACGAAGTCGTCGCGGTGCCGGGTGGACTTGATGAAGTCGGTGGAGACGATGACGTGCGGGTGCCGGTCGAACAGCGACTGCCCCAGGTCCAGGCCGCGTTCCAGCCGGGACACCGTGGAGGCCAGCACCAGCTCGGCGTCCAGGCCGAACTTGGTCCGCAGCTCGGCCTGCCACTGCTCGGCCAGGGCCGGCGAGCAGAGCACCGCCAGCCGGGTGGCGCTGCCCTGCGCCAGCAGCTCAGTGGCGATCAGGCCCGCCTCGACGGTCTTCCCGATCCCCACATCGTCGGAGATCAACATCCGGACGGTCTTCTGCCGCAACGCCATCAGCAGCGGCACCAACTGGTAGGCGCGGGGTTCGACCGCGATGCCGGCCAGCGAGCGGAAGGGTCCCGCGCCGGAGCGGAACCCGATCCGCAGCGCCGAGCGCAGCAGGCCCGCCGCCTGGGCGTCACCCAGATCGGTCGGTGACGGCGGGGCGAACTGGGCGTCGGTGACCGCCTCGATGTCGGGGAAGACGGCCGCGACATCGTCGTCGGCCCCGCCGAGCGGGCGCAGGACCAGCATGTCGGGGGCGCTCTCGGGCAGCACCACCCACTCACGGCCGCGCGCGGAAACCAGAGAACCAGGGGTGTACGAGGGAGGCATGGCGTCTTCCGGAAGTCGAGGGATGGCCGGGTTTCAGGGGTTGGCGCAGGTCAGGCGCCGAAGTAGCGCTTGTGTTCGTCGACGATGGCGGCCCAGTCGGCGTCGTGCGGGAAACGGACCACCTCCCAGGCGCTGTCGTAGAGCCGCTCCTCGGCGTCCCGGTCCCGTTGGGCGACGAACTCGTGTTCGTGCACCGGGCCGTCGATGAAGACGGCCACGTTGACCCCGGGCAGCCGGTAGACGAAGTCGGGACGGGCCAACGCCTCGGGGATGAGGGTCTGCGCCTCATCGGGCAGCCGCAGCCCGCGCTCCTTCAGCCAGGTGACGAACTTGCTCTCCAGGGCGGTGTCGGAGTTGTCGGCCAGCCGCTGGAGCTGCTCCGTGCGGGACTCCCCCTGCCCGGTCGAGGTGGCCGTGGCGGCGGCGAAGCGCAGCAGCAGATCCCGCACGCTGTGCCGGTCGATGAACCGGTGGTTGAGCTGGTTGCCGTAGGTGAGCAGGCATTCGTAGCAGCCCAGTGCGCAGGGCCGCTTTTCGTCCGGGCCGCCCAGGTCGGTGCCGTCGGGGGCGAAGTGGCAGATGGCCAGGGCTTCGGCGGCGGCCCGGGCCAGGGCCTGCTGGTCGGACTGCATCAGCCGCAGCACCCCGGCGCCGCCTTCGGCGGCCTCGGTGAAGAGAATCCGCTCGCGGGGGCCTTCGTCGGGCGGGAGGAGTTCGGTGGTCAGCTCCGAATCCTCCAGCTCGAAGGCGGCCTCGATGCCGCGTTCCAGGGCGTACATCAGGGACAGGGCCACCGGCGGGTCCAGCGGTTCGTCGAGCTTGAGCACCAGGATGTTGCGCCGGTCCTCCACGTACGGGATGACGCGCTTCTTGCGGCGCTGCTCGTTGCCATCGGCGTCCACCACCGGCATCTCCCGGGAGTCACCGGAGGCCTCCGCGGCGTCGCGTTCGTTCATCCAGCGCCCGTCGGCCGGGTCCAGCCAGAAACCGTCCGGCTCGTCGGGCTTGGCCCGCACCCGGCCCACATTGGTGATCCGGACCGTCGCCGAATCCCCGTACGACAGGGTCGCCAACCCGCCGACCTGGTCGGCGACGAGAGCGTCGCGGCGGCCCGGCCGGGCCCCATGGTCGTGGAAGCGGTACGAGGTGACCAGCCGGTACCCGGCGCGGCGACGCTCCTCCTCGTCGGAGGAGATCCGCTCCCGGCGCTTGGTGAAGACGGTGTGCAGGTGCAGCAGGCCGACGGTCTTCTCCCCCAGCGCCACCCCGCACATCTGGCAGCGGTCGGCGTTGCCCTGCACGTCGTGGTGGTAACCGCACTGCCCGCACCGACGGGCCTCCCCGGTGACCACATCCCCGGCCGCGTCCGGCGGCAGCTGGATCCGGGTCACCTGGTAGCGCGCCCCCTCGTGGTAAATCAGCGCGCCCGGCCCGAACTCCCGGATGGCCAGGAACCGCGGCCGTTGCAGGTAGTCCCCCTCCCCGGAGCGTCGCCCGGTGGTTGGCACGTACGCGGCCAGCGGCAGCCGGGGGAAGGAGTAGCCGGGCAGGAAACCCTCACTGGCCAGATAGCGGTACGGGTTGAAGTCCGACAGCACCGACTTGCTGTCCACACTCTCGTTCTTGAGCAGGGTCAGCTGCGTCTCGGCCTCCTTGCGGCGACCCACCGCGATACGGCGATCCCGCTCGGAGAGGGTGTGGTCCAACACCCGCCGGTTCTGTTCGGCCTGGTCGACCAGGGCCGCCTTGAACAGGCCGCGCCACCGGTCAAAGGCCCGGTCGAACCGCTCCGGGGTGGTGCGTACGGTGTCCTCGATCCACCGCTCGTCCCACCAGCTCGACTGCGCGTACTCGGGCAGCAGCCCGGCGAAGACGCGGCGGGCGGCGCGGGCGGCCCGCTCCTGAGAGGCGGCGTCGCGCAACGCGGCGGCCAGGTGGTCGTGCAGCGGCAAGGCCGGATTCGGCAGCCGGGAGTCCTCCGGGTAGCTGATGTCGATGCTCTCCGGAATGGTGCGGCCCAGCTTGATGCCGGCCTCCGCCAGCCAGATCGCCTGCACGTGGGAGCGCACCAGGTCCTCGTTGGCCAGGTCGAGGCGGGGTGCGGCGACGGCACCGGCGACCATCCGGTCCGAGCGGCGGAAGTAGTACTGGTCGTGGCTGTTGCCGGTGGCGCAGTAGGTCGTCACCAGGGCCGGTTGGCCGGAGCGGCCGGCCCGGCCGCTGCGCTGGGCGTAGTTGGCCGGGGTGGGCGGGACGTTGCGCATCATGACGGCGTTGAGTTCGGAGATGTCGACACCCAACTCCATGGTCGGCGAGCAGTAGAGCAGCTTCAGCTCGGCCTTACGGAAGGCTTCCTCCCGCTTCTCCCGCTCCACCGGGTCGACCTGGGCGGTGTGTTCCCGGGCGGCCAGGCCGGCCAGGGCCCCGGCCGCGCTGCGGTAGAGGTCCCGGAAGAAGGTGTTCACCCGGGGGCCGTCGCCGCTGGCGTAGGTGCGGGTCAGCGGGTCGTGGCTGCCCGTCTCGCCCCGACCGGCCCGCCACACCAGCGCGGCTGCGGAGACCCGGTAACCGGACAGTGGCGTCTCCGCGCGGCGGTAGCGGCCGGGGCGCTGGGGTGCCTCGGCAACCTCGGTGACCTGACCGCCGTCGCTGAGCACCTTGAGAAGATCCACGATCATCTGCTGGGCGTCGTCGAAGGACAGGCCGGTGCCGAAGTGCGCCCGGCGCAGATACTTGCCGAACTTGCCCCGCCCGGACAGGAACAGCCCCGAGCGGTCCAGGCCCGGCTTCGACCCCTGGGGATAGGCGGTGCCGACCTTCGGCAGGTCGCTGGCCGCGAGCACCCACGGGTCGACCAGCAACTCCTCGCTGGCCCGCTGGAGAGAGTCGAAGTCACCCCGGAAGTACTGCACATCGATGGCCAGGGCCCGGCGCATCTCGTTGAGCAGCGCCCGGACGATCTCGGCGCGCTGGTCCGCCTCCGCGTCCTGAAGTCGGCGGTCGGTGCCGGCCCAGCGTTCCTGCGACGTGGCGAGCCATTCGGCGTCCGGATAGTCGATCACCAACAACCCGGTCTGCTCCAGGTTGGGCATGGTGATCCGCCAACCCCGCTCAAGATCGAGGTACAGGCGGTAGGCGACCACATCTCGCAGCGCCTTGGCGGCCCGCTTCATCATCATCGGCGGCAGGTCCTCGCCCCGGGCGTAGTCACCCGGTCGCAGCCCCAGGGCCTCGGTCACAGTGGCGGCCAGGTCCTCGTGCACCAGGCCCTCGTCCGGCTCGGCGAGCACCGCCTGGTAGAGGGCGCCACGCAGTTGGGTGATCTGCACGAAGTCGTTGAAGTGACCGGCTTGCAGCGAGGCGTCCTGCCGGTTGTCGACGAAGGTCAGCAGCTTGCGGGCCTTGGCGTCCAGTGCCTCGGCGGGCGCGCTGAGCAGCGACCGCACGATCGAGGCCGAGACCAGCGAGGTGGCCGAGGAGCGTCCCTCCTGGTCGAGGGTGGCCAGCTTGGCGAAATCCTTACCCCGGGTCTGCTCGTAGCTGACCCCGCAGTGCAGGCAGAACAGGAACGGCGAGGGTACGAAGGCGGCCCGCAGTTCGCCGCGCCCCTCGAAGCCCTGTGGGTCCACGGTCACGGCCTTCGGCACCCGGTCGCGGTAGGTGGCCCGGACGGTCTCCTGGCCGCTGGGGTCGGCCTCCAGCCACGACTCGGGCAGCCGGCGTTCCTCGATCGCCCGCTGCACACTGGTCGGCCAGGGCCGGTCGGAGTCGATGTAGAGGTACCCGTCGTCGGTACGACCCCCGGTGGCGGCGGTGTCCCGGCGCGGCTCGTAGAAGGCGTACCCGTCCCGTTCGACTCGGAAGACCGTCAGGTATTCCTGGCCGCACTCGCGGCAGAAGGCCAGCGGCAGCAGGATCTTGCGGTCCGAGCCGGGCAGGACGAGCTGGTACTCCCGGGTCAGGTGGCGGGTCAGCTCGTCCTCGAGGGTCACGTAGACGGTGTCGCCCTTGGCCAGGAACTGATGCAGTCGGAACGCGAACAACGGCCGCTCGGTGACCGGATGCCGTGCTTCCGAACCGGCCTTGAGCACGTCCCGAATGGCCTTGCCGCATTCGGCGGCGGTCAGGCCGCTGTGCTGCGCCAACTCCACGGCGGCCTGCTCGATCTTCGCCGGACGCTGCCGGACCAGTCGCCCGGCGTCCTCGACCAGGCCGAACCGGGTCTCGATCCACCTGGCCAGCGGGTCGTTGACCAGATCGCCGTACGCCCGGGGTGCGCCGGGTGCGCGCAGCCGCTCGGCGGAGACGGCGTCCGGCGCGGGGCCGGTGGCGCGGACCAGGGTCTCCCCGATCACGTTGTCCGGGGTGACCTCGGTGCCGAACAGGGTGGTGGCCACCCGGGCCACCGCGGCCCGCTGGTCGTCCAGGCTGCCCTCGCTGGAGATGGTGGCGGAGGTGCCCACGCACTGCAGCCGGTCGGCGCGGCACGCCTCGCGTACCCGGCGGATGAGCAGGGCGACATCGGCGCCCTGCCGACCCCGGTAGGTGTGCAGCTCGTCGAAGACGAGGAACTCCAACCCCTCCGCCATCTTGATCAACGACCGCCGGTCGTCCGGGCGGGTGAGCATCAACTCCAGCATCACGTAGTTGGTGAGCAGGATGTCCGGCTTGCTCTCCCGGATCTCCCGACGCCGCTCGTCGCTCTCCTGACCGGTGTACCGGGCGTAGGTGACCGGCTCACGCCCCGGCCCGTACCCGTCCTGGAGATACTTGTCGAGTTCCTTGAGCTGGCTGTTGGCCAGCGCGTTCATCGGATAGACGATGATCGCCCGTACTCGCCTCTGGGGTTTGGGCCCTTCCTGCTGACGTGAGCGCAGCACCCGGTCCACGATCGGCACGATGTACGACAGCGACTTGCCGGAACCGGTGCCGGTGGTCAACACGTACGAGGCACCCGACTGCGCCTTCTCGATGGCCTCCCGCTGGTGCTGGTGCAGCGTCAGCGGGCGACCGTCACACTCCGTACCGCCCTCGGTCTTACGGGCCTGGAAGATCCGGGCGCACTCCTCGTGCAGGACCCCCTGGCTGACCAGTTCCAGAATGGAGCCGCCGGAGGCGAAGAACGGGTTGAGCGACACCCACGGGTCGGGCCACTGCGACTTGTTGTTCAGGTCGTCCTCGACGAAGGCCGCGATCCGGTCGTTGCGGATGACGGTGCCGCCCTCGGTGAACGCCCGGTAGTCCTTGATGAGCTGCCGGTGCACCCCGAAGACATCCATCCCCGCCGGGCCGGCGGTGGCCAGCACCCCATCGGTGGAGGCCGCCGGCGGCACCGCAGGGGTGCTCTCCACCGCCTCCACGGCCAGCGGTCTCACGGGATCGAACTCATCCCAACCCGGCACGGTGTCCGCGCCCTTAGCGTGCGGACGCAACGCCTCGCGCACACTCACCGCGTCGGCCGGGCGGTCGGCGGGATCCTTGGCCAGCAGTTGCGTGAGCAGCCGGGCCATTCCGGCCGGCACGTCGGAGCGCATCAGGCCGATCGCGGGTACGGGTTCCTCACGGTGCTTCTGACTGAGCTCGTACGCGGACTCGCTGAGGAAGGGCGGGACTCCGGTCAGCAGCTCGAACAGCACACAGCCCAGCGCGTACAGGTCGGCGGCCTGGGTGACGGCGGCGGCCTGGAACTGCTCCGGCGCCATGTAGCGGGCAGTGCCGACGGTCACTCCGGTGCTGGTCACCCGGCCGGTGGCCTCGTCGTCGAGGATCCGGCCCATGCCGAAGTCGAGGACCTTGACCACGCCGCCGCGCAGCAGCATGACGTTGGACGGCTTGAGATCCCGGTGCACGACGCCGACCCCGTGTGCGGCCGCCAACCCGTCGGCGATCTGCGCACCGATGCCGGCCACCCAGGAGATCGGCAGCTGCGGGTGCTCGGCGACGAGGTCCCGCAGGGTCTCTCCGTCGAGCAGTTCCATCGCGATGAAGGGCAGCTCGTCGGCCTGGGCCGCACCGGCGATGATCCGGGGCAGGTTGGGGTGGTCGAGCTTGCGCATGATGCGCACCTCACGCTCGAAGCGCTGCCGCGCCTTGCCGTCGCTCGCCGTGTCGATCATCGCGCCGGACCGGCTACGCAGGATCAGCTTCAGCGCCAGGATCCGATCAGGGGATCCCTCCGCAGCCGACATGTCCTCGGCCCGATGGACCTCGCCCATGTTGCCCTTGCCGATCGCGGCCAGGATGCGGAACCTGCCCGCCACCCAGTCGTTCGCCCCAGTCAATGCTCAACGCTCCCAGCTCGTCGTGCATCGCGAGCGTGGGGCGTTTCAGTTCTGCAGAACCAAGCACTCCGTCAGGCCGACGCCCCCTGCCGAAGGCCGTACTCCGACCCTTCAGCAGTTGAAGGCTGCTCGCGATAACGTCCGTGGAGTATGGATGGTTCGGCATGGCGCGCGGTACTCGTCCGGATAACGAAAATGCCCAGCCGAACGTCGATCTCTTGACAGAGTTCGACCCATGCCTTGGCCGATGACGGTCGCCAATGCCCACAGATGCCCTAAGGAGCGCCGCACCGCGCACATCCGCAGACCACGCGGGACCTGCGAGTATTCCTCACATCGAGGTGGGGCCACCCGTCCGAGAAGTCGACACATCTCCATACCTCTGCCTAGCTGTCGGCACAGGATGTGGGCCTAGGAAGCGGGATCGCGAAGCCATGGAGCCAGCTGTCGGATTGCCGACTCAGGTGCCGCACCTCGGGCGAAAGCACGCACGGTCAACGCCGCCGGCTCGGTTGTCGCTCCCGCGCAATGCTGTGGTCGGCGACCTGTCGCCCCGCTCCCCTGTCGCAGGTCGGGCATCCATAGCCAACCGTCGGTAGGCCACGCCGTCCCACCTCGAACCGCACCAACGTGCGCTCACACCGCCCACACTCGTCGCCAAGCTGGCCGCTGCCGGGGGCGGTGCCGGGGCGACGGCGTTGTGCCCGCCGCACCGCGTCCGTGAACGCCGGATGGCGAGTCCGCAGCACCACACCCGGGTCGGGACCGAGCAGTGAGCCGGTAGCCGTCCAGACCACATCGCCGATCACGGCGCTGGATTCGAGAATCGGCAGGCAGGGTCGGATGTTCAACCCTCTCCGTTTGGCCTCCAGCGCCTCGGCCGACAGGTAGCCATCCGGATCCGGCTCGACCCAGATGGTCACCGGCTCGGTCTGTACGTCCTGTTCGGCGATCAGCTTCAGCGACGCGATCAACGGATGTAGGCCCACCAGCGGCGCCCGGGGAAGCCACATCTCGACGGACCCGGCCTCGGCCAGGTCATCGCGCATCAGGGTGATGACGTCACCTGTCACCCGCTGGGTGACCTCGTTGTCGAGAGCCTCCTCCCACGGCACGACCCGACCTCGTTCCAGCAACGTCGCAAAGAACCGCCACACCGCGTCCCTGCTGGTGCGCTGCCGGTGCATCCGATCCAGCGCTGCGATGACCATCAGGTGGTCGCGGGCGCGGCTGGCAGCCACGTTCAGCAATCGAGCGCCGTCGCCGCCCGATTCGCCCTCGGTGAACCACCGGTGCAGGGGCCGCACCCCGATACCGCTGTCGACCGTGTCGTAGACGACGATGTCCCGCTCTCCACCTTGAAAGCGGTGCACCGTGGACGCCGCCCATGCCTCCTGCTCCGAGTCGGGAAGGAGTGACTCCAGCAGTCGGGCCTGTGCGGCGAAGGGCGAGATGATGCCCAGGCTGGTCAACTCACTGCCCGCCTGCGCGAGGAGCCCGGCGACAAGTTGTGCGTGCATCAGGTTGTACCGGGACGACATGCCCTGCTTGCGGGCAGTACGGGCACCGATGCGGGACGTGTCCAGCAACAGGAGTTCGCCATCGGCCCACGCTGCGCTGCTGCTCCGCGGCCTGGCAGAGATCGTCTCGGCGGAGATCAGCGGGTTTTCCGGATAGAACGCCGCGCTCACGACGGCGTTGATGTCCTGGCGCATACGGTGCTGCTTCGTCAGCGCGGTGAGCCGACCCGGCGCTACGCCCCTGCCCACTGCGGCATCGACGGCAGACTTCTCGAACGGGCTGTTTCGCAGCCACTGCCGTGCTTGCGCAGTCTCGGCAACCACGACCGGCGGCAGTTGCCGAAAGTCACCCGCGACGATGGTGTGCCCACTGCCCGCACCGGCGACCAACAGCGCCAGCGCCGTCGTGGTCATGCTCGCCTCATCGAGAATCACCACGTCGAAGGTGAGTTCACGCAGGGTCCCCAGCACAACCTGATGAGAGGTGGCAGCCACCACCTCCGCATCGCGGCACACCTGTCGGCGTACCAGTTGAAGAGATTCGTCGAGCTCTCGGAGCAGAGCGGTGGAGTCGGCCAGATCCCGCTCCCAGGCCAGCCGCAGTACCTGCTCCTCCTCGGTGAGGCTCGCGTGGCGCCGCCCCAAATCCTTGAGCCGATCCCGCAGGTCACGGTTCCGCCGGCCTTCGTCAACGCGCTTGCGGGCCAGGACCTCACCACGTTTCGCTGCGATCTCGTCGATCAGCACATGCCCCTCGCTGCGCCCGATGAGCGCAGTGTCCGAAGGCTGCCCGAGGCGCACCAGGCCACCCCCGGCAAGCTCAGGTATCACCTCCAGGACGGCACGGACCGCGACATCGACTGCGGCATTGGTGGGCGCGGTGAGCAAAACACGTGATCCACGTACGCAGAGCTGCGCGACGAGGGTGCCGATGGTGGTGGTCTTGCCGGTTCCGGGTGGGCCCCAGAGCCATGTGACACCGGGGGTGAGCCCAAGTTGGATGGCGTGCCGCTGGCCCTGATTGAGCCGATCAACAGCTATGTCCGGCAGCTCCTGCGGCGCGGGCTCATGTCCGGAGTCCAAGATGGCCACCGCTGCCTCGGCGTTGAAACCCGGGCCGCCCTGGACCAACTCGCGCAGACGCTTACTCTGCGCGGAAAGCAGCCACGACAGGTCGCAGCGCAGCAATGCCTCCGCCGGCACCGTCGCCGACGGAGGTATTGCCAGCGTGACGACGTTGCCGAAGACCGACACCACCTCGACGTCCAGCGGCACCCCGTCCACCACGAGCGTCGCCTGCGCGCCCTCCGCCACGCCAAGGTCACCTTCGGCCTCGAAGCGCATCAGCTTCCGGGTCGTCGTGTCGGCAACCACGAGGCCGCTGTTGAGCGGCACATCCTGAAGGGTGCGCTTGTCGGTGACGGCCCGAAGCTCCTCATGTAGCGCTCGGGCGGCCTGCTCGGCGATTCGCGGCCACGAGTCCGGCACTGGTCCGATCGGCGGAACCGGTTCCTCCATGGAGATGCCGATCGAGGCGGCGAGCCGACGCACCTCCGCGAGGGCCTTGCGGGTTGCCGCCGACTCGGCCGGGCGTTGCGCCGGCGGTGCGAGCGCCGTCTCGACCGCCGGGGCAGCCCAGTCACGGGGTATCCAGGTGTCGCCCTGAAGATCGGCGAGGCCGTGAGTGGCGCAGGCGATGTAGATGGCGCTGCTGTCGGTCCGTACGCCCGCTTGGGCCAGTGCCACAAGCAGGGCCTCCTGCGAAATCGGCCCGCGCGCCAGCGCGTGTTGTACGGCCTTGATGAGCCTGCGCTCGCTTCTCACTCCCACATCACCCCGACACCGCCCTACCCGTGAGCCGGCAAGGTAACCAGATCAATTGCAGGCGGGACAATCCACAGAGCAGGTTCTATCGTCGGACTTGGTGTCCGGATTCTGACAATCGCCTACTCCTGGTAGGACGGCAGCAGCGCGTTGTGGAGGTCAGCTGTTCCAGAACATCAGGTCGCGCGCCTGCCGTGAACACGCCGCCAGCTCCGGCACCGCGCGAGGCGGCACGACGTAGTCACGATCCCGAATGAGGGCCAGGAACTGCTCTGGCACCGCGACACGATGACGGCGCACGTAGTAGGCGAAGTCCTTGCGCCACAGCCAGTCACCGTCGGTGAGCACCGTTGCCCCGTTGAGAACCTGCTGGCCGGAGTCGAACGGGTTTTCGGCGACATCCATCACATCGATGAGGACGTACCCGGAGTTCAGGTAACCAACCACCCGGGCCAGGTCGGGCAGCTCCGTGTCGGTGACGCAATCGAAGATGCTCTGCTGCGGCTCGGGGGAGCGCACCGGCCCGAACTCGACGAACATGCCCGCCGTGCGCAGCTGACCGCTCTCCATTACCGCCCACTCTTCGGATAGAAGGTCTTCCACTCACCATCGCCCCGGATCATCGGGGTCTGCCCAACCGGACCATACCGGTCCACGCCGACAGCGTCCGTAGGCGCGGTGACCGGTACGCCCAGGGCGTCGGCTACCTGCTGCGCCGCCGGTGGAACGCCCGCCTGGGGGTCCACGGTTCCGGTGTGGCAGGCCACCAGTCGGACCGGCCCGCCGTCGTAGTGCGGGTTGGCGCGAATCGCATCGGCGATCTGCTGTGGGTGGGTGTAACCGGAGGGATGGTCACCGCCGTCGGCACCCAGCAGGCCAGGGCGGAACATGCCGTTGCGTTCGCCGTGCACCACCACATCGTGGTGGCCGGGGATCGGGCCGACCATGTCGAAGTTGTTCATCGTGGCGCTGTCGTAGCCGATCGCGGTGCTGGTCGGCCTGTGATACACCGGATCACCCGCGAGCAGTTGTGCCTCCGACGGTGGCGGTGGCTGCGGATGCACAGTCGGATCGCTCCAGTCCGACCGGCGCCCCATCGGCTCCAGCCCTGGACTGCCGAACGGCGTGACGGTCCCGCCAGCTGTAGGGCTGTCGGCGGCGGTGGGATCGGTGCGGGCGGCGCGGTGCAGCAGGCGAGTCAGTTCGTCCATCAGACCCTCCAGCCGCCCCAGCAGCGGCACCAGGTGGCGCAGGCTGTTGATCAGGGCGCTGACCAGCCTGCCGATGCGTGCCGCCCACTTGGCGACCAGACTGCCCACCTGGGAGACGACCAGCGGAGTAGCGGCGCCGAGCGTCACTCCGGTCTCGGCCAGCCACAGCGGCAACCTGACCGCCAGCACGGACACGAAGTCGGCGATCAGGTCCCGGACCATCTCGCGTGTCAGCGCCACCAGGAGGCCGGCACCTTCCACCAACGACGCGATGCCGGTGGCAGCCCGCGCAAGGCCGCCCATCGCCCGTATCTGGCCGGTCACGTGTTCCTGGTAGGCCCGCGCCGACGCGCCCTCCCAACCGACCAGTTGGGCGGACATCGCGGTTTGCAGATCGGCCGCCGCGCCCGCGCTCTGTGCGGCGACATTGCGCCAGGTCTGTGCGTAGGCGGTGATCTGGTCGGGTTCTCCGGCCAGCCAGTCCAGCGCGTCCGACAGCGGCTTCACATGCTCCAGCAGCCAGCCGACACCCCAGCTGAGCATTGAGCCGAGCGGATCGAGCACGGTCGCCAGCGCGTCCAGGGAGGTGGCCACGCCGCCGATCGTGGTGTCGATCCAACTACCTGACTCGATGCCCGCCACCGTGCCGTTGATCTCCTCGACCAGCCCTAGCCCGGAATACCAGCGGGTCGAGTCGATGCGGGGTGCCACCAGGGGATTGGCGGCCACCTCGGTCACAGTGGCAGCTCCAGGTGACCGGAGGCGCGGATCCGCCGCGCATTGCCGTAATCGGTAGCGGCCGTGGTGGTGGTGACTCGCCGAAGACTTGTCGCCGTCTCCCGCAGGGCCGTCGCTGTCTCGCCGAGGGCGGAGACCACCTGATCCCCCAGCGGGTCGATCAGCCGGGGCAGGAAGGCCGCGATCTGCCCGTACGCCGCTGCGCCCAGGTGCACCTGAGCGGCCGCGCCGCGTGCGGTCTCCATCCGCCCCGCAGCCTCGTCCACTGCTGCGGCGTATCGGTGCACTGCCGTACCCGGAATCCGCATTCCACGGTCACCAGTCATAGGCCGCCTCCCGCTGCCGGTTCGTCCGCTCCTCCGGTGGCCCGGGGAACCGCCGCGCGAACGAATCGACCACGGCCCGGCCAGTCTCCGAGTCGGCGCCGACGGTGTCGTGGACCGCCGCTGCCACCTGCGTGGTGACGCTGGCCTGTGCTCGGGCGATGGCCGTCATCACGATCTCGGCGAGATCGGCACCCCGCATCTGGCGTACCCGATCGTCGAATCTCAGGTCGGTCAGTGCGCCGGAGGCGGCTACCGTGACGCGCACCGCGCCGTCTGCCCCGGTAGCCGTGGCAGTGAGGCGCGCGACCCGGTCAGACAACTCGGCGGCTGCCTGTGCCTGAGCGGAGACCTGTGCCGTCCACGAATGCAACCACTCCTGCGCCTCGTCCGGGCTCCGACCGAGCATCACACTCCCGAGAATCCGTGGTCGCCGGTTGCCGTTCCTCCACAGTGCACCACAGTCGGAGACCGCCAGGTGCGCAAACGGTCGCTCCAGCGGATCTCCCGGGATGGAATCAGGCTGGTTCGTCCGCTGACCGGATCGTGCCTCGGGCCAGGCCGTCGGCTGTCAACTGGACCAGTTCCGCGCCGAGGGTCGCGGCCTGTCGGATCGCCGACTCGAAGGCGTTCAGCCGCCGGAAGGCCTCCCCCTGGGCGCGTTGCTCCTCCAGCGGCAGTCGGCGTACCTGGGCCCGCCGGATGTCGAAACGCAGGGTGCCGGACAGGCTCGACGCCTGTCTCTCGTTGGTCGTGGTGCGCAGTTGACCGGCCAGGAACCACGGGTCCAGGGCCGCCGGGTTGGGTCGCAGCAGGTACAGGTTGCGGCCCAGCAGTGCCCCTTCGGCGGTCACCACCCGAGCGGTGAGCTGCCGGGCCACCATCGGCACCACGACGTCGCCGACGGCCAGCCGGATCTGTTGGCCCAGCCCGCCGTCGTCGTGGCCGGAGGGGGGGTCACCGGCGAGCACGTCCGACACGGTCAGCACCGGTAGCCCTTCCCCGGCCGGTTCACCCGTCTCGGCCGAGGCGGTGCGGATCGGGCCGATCAGGTGCAGGGCCCCGGAGCGGGCCAGCTCCGCCACGGTCAGGAACTCCCCCTCCGGCCCCGGCGGTGCGGGGGTGACCTGCGGCATCAGCGCCGACAGGTCGCCGACGAGAGCGGCTAGGCGGTCTCTGGTGCGTACCAGATGCTCTGCGGTCTTGCCCTCGACGGCGGGTTGCCGGCGGGCGGGGGTGAGGTCGACCTCCTCGTCGAGCAGTTCGATCACCGGTACTGCGCGGGCGAAGCCGGGTTCCTCGGCCTCGGGGTCGGTGTGGAAGGCCCGCCAGGCGGCGAGGATCTTCGGGCCGTTCGTGGCCAGGTCGCCGTCGGCGGCGTCGACCAGCAGGGTCCGCGCCGGTGGTGGCGCGTCCGGCGCGGGGCGTCGCAGCACCCACAGATGCAGCGGTACGCCGTGCGGCGCGGCCACTCCGGGGGGCAGGGCGATGACGGCGCGCAGGGCGCCGCGGCGCAGCAGTTCGGCGCGGATGCGTCGCCCGGCGCGGCGGCTGGCCACCGTCGGTGGCATCAGCAGTACGGCGTGCCCGCCGGCGCGCAGGTGGGCCAGGGCGTGTTGGGCCCAGGCCAGTTCGGGTTCGGTACGCGGGGTGGTGCCGACGATCCAGCGTGGGTCGTGGCCTAGTTCCTCGTCGCCCCAGTTGGTGGCGCCGAAGGGTGGGTGGCAGAGCACGGCGTCGAAGTTGTGTCCGGCGAAGGCGTCGGCGCGCAGTGAGTCACCGATCTGCACCTCCCCCGGCACCTCGCGCAGGGCCAGCCAGAGTCCGGCGAGTCGGGCCAGGTCCTCGTCGAGTTCCTGGCCGTAGGCGGTGGTGCAGCCGGCCCGGACGGCGGCGCGCAGCAGGGCCCCGGAGCCGGTGGTGGGGTCCAGGACGGTGCCGCCGCCGACCTCGGCCAGGGCGACCATCAGGTCGGCCAGATCGTCCGGGGTGGCGAAGGTCCGGGTGGGACCGGGTGCGCTGAAGCGCTGCCACAGCTCGTCGAAGGCGCCTTGGGGGCCGTGTTCGTCGACCAGGGCGTCGAGGTCGGGCAGCAGTGGTTTCAGGTACGGCGCGAGGGCGCGGGGGCGTTGGCCGCGTTGTCGGGCCAGCAGGACGGCACCGACGGCGGCCAGGGCGGCGGCCGGGGATTCGCCGGCCGGGGCCAGGCGTCGCCAGAGCCGGTCGGCGGTGGACTGGTCGGCGAGTTTGCCCTGGTCGCGGAGCCACTGTTCGACCTGGATGAGGTCGAACTCGGGGCTGGCCGCCGTTCCGCCGACCGGGGCGGGGAAGTCGGGGTGCCGTTTGCGCCAGTTGCTGACGGCGGCTCGTCCCACCCCGGCTAGCCGGGCGATCTCGGCCGCCGTGATGGTCGGGTTCACCTGCACCTCCGTAGTGTGTCACGCCTGTCAACCATCATGCTTGTTGACACGGTTCACAGATGATGCTCTCATTGACGTCGCCACACCGGAACCAGGAGGAAAACAATGCGCAAGACCACGCTGATCGCCCTGCTCGCCACCGCCCTGGTCGGGCTGGGTTGCGGTGCCGCCACCACCGAGGGAGCCGGTGACACCAGCGGCGGCGACGGCGAGGCGAAGGCCGACAAGCAGGCCGAGAAGGTGGCCAAGATCGGCGACCCGGCGCGCGACGGCAAGTTCGAGTTCACCGTCAAGTCGGCCAAGTGCGGCGTACGCAAGGTCGGCAGCGACCTGCTCGGCGCCACCGCCCAGGGTCAGTTCTGCCTGGTCACCCTCAAGGTCAAGAACATCGGCAAGGAGTCGCAGATGTTCGACGGCAGCAGCCAGAAGGCGTACTCGGCCGACGGCACGGAGTACTCCGCCGACGGGGCCGCCGGCCTGTACGCCAACGAGAACGCCGAGACCTTCCTCAACGACATCAACCCCGGCAACCAGGTGACCGGCGTGGTCGTCTTCGACATCCCCAAGAAGGTCAAGCTCACCAAGCTCGAGCTGCACGACTCGCCGTTCTCCGGCGGCGTCACCGTCGCCCTCGACTGACCTGCCGGGCCGTCACCGGCCCCGGCCCCGGCCCCGGCCCCGGCCCCGGCCCCGGCCCCGGCGAGCCGACCACCCCACCCCGTCCCGCACCGCATCGTCCTGCCCGCAGCATCGGAAGGAGCAACCGATGGAATCGCATCTGCCCGTCGTTCGTCAGCGTGGTGTCCGTGGCGGAGAGGGTGGCTGGGCCGGCCCCGGCTGGGCCCCGGGCCGGACCGACGCCCACCGCATCGATGGCTGAGCGGGGTACGCCGTGTCGAAGCAGCGTGATCCGCAGCCACCGAAGGAGTTCCTCGGGGTCGGCGGGGACCAGATCACGGCCCGCCGGTTCGTCGAGGAACGCCTCGCCGAACTACCGCACCGGCCCGAGGACGCCGAAGTCCGATTACGCGGCCTGCTGGCGATCTACGAGGACCTGAACGCGCGGGGCCACCCGGAGCCGATGGTCCTGCTGGCCGGGGTGCTGGGCATCCCGGTGGAGGTCCTGATCCGCCACCTGCGAGCCGCCCAGCGCTGACGGGCCGCACCGGTGGTCATCCGCAACTGCTTCGGCCGCCGTCCGATCGGGCGGCGGCCGAATTTGCCGCTCTCAAAGCAGCAGGCTGGCCAGGTGGCCGCCGGGTTGGATGTTGGGGGCCTGGAAGGAGTAGGTGGTGGCGTTCCACGGCTCGGGGTGCGGGCCGGGCCAGGGAACCGGCCTCGGGATGCGGACCTGCCAGGCCAGGCTGTTGCCGCACCAGTCGCCGTGCAGGTGATCACCATGAACGGTGAGGGCGATCGGTCTTCCGGGTATGGCGACTCCGGCGTTGGTGACCGGGGTCGGTTCGTGCCAGGTTCCGTTGACATTGGAGGTGGCCCGGATGGCGCCGTCCTCACCGGCGAACATGACGACGGCCAGGGAGTTGGAGAACAGGCCCGTGGCGAGGTGGGCCCCGGGGGGTGCGGCCCCGACACCGGCGACCGCCACCGGTTGCCATGGGTCGGGTACCGGACCACCGGTAAGCCTGACCTGCCAGATCCGCCCGTCGGTGTCGGTGACCATCCCGGCCGCGTTGCCGACCACGGCGAGCCCGCCACCGGGTACGGCGAAGTTCGGTGGACTGGCCAGGGAGGTCATCCAGGTGCCGGCACTGTTCTGCCGGACCACCCGCACCGCCCCGTCGATGCCGACGAAGGCCACCCCGACGGTGCTTCCCGGGATCGCGGCGACAACCGCACCGGGTGCGGCGACACCGACCGCGGTGATCTGTCGGGGGCCGACCCGCGTACCGCCTCGGTATGACTTGTTGTAGATCGCCCCGTAGCGGCCGACGAAGAAGACCTCCGTTCCGGCTGCGGTGACCGACGTCCCGGGCAGGGCCTGGCCGCCGGGTCCTTCCACGCTCGTCTGCCCGCCCGCGCCGGTCGAAGTGCTCCACACGACGAGAGCGCCGCTCGCGTTGATCGCGAACACCCGAGGAACGGTGGATCCGGACCCGAGCAGGGCAACAGCGGATCCGGGCAGCGCGGCCGGGTCGCGGTGCACCGCCACCGGCGCGCCCCAGGTCGACCTGTAGAGGGTCAAGTTCCTGCCGATGGTGTACGTCCCGACCTGGGCGTCGGCGTACGCCGGCCCGGTGGCGATGGGCGCGAGCGTGAGGATCAGCGCGGCTCCCACCGTGACTGCGAGACGCCGGCATCCCCCGCGAACCTTGATCATGCGTGCTCCCTTCGAGCGACGAGACCAGTAGGGACAGGATCGCCGCCGGAGCACCGAATTGATAGGTGTCTGTCAATTAGTGCGGACCCGGGCCCCGCCTGCCCGCCACACTCCCCCGCCGAATCCTTGACATCGCCTATTGTCGATCCGAAAAGTTCCACCCTGGCCGACCACCACCACCTTGGTCATTCCGGGTGCGAGGCCGTACCACCGATCGAGGTGCCGGCCGGCCCTGAAGCGACCTCGGCCAGGTCCACGCACCACGAAGGGAGTGCCACATGTGTTACGGGTACGACGGCGATGCCGCGCTGCGGCGATCCGGCATGGACCGGCGGGGTCTGTTGCGTGGTTCGTTGGCGGTCGCCGCCGGTGTGGGGCTGGCCGCCTCCGGTGCGACCGCCGCGACCGCCGGCCCCGGACACGGGCATGGTCACGGACCCGGTCACGGGCATGGTCACGGGCACGGGCCGGGGCACCCGGGGCGGCGTCCGGTGCCGCCGGGTCTGATCAGCATCCAGTTGTGGACGGTGCGTGACGCGCTGAACGGCGCACCGGGCTACGACGCCACCCTTCGACACCTGGCCCGCATCGGCTACCCCCGGGTGGAGCTGGCGCTGGGCTACTTCGGTCGCAGCGCCGGTCAGCTACGCCGGTTCCTCGACGGCATCGGGGTCAAGGCCAGCTCCAGCCACGACGGGATCAGCGCCGACCCCGCCGCGCTGCGGCAGAAGATCCAGGACGCGGTCACCCTGGGCCAGAAGTACCTGGTGGTGCCGTACCTCTACTCGGAAAGCGCCGACGACTGGAAGCGCTGGGCGGAGCAGATGAACACCGAGGCCACGGCGGCGCGCAAGGCGGGCCTGCGGTACGGGTACCACAACCACGCCCACGAGTTCACCATCGACCTCGGTGGTGGGCGTACCCCCTGGGACATCCTGACCGCGGAGCTCGACCCGAAGCTGGTGCACCTGGAGATCGACATCTACTGGGCGGTCACCGGGGGCATCGAGTCCGGCGCCGGGGCGGCCGACCCGGAGGGCTTCACCCTGGAGGTGATCCGTCGCGCACCCCAGCAGGTCCTCCAGTACCACGTCAAGGACCGGCACGCCGCCGACGGGGACATGGCCGACCTGGGCACCGGGATGATCGACTTCGCCCGGATCTTCCGGGGCCACCAGGTGCAGGAGTACATCGTGGAGAACGACACCCCCGATGTGACGCCCCAGCAGACCGCCGAGGTCGGCTACCGCTACCTGCGCAACCTGCGCTACTGACCTGCACCGACGGGCACCGGGCCGCGCGTCCGGCCCGGTGCCCGTCGCCGGCGGAGGCCCCTGACACAATCGCCGCCATGGAGGCTGCCGAACTGGTGCTGGTGCTGCGCTACCGCAAGGCGGTGACGTACGGCCTGCACGTCCTGCTCGGCGCGTTGGAGACCCACCAGACCTCGACCCGGTACGAGGTGCGGTTCGGCGACACCCCGGCGACCACGGCCGCGCACATCCGGGACGCCGCCGCCACCGCCACCCGGGTACTGGTGCTGTGGTCGTTCTACTCCCCCGACGCCCACGCCCTGGCGCAGGAACTGGCCGAGATCCGGGCCCTGGCCGACGCCCCGAACGTCACCCATTTGGCCGGTGGGGTGCACGCCACCGCCGAGCCGGTGCAGACCCTGGACGCCGGGTGGGACATGGCGGCCGTCGGCGAGGGTGAGACCACCCTGCTGCACCTGGTGGACGCCGTCGGCGACCCGACCGGCATCACCGGGCTGGTGTACCGCGACCCCAGCGGCGCCGTGGTGCGCACCGGACGACCACAACGACGACCCCTTGACGACTTCCGGGGTTTCTCGCTGCGCTGGGACCGCTTCAACGCCCTGGAGATCACCCGAGGCTGCGTCTTCTCCTGCCGCTTCTGCCAGACCCCGTTCATGTTTTCCGCCAAGTTCCGGCACCGCAGCGTGTCGAACGTACGGTGGCACGTCGACCAGATGCGGGCCCGTGGGCTGCGGGACGTCCGGTTCATCACGCCAACGGCGTTGAGCTACGGCAGCCAGGACGAGGAACCGAGCCTGGACGCCGTCGAGGAACTGCTGGCCACCTGCAAGGAGGGCATCGGCCCCGACGGGCGGGTCTTCTTCGGCTCCTTCCCCAGCGAGATCCGACCCGAGCACGTCAGCCGGGCCGCCCTGCGGCTGGTCAAGAAGTACTGCGCCAACAACAACATCATCGTTGGCGCCCAGTCCGGCTCCGACCGGGTCCTGGACGCCGCGAAACGCGGCCACGGGGTCGAGGAGGTCAAGCGGGCCGCCCGTCTCGGCATCGAGGAAGGCTTCCGGATCAACGTAGACATGATCTTCGGGATGCCCGGCGAGAGCGAACAGGACGTCGCCGACTCGCTGCGGCTGGCCGGTGAACTGGCCGAGGTCGGGGCCCGCATCCACGCCCACACCTTCATGCCCCTGCCCGGCACCCCCTGGCGGGACGCCCCACCCGGCGATGTGGACCCCGACACCATCCGCCACGTCGACCGCCTCTCCCAACGCGGCGCACTCTACGGCCACTGGCAGAAGCAACGCGAACACGCCGCCCGACTGGCCGCCGCCGCCGAGGCGTACCCCCGCCCCGGACGCAGCCGCACCATCCTGCCCCAGGTCCGGAGAAGCGAAGCCCCGTAGCATCGACCAAGCCCGATTGATTGATGCGTCATCATGTGGTGACGCCCCCATCACCACCTCACCTGGTCCCAGAACCGTCCGGCGGAACCGCCGGACGTGCCCGCTCCCCGGGCGGGCATCGCATCCTCCATGTGAAGGAGCGCCATGAAACCGTCCCTCCGGGCCGTCCTGGCGGTGGTCGTCCTCGCGGCCCCGCTGGCCCTGACCGCCCCCGCGCAGGCGGCCAACACCCTCACCATGCGCGGCGCGGACGTCTCCTCCCTGCAACGCAGCCTGGATCTCGGCGCCCGGTACTACGACGCCTCCGGCGCGCAGGCCGACCCGTACGACATTCTCGCCGCCAAGGGGGTCAACTACCTGCGGCTGCGGATCTGGAACAACCCGGTCAGCGGCTACAACAACAAGGCCAAGGTGCTTCAGCAGGCCAGGACGATCAAGGCCAAGGGCTTCAAACTCCTGATCGACTTCCACTATTCGGACACCTGGGCCGACCCGGGCAAGCAGTATCCGCCTGCGGCCTGGGCCAACCACTCGCTGAGCCAGTTGCAGAACGACGTCTACAGCTACACCCACGAGGTGTGTACCGCCCTGAAGGCGCAGGGCACCACCCCGGACGCGGTGCAGATCGGCAACGAGATCAACGTGGGCATGTTGTGGCCGGCCGGGCGGGTGGTCAACAACAACTTCGCGCCGCTGGCGAGCCTGCTCAAGCAGGGGTACCGGGCCACGAAGGACTGCAACAGCGGTACCCAGGTGTGGATCCACACCGCGAACGCGGACAGCATGGCGAATGCCCGCTGGTTCTACGACGGCATCCGCGCCCAGGGGGTGACCTGGGATGTCACCGCCCTGTCCTACTACTGCATGTGGCACGGCTCCCTGGCGAACCTGTACAACGTGGTCGCCGACCTGCGGTCCCGCTACGGCAAGCCGGTCGTGCTCGCCGAGACCGCGTACCAGTTCACCAGCGCCAACGCCGACCATCAGGGCAACGCGATCCCCGGCACGGTGCTGTGTGACAACATCCCGGCCACCTGGGCCGGGCAGGCGCAACAGTTCAGTTGGGTGCAGAACACCGTACGCAATGCCGGTGGGGTCGGGGTCTTCTACTGGGAGCCCACCTGGTACGCGATCCGGGGCAACGGCTGGGATCCGGCCGACATCAACGGCACCGGCAACGGCTGGGACAACATGGCCGTCTTCAACTGGACCGGGCAGGTGAACCCGCACGTGGTCTGGAGTCCCTGACCCACCTCAGGGGGCCCGGCGCACGACACCGCCGGGCCCTCCTGGTGAGGCGGCAGCGGCGGTCAGTTGACGCCGAGGAGTTCGGTGATCTGGGTGTAGAAGGGGGCGGGGTCTCCCGACAGGGAGGACTTCACCATCGCGGTCCAGTCGTCGACGATCACCTCGATCGAACCGGCTTCCAGGCCGTCCAGGGACAGTCGGGGGACCTCCCGGGCCTCGATCTTGGGTCCGTCGTAACCGGCCGACATGGTCGTGTCGGCGGCACCGAGCAGGACCCCCTGGACCAGGGTGCCCTGCGGGGCCAGTTCCAGGCGTACCGCGTTGGTCATGTTCCACTCGGCGGCCTTGGCTGCCGAGTAGGAGCCGGTGCCCGGGGCGGCGAACCAGGACAGGGCGGACAGCACGTTCACGATCGCGCCTCCGCCGCCTGCGGCGAGCACCGGGGTGAACTGCCGGATCATCTCAAGGGTGCCCCAGAAGTGGGTGTCCATTTCCCGGCGTACCTCGGTCAGGTCGCCGGTGACCAGCTGGGCGCCGGTGGCGATGCCGGCGTTGTTGACCAGGAGGGTGACATCGGTCGCGGTGGCCGCGGCCGCGCGGATGGTGTCGTGGTCGAGCAGGTCGAGTCGCAGCGGCACCACCCGGGGGTCGTCGAAGCCCAGGGTCTCGGGGTGACGGGCGGTGGCGTACACCTTGCGCGCCCCACGCGCCAGCAGTTCGAGTACGAACTGGCGGCCGATGCCCCGGTTGGCGCCGGTGACTAGGGCGATCTGGTCGGCGATGTTCATCGGGATCATTGCTCCCTGCATGGGTCTGCTCCGGTTTCGCTGGGCCGGGTCCGGCCCTGCGTCGACTACGGTAGGAGCTGACGTTGACGTCAAGGGCAAGTCGAGAGGAGACCCAGATGCGCATCGGCGACCTGGCGCGACAGGCGGGGGTCAGCACCCGAGCCCTGCGGTACTACGAGGAGCAGGGCCTGCTGACCTCGGAACGCACCCTCAGTGGCCAGCGCGTCTACCCCGACTCGGCGGTGGAACGGGTCCGGCTGATCCAGCAGTTCTTCACCGCCGGCCTACCCAGCCGGACCATCCTGCAACTGATGCCCTACGTCGACACCGGGCAGGGTTCTCCCGAGGTCTTCGAGCTGATGGCCACCGAACGCCAACGCATCACGGCCGCCATCGCCGCCCTGACCGCCGCCCGCGACGCCCTAGACCACATGATCCACATCGCCAACCATCCGACCCCGGAACACTGCCCCGCCCTGCGCGAACCCCCCTGGACCCCGTACAACGCCGAGGCCGAGGCCGTGCCGGTCAGCGGCTGACCTGGAGGGGTACGCCCCACGTACCCGGCAGCGTCAGCCACGCTCCGGAACCGGAGTGCGCCCTTCGTCCGTCACCGGCAACTCGCGCGTCGCCCGCAGCGGTGACAGCAGTGCGGGCAGGAAGGCGGCGGTCATCCCGGCCGCCCCGATCCAGAGCACTGCCGGCGCGCCGAGCAGACCACCTAGCAGGCCACCGAGCAGACCCGCGATCGGCATGCTGCCCCACTGGACGAAGCGGACGGTGGCGCTCATTCGGCCGAGCAGCCGGTCCGGCGTGACGTGTTGCTGCAAACCCACCTGCGCGATCAGTCGGACCACCCCACCCAGGGAGAGCAGGGCCAGCCCGGCCACGGCTAGCCAGAGCGGCCAGCCGGGCCGAGCCGCCGGCAACAGGGCGGCGGCCGGCGCCGTACACAGCGGGGCCAGCCAGACGGCCGGGCCGGGGCCGATCCGGGCGACCACCCGGCGGGCCAGCAGTGCCCCGGCGAACCCGCCGCAGGCCATCACGGACAGCACCAGCCCGATGCCGAAGGACCCCAGACCCAAATGCCGGGACAGGAACACCAGCAGCATCGTCTGGTAGGTGACGAGGAAGAGGCTGAAGATGCCGTCGGTGAACAGCGTCGGTCGCAGCAGCGGATGACCGAGCACGAACCGCAGCCCTTCCGCGACCTCACGCACCAGATGCCGGTCGGCGGCAGCCGGTGGCCGGGGCTCCGGCGTACGGATGCGCAGCAGTCCCAGCGCGGACAGCAGCATTCCGGCGGAACTCGCGACCAGTGTCAGCGGCGCGCCCAGCCCGGCGACCAGCGGCCCGCCCAGACCGGGGCCGCTGATGCTCACGGCGGAACGGGCTGCGGCGATCTTCGCGTTGCCCTCGACGAGATGCTCACGGCCGACCAGCGCCGGCAGGTAGCTGGTGTAGCCGACTTCGAACAGCACGGTCAGCAGGCCGTGGGCAAGCGCGACCGCGAACAGCAGCCAGATGGTCAGGGTGTCCGTCCACCAGGCCAGCGGTACGAGCAGCAACAGCGCCGCTCGCACCAGATCCGTGTTGACCATGACCGGGCGCTTGCGCCAGCGGTCGATCCAGGCCCCGGCCGGCAGCCCGATCAGCAGCGATCCTGCCGTCGTCATCGCGGTCAGGACCCCGACCTCGAACTCGTCCGCGTCGAGCCAGACGATCGCCACCAGCGGCAGTGCCAGATACACGAACCGGTCGGAGAGTTGCCCGGCCACGGTCGCACCGAAGAAGCGGCGGAAGTCGGGCTCGCGGAGCAGACCGAGACGAGGCGTTCGAGACACATCCCTCCCTCCCCTGTCATCGGGGCCGTGCCTCGGCTCGATCACCACAGCCCCGACGCCAGATCCTATGCCTAACGCCGGGAGTGTGAATCCCACGGAGATTCCCAGGACGTCGGTCGCCGTTGGCGTCGGCGGATCCGACGATGCCCGGCTACCGACGCCCTGGGTGTGGTCATCCGGTCAGTAGCTGATCGTCTCCTCGTTGGCCGAGTCGGTCACGATCGCGATTCCGGCGCTGGTGCCGAGCAGTTCGGCGCCGGCACGCAGGAGCCCGACGGCCTGCGGGTAGGACTTGATGCTGCCGGACGCCTTGACCCTGGTCCGGCCGGCGGCACGTTCCACCAGGTAGCCGATGCTGGTCGGGTTGGCGACCTCGATCGCGCCGCTGCTGGCGTTCTTCAGGTACGCGGCACCGGCCTCGATGGACAGTTCGATCGCGGTCTCCCGCTCCGCCTCGGTCAGCAGCGGCAGTTCCAGCATCACCTTGATCGGGACCCCGGAGGCCCGGACCACACCGGCGATGTCCTCACGGAACTCGTCGTACATGCCGCTCTTCAGCCAGCCGATCTGGACGCCGATGTCGATCTGCTGGGCACCGGCGCGCACCAGGCTCTCCGCCTCGAAGGCCTTGCCGGCGCTGGTGGTGACCCCGACGGTCGGGAAGTCGAGGGCGGAGGCGACCTGGACGGCGCTGCCGCGCAGCACCTCGGCGACCACCGGCACCCAGGAGCCGGGCACCATCGCCGCGTTGAAGCCGTACTTCAGGGCCTCCTCGGCGTGCTCGATCATGCGGTCCCGGGTGGTACCCACCTCGATCAGGGTGTGCTGGATGTACGGCGCCAGGGTGGCGGGAGTCAGGTCGGCCGGCAGGTTTGCGGGGGCGGAAGTCATTGCGGGATCTCCTTCTGCGGACATGCGGCACCCTGCGGCGGGCGGGTACGCCGACAACCGCACGGATGGGGTCGAACCGGGAGGGTGGAAGAGGGATTACCGGAGCGGCAGGTACGCCTGACCGGGTCAGGACCAGTCGATCAGCACCTTGCCGATGTGCCCGGCGTCCGCCGCGGCCAGCGCTTCGGGGGCCCGCTGGGCGGGGAAGGGATCGGTGATCAGGTGCTGCAGGGCGGGAAGGCTGCGGGCGGCTCGCAGGACCGCCGGGAACTCGGGCTGGGTGAAGACCCAACTGCCGATGACCCGCAGTTCCTTGCGGATCACGTCGACCCCGGGGTCGATCTCCATGCTGTTGTTGGCGCCGAGCAACACGACCGTGCCGTGCGGCCGGGCCAACTTCATCACCTGGGTCTGGGCGGCCGGGTTGGCGGAGCATTCGAAGACGACCTCGGGTCCGCGCCCCTCGGTCACGGCCGCGACGACGGCTACCGGGTCCTGCCCGATCGGGTCGATGAGGGTGGCGGCCCCGAGGGTCTTGGCCAGGTCCCGCCGCCCCTCGATCGGGTCGACGGCGAACACCTCTGCTCCGGCGGCCGCCGCCAGGGCCACCACGCAGCAGCCCACCGGCCCGAGGCCGAACACGGCCACCCGGTCACCCACCGCTACCCCGGACTTGCGGAAGGCCGAGTACGCGGTGCCGAAGTTGCAGGCGATCAGGGCCGCCATGGCGTCGCTGACGTCATCGGGTACGGGCAGGACCCCGGTGGCCGGTGCGGTGAGGTATTCGGCGTCCGCGCCGCTGCGGTGGTTGCCCAGGGTGCGCCGGTCGGCGCAGAACATCGGCTCACCGCTGCGGCAGAAGGTGCAGTCGCCGCAGCCCGAGTGCTGGTAGACGATGACCCGGGTGCCTTCGGCCGGTCCGTCGCCGCTGGCGGCGGCCCGGGCGATCACTCCCACCGCCTCGTGGCCGGGGACGGTGTGCAGCCGGTGGCCTAGTTCCTGCGCCGACTTGCGGTAGTGCGGCAGGTCGCTGCCGCACACCGCGGACACGGTCACCCGGACCAGCACCTCGTCGTGGGCCGGCACCGGGCGCGGCACCTGGCGGACGACCGATTGGCGGTCACCGGTCAGCAGCAACGCCCGCATCGACTGCTCGTCGGCAGGGTGGGCTTCCATTCTCGTGTTCTCCTTGCTTGTGCTCGTCACGCCGCTGCCAGGCCCGACAGGGCGAGGTACCGGCCGTACAGCGCGTCGTAGACAGGGGCGGTGGTGGGGTCGGGCCGGTGGCGTCGACCAGCGGCTAGCAGTGGGCCGGCGGCGTGCGGGAGGTTGTCGTACCGGCCTAGTCCCACCCAGGCCGACATGGCCGCGCCGCGCAGCGGGGCCGCCTGCGGATCACCCGCCGGCACCTCGACGGCCCGGCCGGTGACGTCGGCCAGGATCTGGCAGAACACGGCCGATCGGGCACCGCCGCCGATCGCGGTCAAGGTCGACCCGGCCAGGGCCGGTGGCAGGTGGTGCAGCACGTCCCGGACCTGGAGGGCGATGCCCTCCATGGCGGCCCGGACGACGAAGCCCGGTCCGTGGGCGAAGTCCAGGCCGCTCATCCGGCCACTCGCCGCCGTCCAGTGCGGGGTACCGACCCCCGCCATGGTCGGTGCGAACAGCAGGCCCCGGGCGCCGGGTTGAACCGCGTCGGCGTGGGCGGACATGCGTTCGTACGCCGCCTCGTCGTCGCCGTAGCGCAGCAGGGTTCGCAGCCAGCGGAGCACCGATCCGCAGGCGGGGATGGTGCCCTCGACGGACACGTGGTCCTCGACGACGTGCGCGGCGCGGACGAAGCCCGCGACCTCGGGGGCGTCGCCGACGGCGGCCGGGAAGACCATCGTCGCCGAGGTGCCCAGGTTGACCGTGGCGGCACCGGCCCGCACACCACCGCCGCCGGCCGCCGAGCACTGCTGGTCGCCGCCGCCGACGTACACGGGCAGCCGGCGGGGCAGGCCGGTGGTGTCGGCCACCTCGTCGAGAAGTCGACCGGCGACGTCGGTGGAGGCGCGCAGCGCGGGCAGCCGGTCCTCGTCGAGGTCGAAGGCGGCCAGCAGGTCCGTGCTCCAGCGTCCGTCGCTCAGGTCGAGCAGTCCGAACCAGGACGCGCAGCTGCGGTCGACCTGCGGTGGGCCGCCGGCCAGCCGGTGCAGCAGCCACTCCTGGACCCCGACGAAGTACGCGCAGTCCGCGTACGCCTGCGGGGTGTGGTGGCGCAGCCAGACCAGGGTGGCCAGGGCCGGCATGGTGCTCAGCGGCATGCCGGAGATCCGGCTGTAGGTCTGCGCGTCCACCGACCGGCCCATGGCCTCCAGTTCGCTCGCGCCGCGCTGGTCCATCCAGAGCACCAGCGGGGTGACCGGTCGCAGGTCCCGGTCTAGGCCGGCGACGGAGGCCCGCTGGGTGGCCAGGGTGAGCGCGACGATGCGATGCCCGGCCTGTGCGGCGATGGCCTGGAGGTCCCGGAGCAGCCGTACGGTCACCTCCCACATCGCCGGCAGGGACTGCTCGGCGTGGCCCGGGTGGGGGTGGTCGATGACCAGTTCGTGGCTGCGCTGCGCGTGCACCTCGCCCTGATCGTCGACCAGGGCGCAGCGGATGCCGGTGGTGCCGGCGTCCACGACGCACACCAGGTCGGTCATCCCTTCACCGCCCCGAAGCTCATGCCGGTGACCAGCTGCTTCTGGGCTAGGAACAGCACGACGGCGACCGGGAGCACGGCCAGGGTTCCGGCGGCCATCATCGGGCCGACCGCCACCGACTGGAACTGCATGAACCCCAGCATCGCCACCGAGACGGTCTTCGCTTCGCCGCTGGCCAGGGTCAGGGCGAAGACGAACTCGTTCCAGGAGAAGATGAAGTTCAGTACGGCCGCAGCGGCCACCCCGTTGCGGACCATCGGCCAGGCCACGCTCAGGAACTTCCTGGTCTCGGAGCAGCCGTCCAGGTCGGCGGCCTCGAAGACCGCGGCCGGCAGGTCCGCGAAGAAGCTGCGCAGCAGGAAGAAGGTCACCGCCAGGTTGACCACGGTGTGCATGACGGTCAGCGCCCATACGGTGTCGATGCCGCCGAGTTCGCGGAACAGCACGAAGTACGGGATGACCACGACGACCGCCGGGAGCATCCGGGTGGACAGCACCCAGAACTCGAAGTCGGACCGGCCCTTGAACTGCATGCGGGCGCAGGCGTAGGCGGCCGGGGTGGCGGCGGCGATGGCGATCGCGGAGGACACCACCGCGACGAGCACCGACCGCCCGATCGCCCCCATGAACTCGGCGTCGCCGAACAGGTCGGCGAAGTTGAACACGTACAGCGGGGCCAGCCAGTCCGGCGCACCGCCGTGGATGTCGCTGGGGGCGGCGAAGCCGACCCGGAGCATGAAGGCGAACGGCAGGATCGACCAGCAGATGAGGGCCCAGATCGCCGCGGTCCGCAGCACCCGGCCTTTTCGAGACTCGTGCACTAGTGCTCCAACCGTTGCAGCGCGGGTGCGGCGAACCGTTTCCCGACGATGAACAGGACGACGAGCAGCAGCAGGCCCAGCGCGGAGGCCTCACCGATGTGCAGGTCGTTGAAGGCGGTCCGGTAGATGCGTACGACAAGGGTCTCCGTCGCCGCTCCCGGCCCTCCCCCGGTGATGATCCAGATGGAGTCGAAGGTGCGGACCGCGTCGATCGCCCGGATCGTGACGACGAAGGCCACCAGCGGTTTGAGCATCGGCAGCGCGATGCGGACCAGCCGTTGCAGGGCGCTGGCGCCGTCGAGGGCGGCGGCTTCGAAGGTCTCGTCCGGCAGGGATTTCAGGCCGGCGAGCATGACCAGGGTGATGAACGGCGCCCACTGCCAGATGTCGACCACCACGAGGGCGAGCACGGCCAGCATGGGTTCCGAGGTCCAGCCCGGTGTGGGTAGCCCGACGGCTGCCAGGGTGGCGTTGATCTGCCCGCCGTCCGGGTTGAGCATCAGCCGCCAGGACAGGTACGCCGCGACCGGGGTGGCGCCGAACGGCAACACCAGCAGGGCCAGGTAGAGGCGGCTGCCGCGCAGGGGTCGCCACAGCAGCGAGGCCGCGAGGGTACCCAGGAGGAACTCGGCTACCACGGCGACCAGGACCATGCCGACGGTGAGCAGCAGTGCCCGGAGCAGGCCCGGTTCCTCGATGGTGTTGGTGAAGTTGGTCAGCCCGGCGAAGCCCTGCTCGTCGGGGCGGGTCAGGTTGTTGTGCCGCAGCGAGTTGACCAGCACCGACACGAAGGGGTAGACCGTGAACGCCAGCAACAGCACGGTCATCGGGGCGAGCATGCCGATGAGGAACAGTCTTCTGCTGCGCCTGTCGTCCGGTCTCGGCGTACCACCGGGGGTGCCCGGCGGTGCCGCCGGCGGGGAGCCGGCGGCCTGCCGCGACAGCACAGCTGTTCGGTCTGCGGACATCACAACCTCGTTCGGCGTGGGCGACGCCGGCGGGTAGGGCCGGCGGGACGGCGACTCATCGGCCCGCTCGGGCCATCGCGGCAGCCGCGTCGGCCATGGCGCGCTTCGGGTCCTTGCCGTCCACCAGCACCTTGATCAGTTCTAGGGAGAGGGCGTCGGCCTCGCTCGGGAAGGTGGGCCGGGCGTACGGGACCCGGTCCGGCTGCACGGCCTGGAGGTTGGCGACGATCTCGGTCGACATGTCGCCGGGGTAGAAGGAGAGGAAGTCCTCGTTCGACCACACGGACTCGCGGGCCGAGGGGCTGCCCGACTCGGAGCTGACCGAGGTGGCGGTCTCCTTGCTCATCGCCCAGGCGTAGAAGAGGGCGGCCTGCTCCTTCTTGCGGGAGGCCTTGGGGATGCCGGCCATCCAGTACCAGTAGTTCGGGGCGGCCTTGGCGGCGGCGCTTCCGGGCCACCGGGACACCGCGATCTGGTCGGTGTGCTTGCTGCTGTTCTTGTCGAGCACGACCGACAGCAGGCCGCTGGCGTCGGTGTAGAGGGCCGCCCGGCCCTCGTTGACCGTGCCGGTGGCCTCCAGCCAGCTCATGTTGGAGGCACCCTTGGGGCCGTACTTGGTGAGCAGCTGCTGCACGTACAGCTCGGTGGCCGCGACCGCCTCGGGGCTGTCGACCGTCGGGGTGTTGCCGTTGTAGAACTCTCCGCCCTGGGTGAGGAAGAAGTTCGTCCAGGTCCAGACGATGTCCAGACCACGGCGGCCTCGGCCGGCGAAGGGGCGCTCCATGGCGGCGGAGAGTTTGGCGCTCGCGTCGACCAGGCTCTCCTGGGTGGGGAACCCGTTGATGCCGGCCTGGGTCGCGAGGTCCTTGCGGTAGATGACCACCCCGGCCTCGGCGGACAGCGGCAGGGCCATCAGCTCCCCGTTGAGGCTGCTGGCCTTGCGGGCCGGTGCGAAGAAGTCGTTGGTGTCGAACCAGTCGGCGTTGACCAGACCACCGCCGCCGAAGTAGGTGTCCAGCGGCTCCAGCCACCCGGCGTTCATGTACTGCCCGGCCTGGAGGTTGCCCACCATCAGCGCGTCGTACGTGGTGGCGCCGGAGGAGAGGGCCACCAGGGCCTGCTGGTAGTAGCTGTCCTCGGACAGGGTGTTGGCCTTGATCTTCATCCCGGTCAGGGCCTCGAACTCGGAGAACCGCTTGCTGACCGCGGAGGTCCACCAGTGTTCGCAGAGCAGGAGGTTGAGGGTCTCGCCCTTGAAGCGGTCCCATTCCATGCCGGAGGCGCCGAGTGTCTGGGCGCCTGTCGTGGCGCCAGGGGTGCCTGTGTCGCCTTCGCGGGAGGCGCAGGCACCGAGGGCCAGCGCGCCGGTGAAGCCCAGGGCGCCGGTCAGCAAACCCCGGCGGGACAACCTGAATGAAGCCTCGTTTCGCATGATGTCTCCTGTTGACAGCACGCATCGACGGCGGTGGAGGACCACCGTCGGGGCGCGTGGGGGTGGGGGGTGTGGTGCGAGATGGGGGGCGGTGGGCGGATGCCTACCGTTTGATCCAGGAGGAGATCCGGACGCGGTCTCCGCGTACCCAGACATCGGAGTACTCGACGGCGTCTCCGTTGGACTGGTAGGAGATCTGTTCGAGGTAGAGGACGGGGACGCCCGGGCGCAGCGACATCGCGTCACTGACCTCGTCGCCGGGGAGAATGGCGGAGAAGGTACGCCGCACGGAGTCGACGGTCACGCCGTAGTCGTGTTCGAGCACTCCGAACAACGACCGGTCTTGCAGGACCTGCGGGGACAGATCCGGGCACAGGACGGTCGGCAGGTAGTTGTCCAGCAGGTAGACCACCTCACCGGCGACCGATCGGGTACGCCGGATGGCCAGCACGCTGAGGTCGTCAGCGGGCAGACCGAGGTGGGCGGCGATGTGGCTCGGTGCCTGGATGACCCGGGCGGACAGCACCTGGGTCTGGTACTCCACGCCCTCCCGGTCCAGGCTCTGCGCCGTGGAGATCAGCTCCTGGGCGAACTCCTGCTCCAGCATCTGCCCGCGTACGAAGGTGCCCTTGCCACGGGTCTGCTTGAGCAGGCCGGCCTCGATCAGGGTCCGGATCGCCCGCCGGACGGTGCCCCGCGAGACGTTCAGCGCGCCCGCCAGCTCCGGCTCCGCCGGCAACTTCAGGTGCTCCGGCCACTCACCCGACTCGATGCGCTGCCGCATCAGCTGCGAGATCTGCTCGTGCAGGGCCTCGGCTTCAGCCGGCGAGACCTCTCGGGTGAGAGCCCTGATCGCCGCGGGGGTGAGTTCCTGAGCCGTGGCCACGCCGCTCCCATCGCTTGTTCACTGATGTCCGCGTTGGTCTGTAGACATCACTGAACATAGGCGGGCGGTCTGGTGATGGTCAAGGGGCTGACCTGGTGAAACTTGGCGCGGCGGTCGGCGGGCGTAGGCAAATGCGACCGAACAGGGGCAACGGCCACGGACCACGATCACGCGGTGACGGTGAGTCATGCCCCCGGGGTGACGGGCCGAGCATCCAGTGCTCTCTTGTGGTCCAGCCGAGCAGTCGTCGGCCCGTACCGGCCCGGCCGTCCGGATCGAAGGTCCCGCCGCCGACGATGTGCCCGAGCCCGGTCACGGCCGGCGCCAGCCGGGTCCGCACGTGGTCGGGCTGGGCGGCCAGTCGCTGCGCGGAGTGGGCCAGGAAGGCCGCCTGCTCCTCGCCCGTGGACAGCGACAGGAAGAACAGCATGTGCCGCCAGGCGTACGCGGTGTTCTTGACGGTGCTCAGCGGGCGGGGGTTGTGGTGGATGCGTGCCGTCAGCCGCAGCACCTCGTCCAGGCACTGCTTCGCCAGGTCGATCGCGGCGACGGCCGGGTAGTCGATGTCGTAGTACCGCGCGTACAGGCTGCCCGCGAGTCGCCGGCCGGCGAGCGTGGCTGCCGCTGCTCCAGCGCGCAGCAACCACGCCACCACCGGCAGCGCCGCCTCCTCCGCGTACTCCACCCGGTAGCGACCGCTGTCGAGCAGCTCGCCCAGTTCCGCCAGGCCCGCATCGGTCAGCCAGGACCAGAACAGGACCCGGCGCGCGGCCGGCAGGCCCCACCGCCGCGCCCGGTCGGCCTCGTCCGGGCGCAGCGCGCCGCCGGCGGCCGGCGTTCCGGTCGCGAAGCCGCCGTGGAGCACCTCCGGCGTCACCCACACCGGCAGGCCCCGCATCGGGGTACGCGAACCGATGTCCAGCGTTCCTGCGGCCATCCCGTCCACGACCTGCTGCCAGCGGCGTACCCGCTGCTCCGCCCGCTGCCGGGCGGCCGGATCCTCATGCGTCCCGGCGGTGGTCAGGGCACGCGCCAACTGGCCCAGGGGAAAGCTCACGCCGACGCGGATGTCGTTGTCGCTCACGCCAGCGTGGCGGGCCCCGCCCCCGCGCCCTCCGGGATGCGAGCCCGGTGCTCTGCTAACTGAGCTACACGCTGATGCCGCGACACTCTACGGAGTTCACCGCCGCGTACGCACCCGAGATGTGTTCAGTCGCTGACCCTGCTGCGGGACTGGTACAGCAGGTCCTGGTACTCCGGGTGTCGGGCGATCCAGCCCGCGATGAACGGGCAGGTGGCCAGGACCCGCAGGTTCGCGGTGCGGGCCTCGTCGAGGGCCGCGCGGGCCAGTGCCGCCCCCACTCCCCTGCCCTCGTACTCCGGCGACACCTCGGTGTGGACGAACGCGACGCCTCGTACCGCTTGGCCTCGGGAACGTCCTTCACCACGACCGCCACGTGTCCTCCTGTTGCCTGCCGAGCGATTCTCGGCGCAGAACTCCATAATTGTTGCCTCGCCCCCTGGCCGCCATGTCCATCGAAGACGCCGCGCCCACGATGACCACGCAGCACTCCTGCGGCACGCCGGAAGCTGATCCCCATCGAGTGGGATTTTGCACTCCCAGTGCACTTGTCTCACGGCCGGTGTCTGCCTAGCGTCACCTCATGGCTGACTCGTGGACCTTCGCCGTGGCCCGTGCCGACCTCGCTGACACCACTCTCGTCGACAACTCCGTGCCCGCGCTGGCCGACGGGGAGGCGCTGCTGCGGGTGGACCGGGTAGGGCTGACCGCCAACAACGTGACCTACGCGGTGCTCGGCGAGGCGATGCGCTACTGGGAGTTCTTCCCACCCGAGGCCCGAGGGCTGGACCGTCGGTGGGGGCTGCCGCCGTTGTGGGGCTTCGCCGAGGTGACCGCCTCCACCGTGGCCGGGGTCGAGCCGGGCCAACGGGTCTACGGCTACCTCCCGCCCGCCGGCCATCTGGTGGTACGCCCGCAGCGGGTGGACGCCACCGGGTTCCGGGACGCCAGCGGCCACCGGGTCGACCTGCCCTCGCCGTACAACGCGTACCGGTCGACCACCGGGGACCCCGCCTACCGGGCCGAGCAGGAAGACCTGCTGATCCTGTTCCGGCCGCTGTTCTTCACCTCCTTCATGCTCGCCGACCAGATCATCGACAACGACCACTACGGCGCGCAGTCGCTGGTGCTGTCCTCGGCGTCGAGCAAGACGGCGTACGCTGCCGCCTTCGAACTGCACGGTCGCGGACCGCGCCTGATCGGCCTGACCTCGCCGGGCAATGTCGCCTTCACCCGGTCACTCGGCTGCTACGACACCGTGCTCAGCTACGACGACATCGACACCCTCGACCCGGTGACCACCGTCTACCTGGACCTGTCCGGTTCACCCGCCACCCGGGCCGCCCTGCGCAGCCATCTCGGCGACCGGCTGATCCGGGACATCGCCGTCGGGCTCACCCAACAGACCCCCAACGCCGACGCCGCCGGGGAGGTCTTCTTCGCCCCGGTGCAGATGCGCAAGCGCAGCCAGGACTGGGGCCGCGACGGCCTGGACGCACGGTTCACCGATGCCTGGCAGCGCTTCGTCCCGGTGCTCAACGATCGGCTCGACGTGCAGGTCGGCAACGGTCCCGAGGCGCTGCGGCACGCCTGGCTGGACGTCCTCGCAGGCCGCACGCCGCCACGGGTGGGTCACGTCGTCCAACTCTGACCAGCTGTCCGGCGGCCCGGACCTCGTCCAGCCAGCCGCCAGGCGGTGAGGCGACCACCCCGACACCACCCGCGACTGCCGATAGGGGCTGATCATCAGCGTGTCGCATCGATCACGGTAGGTAGGGTGTGGTGGTGGCTGGCAATCGGGTCGGGGGCCGAGGGCGGCGCATTGCCTGGGGTGCGGGGCTTCTGATCCTGGGTGTGGTGCTTTACGTGCTGGCCCGATCCTTGCACGACAATGACGTGCTGGAGGGGCTCGACAAGGTCTTCAGCATCATCGGAGGCATGTCCGGCCTCCTCGGGCTGGCCTTGACGGTCCGGGCGGTGCGGTCCGCCGATGGCCCTGCCGGCACTCGTGGCGGGCAGGCGGATTCGTCGGGGTTGGACGGACTCGCCACCGCAGTGGAGCAGGTGTGGCGTCCAGAGCTGCACCGTCGCCGGCTGGCCAATCCGCATCCCCTGCCCGTCGCCTGGACCACGATCGGCCCGCCGATCGCCGACCACTGGAGCAACATTCGCAGTGACGGCGACCCCACGCCGCTGAACCTTGACGATTGCCTCGATCTGCGTAGCCCCGACGCTCTGCACCAGGTCCTGACGGACGAGCGGCTGCGCGGCCGGGTCATCCTGCTCGGTGAACCCGGCGCGGGCAAGACCACACTGTTGTTGCGCGAGGCCCTGCGCCTCCTTCGGGCCCGCACCCCGGAAGACCGGGTGCCGGTGTTGTTGCGCCTGCCCACCTGGAACCCGGACGAGCAGACCCTCGAACAGTGGATCACCGCCCAACTTGCGACCGAGTACGGCCACCGCAGCCCCATCACCACCAGTCAACTACTGCCGCTGCTCGACGGCCTCGACGAAATGCCCGCTCCGCGCCGAGCACGCGCTGTCCAAGCCATCAACAACACATTCGACCCCGACCAACCACTCGTGCTGACCAGCCGCACCACCGAGTACCTCGACACCCTCACCGGACTGCCCGGCACCACGATGGCCGCCGCCGCGGTACTGGAACTCACCACCATCGCCGCGGACGTGGCGTGTGCATACCTGCAGCGGACCACCAACCGCCCCGGCGACTGGGAAGCAGCATTCGACCGCGACACCGACGGACGGCTGGCCTCGGCCCTCAATGCACCCCTGTGGGTCGACCTCGCCCGCCTCACCCACACCGACCCCCACCAGCCCGACAATCAGCCCGGCAGACTCCTCGACCTGCCCGACACCGTCACCATCCGCACCCATCTCCTCGACCGGCTGATTCCTGCCGCCTACCCCGATCCTCCCGAGCCAGACCCCACAGGCCACACCTGGCACCGTGCAGACGCCGACCGGTACCTCCGCAACCTCGCCCACCACATGCACCGCCGCAACACTCACGACCTAGCCTGGTGGGAACTCGTCCACACCCTTCCCCGTCCCATACGGCTCGCGTTCGGGCCCGCGTTCGGGCTCACACTCGGATCGGCGATCGGGCTCGCATTCGGGCTCCCGCTCGGGGTCGCGCTCGGGCACCGGCTCGGGCTCCTGCTCGGGCTGATACTTGGACTCACGAGCGGGATCGCGTTCCTCGCCGAAGGCGGGTTCACATTCGGGCTTGCGTTCGGGAACATGACTCCATCTCGACGGCAGATAATCTGGCGATGGTCGAGCCGGTCGTTCCTGCGTCGGAACGGATCCGGGCTCGTGGCCATACCCGTGGTGGGGCTGGTGGGCTGGCTCGTGGTAGGGCTCTCGGGCGCATTCGTGGCGGCGCTCGTGCTAGTACTCATAGTTCTGCTCGCCCACGAAGCCAGTACGTCTCTCAACGGCGGCGACGCCGAAATCACCGCCTCTGATCCGCTCACACTCCTGCGCAACGACCGGCGTCGAGCGCTGGCAAACGGGCTCGCGTACGGGCTGGCGTGCGGGCTCACCTTCGGGATCGCGTTCGGGATCGCCGTGGGGCTCCTGGTGGGGCTCACGCTCGGGCTCACCGTCGGGCTCATGCTCGGGCTCACCGTCGGGCTCACCTTCGGCCTCTCGGTCGGGTTCGTGACGGCCTCATGGGGGCCGTTTCAATACGCGCGGCTGTGGTGGTGCATGCGGAAAGATCTGCCCTGGCCGCTCATGGCATTCCTTGCCGATGCCCATCGGCGAGGAGTGCTGCGCCAGGCTGGCGGCGTCTACCAGTTCAGACACAGTCTGCTGCGCGACCGGCTCATCTGACACGACCACAGGACGCGCGGATCTGCTGCCGCCTATCGCGCGCTATCAACTGTCACGACAGTCGGATGGAGCGGGTGCCGGTTTCGTCGACCTGTTCTGGCGTGGTCAGGTCCAGGCCTGTTCGAGGGCCAGGGCCAGTCGCCTGGTCCACTGCTCGGCGGTACCCGAGATACCGGGGTACTCGTCGGTGAAGTTGGTCCAGTCGACTTTCCAGGACAGCACGGTCTCGGCCGTGAAGCAGCTTCCATGCCAGCGCCAGCGAGGCGGGTGCGGCCAGCATCGGCTCGTCGACACCGGGCAGGGTCAGCATCTCCGGTGGGAGCGGAAGTCGTTCGCCGGCCGCCAGATCGGCGACCGCCGTGCTGGGCAGCAGCAGTTTGACATGATGCTCGAAGTACCGGCCACTCGGCTCGGCTGTCGCCTGCTCGTCCGACTGCGGTACGCCGACGCACCATGGCGCCGCCTCGATCTTCGAGCGGCATGGGTGAACGCCCGCCGCGCGCAGTTCGCGTTCCCAACGCTGCACCGCGGCCTGCTGCTCGGTCAGGGTGCCTGCGGGAGTTGGACAGTTCGCCGGGCGCGGAGTCTGGCGGCTGGCGGGTCGCGTCAGGCGGAAACGGTCCGTGCGGTTGAATTCAGGGCGTCGCCGTGTGTCCTGGGAGCGCCGCCGTGAGTCCATATGATCAGCTTGCTGGCCTTGACCTGCCGACCCTTCAGGTGTTGGAGGCGGCTCTGGCGCTGGGTGGCCTGGTCACCGAGGCGGAGGTGTCGGCGTTGGTCGGCGCCGACGCGACGCCGTACCTGCAGCGTGCCGCCGATGCGGGGCTTGTCGCGCGGCTACGGGGCCGGCTCACGGTGAACGGCGTACTGCGAGAGGTCTTCGCCCGTCCGCTGGGTGTCGGCCCGGCCGCTGGTCAGCTCGCCACCATGTTGAACGCCGAGGATCTGAAGGTCGTGGCACGCAACCTGGGGCTGCCGACGAAGGGCCGCAAGGCGGACCTGCTGGAGGCGGTGGCGGAGTTCTTCCTCGACACGGACAACGTGCACGCTCTGGTCAAGCGGATGCCCGGCGCGACGCGGACGGTGTTGGAGGAGGCTGACCGGGACGGTGGGCAGATCCGCCGCTACGGCGGCAGCAGCATCGCACACCGGAGTCGGTATCAGAACCGCTATCGGCAGGTGCATCCGCTGGACTGGGCCGAGGAGCACGGGCTGGTCTACCGCGTGACCTGGGAGGAGTATCAGCTGGCGGGGCAGGTCGCGCTCGCGGTGCGAGGAGTGGGCTACCGGGCTCCGTTCCAGCCGCAGGAACCACCGGTTGCCTGGCACACGCCGGATGCTTCGGCAGTGCGCCGCGACGCACAGGCCCAGGGCATTGCCGTGGTCGGGCTGTTGTCGACGCTGCTGGACGGGGCTGGACGTGAGCCGCTGGCTACGGTCAAGGCCGGCGGCGTGGGCGCGCGCGAGCTGACCCGGACGGCGAAGACCCTGGGCGTGACGGTTCCGACCGTGCGGCTGCTCCTGGCCGTCGCCCATGAGGCCAGGCTGGCCGACCTCGACGAACGCGTGATCCCGACGGCCGCGTACGACCGTTGGCTCAAGCTCGGCCTGAACCAACGGCTCGCGGTGATGCTGAAGGCATGGCGCGAGCTGGACTATCTGCCGTCGTCGCAGACTGGCCCGTGGGTTCCGGAGCACCGCCAGAGCTGGTCTACGCAAGCCCGGATGGCCGCGCTGCGGGCGTTGGGTGACCGGGCCACGACGGACCTCGAGCAGACGACGCAATGGATGTGGTGGCGGCAGCCGCTGACCTTCGGCGGCACCGCGACCGTACGCGGCCTGCTGGACGAGGCCGCAACCCTGGGGATCCTCGGTGCGGGCGCGATCAGCCCGGCCGGGCAGGCACTGCTGGCCGACACGGACATTGCCAAGGCAGTCGGCGACCTGGGTGAGGTCGTTCGTACCGCCCGGCTGCAGGCCGACCTGACCGCGGTCGTGGCGGGAACACCGAGCCCAGAGCTAGCAGAACTCCTCGGTGCGACCGCCGTCGTCGAGTCCCGCGGCGTAGCCACGACCTGGCGCTTCAGCCCGGCTACGGTACGCGGCGCGTACGACGCAGGCTGGACCGAGCAGCGTCTGACCAGAGCCCTGACGAAGATCGCCGAAGGCCGCCTGCCGCAGCCGCTGGTCTACCTGCTCGCCGATGTCGCCCGCCAGCACGGATCAGTACGGGTCGCGCCCGCCGCCAGCACCCTGGTCAGCGACGACACCGCGCTGCTGGCCCAGATCTGCGCCGACAAACGGCTGGACAAGCTCAACCTGCGTCTGCTCGCCCCCACCGTGCTGGCCAGCCATGCCACCACAGCCGACACGACGGCCGCCCTACGCAAAGCCGGCTACGCGCCCCGCCAGCAGAACGCCGACGGCCGCGACGTCATCGAGAAGACCCGCCGCCACCGCGCCTGACGAGCTGGTCAGCGCAGGTGGCTTGCCACCTTCTTCCGGAGTGCGGGCAGCTTCGGGTAGAAGGCGTTGCCGGGGCATTCGGTGGCCATCCAGTCCCGGTGTCCGGAGATGGTGTTGACCGCCAGCTGGGTGCCGCTGACCGGATTGACGAAGGTGGTCGCGGCATGCCCGCTCGGGCGATTCCCACATAGCGCGGCAGGTCGGGCGCGAACCGGTGTTCCCACTGCTTGACGAAGCCAAGCCGCTCGTACCAGCGGGCGGAGGCGTCGGCATCGGCGACCCGCAGAACAGGCGCGAGATGTTCATCCATCGGTTCAGTATCGATGCCCGCCCACCAGGATCGCCGCATACCCGATCCGCCATCACTCGGGATCCCACGACCACACGCCCGACGACGTTGCCCTCGTTAGCGAGAACGGGACGGGCCGGGCCCACATGCCGCGTCGCCAGGTGCGCCGAGTCCGCCGTCCCGAGCATCGATCGAAACGCTACCGGTTACTTCCCGAAACTACCGGTTGAAAAGCCGGTAACTTTCTGCCAGCCTGATAGCCACCAATCGATGTGATCGCTAACACGGTCCTCGGCCCCTGGAGGCGCCTCACGGCTGACGCGGCTCACCCGTTCGCCCGGCGACACGTCCACCACCTGCAGTTCCACGCCGCACCACATCGGGCGGACGCATCGGGCGCATTCACCGCCACCTTTGACCTGCTAGTCAGGTGACCAGTGCCGACCGCCTCCCCGGTAGCCCGGCGAGGTGGGTGGGCTCATTTGTGGGGCGCCGCCACCGCAGCCGCCCCTATCCGCGACAGAGGCTCTCATCCCATCAGTGGAGGATCTGCATGATCTCCCGGAACCGTCCCTCCGGGCGTCGACTTCGAACGCTCTCCCTCTCCGGAACAGCCGCGATAGTTGCGGTACTCGTCGTGTCGATGCTGCCCAACCTCGCCCACGCCGCCGAGTCCACCCTGGCCGCGGCCGCCGGTCAGTCCGGCCGGTACTTCGGTGTCGCCGTGGCGGCGCACAAGCTCAACGACGGCGTCTACACCGGAATCCTGAACCGTGAGTTCAACTCGGTCACGGCCGAGAACGAGATGAAGATCGACGCCCTGGAGCCGCAGCAGAACAACTTCACGTTCGGCACCGCGGACCGGATCGTCAACCACGCCCTGTCCCGGGGCTGGAAGGTCCGGGGTCACACCCTGGCCTGGCACTCCCAGCAGCCGCCCTGGATGGAGCGGATGGAAGGGCAGGCGCTGCGTTCGGCCATGCTGAACCACGTCACCCGGGTGGCCACCTACTACCGCGGGAAGATCGACTCGTGGGACGTGGTGAACGAGGCGTTCGAGGACGGCAACAGCGGTGCTCGGCGCAACTCCAACCTCCAGCGCACCGGTGGCGACTGGATCGAGGCGGCCTTCCGGGCCGCCCGGGCCGCCGACCCGGGTGCCAAGCTCTGCTACAACGACTACAACACCGACAACTGGACCTGGGCCAAGACCCAGGCGGTCTACAACATGGTGCGCGACTTCAAGCAGCGCGGCGTGCCGATCGACTGCGTAGGCTTCCAGTCGCACTTCAACGCCCAGTCGGCGTACAACAGCAACTACCGCACCACCCTGTCCAGCTTCGCCGCCCTCGGGGTGGACGTGCAGATCACCGAGCTGGACATCGAGGGCTCCGGCAGCCAGCAGGCCGACACCTACCGCCGAGTGGTCCAGGACTGCCTCGCGGTGCCGCGCTGCAACGGCATCACCGTCTGGGGCATCCGGGACAGCGACTCCTGGCGTTCCTACGGCACCCCGCTGCTGTTCGACAACAACGGCAACAAGAAGCAGGCGTACAACTCGACCCTGGAGGCGCTGAACGCCGGTGGCACCACCCCGCCGCCGACCACCCCGCCGCCCACGACGCCTCCGCCCACCACCCCGCCGCCGACCACCCCGCCGCCCGCCGGCTCCGCCAGCGAGATCGTCGGCAGCCAGTCGGGCCGGTGCATCGACGTACCGAACGCGTCGCAGAACAACGGCACCCGGGTCCAGCTTTACGACTGCAACAAGCAGTCGAACCAGTCCTGGACCCACACCGCCAGCAGGCAACTCCAGGTGTACGGCAACATGTGTCTGGACGCCGCCGGCACCGGCAACGGCGCTGCCGTGCAGATCTACGCCTGCCACAGCGGCACCAACCAGCAGTGGAACGTCAACTCCAACGGCACCATCAGCAATGTCCAGTCCGGGCGCTGCCTGGACGTCTGGAGCACCGCCAACGGCGCCCAGGTCCAGCTCTACGACTGCCACACCGGTGCCAACCAGCAGTTCCGGCTCGTCTCCCTCGGCGGTAGCAACCCGCCGCCGACCACCCCGCCGCCGACGACCCCGCCGCCGACCAGTCCCCCGCCGGGCACCAGCTGTGACCTGCCGTCGTCGTACCGGTGGTCCTCGACGGGTGCGCTCGCGCAGCCGAGGGCGGGTTGGGTGTCGTTGAAGGACTTCACCCACGCCCCGTACAACGGCCAGCACCTGGTCTACGCCACCACCCACGACACCGGCACCACCTGGGGTTCGATGAACTTCGGGCTGTTCTCGAACTGGAACCAGATGGGCTCGGCCAGCCAGAACCAGATGCCCTTCGCGGCGGTCGCGCCCTCGCTGTTCTACTTCGCCCCGCGCAACATCTGGGTACTCGCCTACCAGTGGGGTGGACCGGCCTTCTCGTACCGGACCTCGACCGACCCCACCAACGTCAACAGCTGGTCGGCGGCCCAGACCCTGTTCACCGGGTCGATCTCCAACTCCAGCACCGGCCCGATCGACCAGGCCCTCATCGGTGACGACCAGAACATGTACCTGTTCTTCGCCGGGGACAACGGCCGCATCTACCGGGCCAGCATGCCGATCGGGAACTTCCCGGGCAGCTTCGGATCGAACTACACCACGATCATGACCGACACCACGAACAACCTGTTCGAGGGCGTGCAGGTCTACAAGCTCCAGGGCCAGAACCGGTACCTCATGATCGTCGAGGCCATCGGGTCGCAGGGCCGCTACTTCCGGTCCTTCACCGCCACCAGCCTCGGCGGCACCTGGACCCCCCAGGCCACCAGCGAGAGCAACCCCTTCGCCGGCAAGGCCAACAGCAACGCCACCTGGACCAACGACATCAGCCACGGTGAGTTGATCCGCTCCAACGCCGACCAGACCATGACCATCGACCCCTGCAACCTGCAACTGCTCTACCAGGGCCGCGCCCCCAACTCCGGCGGCGACTACGGCCTGCTGCCCTACCGTCCGGGCGTACTGACCCTGCAACGCTGACGGCGTGCAGATCCGGCTCGGGCACAGCCGGAGCGGGCGGGCTCGGCACCAGCCGAGCCCGCCCCACCCTTCACCACTCCACCACCAGGAGGTATCCACCGTGCAAGGACAGGCACACCATCCCCCACCCGCGGTGACCAGCGACCGCGTGCCCAGCTTGCGGGGACGGCTGGTCAAGCTCGCTGCGGCCGGGATCGCCGCCGCCGTCGGGCTGCTCACCGTGACGGTCGCAGCCGGATCGGCCTCGGCCGCTGACAACCCGTACCAGCGGGGCCCGGACCCCACCCGGACCAGCGTCGCCACCGAACGCGGCCCTTTCGCCAACACCTCGGTCAGCGTCCCCAGCGGGTACGGGTTCAACGGCGGCCGGATCTACTACCCGACCGACACCAGCCAGGGCACCTTCGGGGCCATCGCCATCTCCCCGGGTTACACCGCGTTGTTCTCCGCCGAGCTGGCCTGGATGGGACCCTGGCTGGCCTCCCACGGCTTCGTCGTGATCGGCATCGAGACCAACAGCCGTAACGACTTCGACACCGCCCGAGGCACCCAGTTGCTCGCCGCGTTGGACTACCTGACGCAGCAGAGCCCGGTACGCGACCGGGTCGACGCCAGCCGACTGGCCGTCGCCGGCCACTCCATGGGTGGCGGTGGGGCGCTGAGCGCCGCCATGCGACGTCCGTCGTTGAAGGCGGCGGTCGGCATCACCCCGTTCTCGCCGTCGTCGAACCTGGCCAACGACCGGGTGCCCACGATGGTCATCTCCGGGCAGGCCGACACGGTGGTCACCCCCTCGTACGCCCTCGACCTGTACAACAGCCTTCCGTCCACCACGGAGAGCGTGTACGTCGAGGTCGCCGGCGGGGATCACGGGTTCATGGTCGGGCGGTCCAACCCGGTGATGATCCGGACCATGCTGCCCTTCCTGAAGATCTTCGTCGACAACGACGCCCGGTACAGCCAGTTCCTGTGCCCGCTGATGGACAACAGCGGTGTGGTCACCTACCGCAGCACCTGCCCGCTGATCGACACCCCGACCACCCCGCCGCCGACCTCTCCCCCGCCGACGGATCCGCCACCCACCACCCCGCCGCCGACCACCCCGCCGCCCAGCTCGGCCACCCAGATCGTCGGGGTCCAGTCCAACCGGTGCATCGACGTGCCGAACTCCTCCCGCAACAACGGCACCCGGGTCCAGCTCTACGACTGCCACGGACAGGCCAACCAGTCCTGGACCTACACTGCCAGCAGGCAACTCCAGGTGTACGGCAACATGTGCCTGGACGCGGCCGGCACCGGCAACGGCGCAGCCGTGCAGATCTACAACTGCCACGGCGGCACCAACCAGCAATGGAACGTCAACTCCAACGGCACCATCAGCAATGCCCAGTCCGGGCGCTGCCTGGACGTCTGGAGCACCGCCAACGGCGCCCAGGTCCAGCTCTACGACTGCCACGGCGGCAACAACCAGCGATTCAACCTCGTGGCTCGCTGATCGCGACAGACAAGCTGTTCGAGTGCAGGCCGGTCGGCAGGGTGCAGGGCCAGATCCGACCCTGAACAGGCCAGACCGGAAACGGGCGGGCTCGACCTCACGTCGGGCCCGCCCGGATCAGCTGTTGAGGTACGCCAGGACGGCGAGGACCCGTCGGTTGGCGTCATCTGAGGGCGGCATGTCAAGTTTGGTGAAGATGTTGTTGATGTGTTTGCTGACGGCCTTCTCGGTGATCCGGAGCTTGGCCCCGATCGCGGCGTTGGAGCGGCCTTCGGCCATCTCACCGAGCACCTCCCGTTCTCTGGGGGTGAGCACCGCCAGCGGCTCTCGGCGGGCGAGGAGTTGCGAGATCACCTCAGGGTCCATGGCCGTACCGCCGGCGGCGACCCGGCCGACGGCGTCGACGAATTCACCGACGTGGGACACCCGGTCCTTGAGCAGGTAGCCCACGCCGCCGTGCGGCGTGCTGAGCAGCTCGCGGGCATACAAGGGCTCGACGTGCTGGGAGAGCACGAGGATGGGCAAGCCGGGAATCTGGCTACGAGCCGCTATCGCGGCCTGCAGACCTTCGTCGGTGAACGTCGGCGGGAGGCGGACGTCGACTACCGCCACCTGAGGCCGGTGGGTGATCAGGGTGGGCAGCAGGGCCGGGCCGTTGTCGACGGCGGCGACGACGTCGAAGTCGAAGGCCCGCAGGATGCGGGTCAGCCCGTCCCGGAGGAGCGCGTGGTCCTCGGCGATGACAACGCGCACGGCAACTCCATGGTGATGACGGTGGGCCCGCCGAGCGGGCTCGACAGAGCCATCGTGCCATCGAAGGCGGCGAGGCGGCGTTCGATGCCCCGCAGACCGGTACCGGCCACCGGGTCGCCGCCGCCCACGCCGTCGTCGGCGACCACCATCGTCAGTGTTCCGTCCCCGTGCCGCAGGGACACCGATCCGGTGTGGGCACGGCTGTGGCGGACCATGTTGGTCAGCGTCTCCGCGACGGCGAAGTACGCGGCCGACTCGACGGGTGTGTCGAGTCGGCCGGGCAGGTCGACATCGACCGTTATCGGCATGGGCAGGCTGTGCGCCAGCGCCCGCACCGCCCCGTCCAGTCCGCGTTCGGCCAACACGGGTGGATGGATACCACGGACCAGGTGCCGCAGCTCGACCAGTGCGGTGCCGCTGGCTTCACGCGCTTCAGCGAGCATCTCGTGGGCTGCGGCCGGGTTCCGGTCGATCAGTTCGTCGGCGAGACCGATCGTCATGCCCAGTGAGACGAGCCGAGCCTGGATGCCGTCGTGCAGGTCGCGCTCGATGCGGCGCAGCTCGGCCGCCTGGGCGTCCACCGTGTCGGCGCGTGTCACGGTCAGCTGGGTGACCCGCAGGCGGAGTTCGGCGGCCTTGGTCGGTGCCAGGAGGAGTCGGGCGAAGTACGCGTCGACCCGCCGTAGCCACGGCGCCAGCCACAGACCGCCGGCCAGGGTGGCGGCGCCTTGCGGCAGGCAGATCAGCCCTTCACTGAACGTGTCGATGGACCAGACGGCACCGTAGCCGTACCAGTCGGTGCCGAGCCAGATCCACAGCGGCGTCAGCGTCAGACCCATGATCCCGTACAGCGGCACGGCCAGAGAGATCACGCCGAGGACAGCCCCGACGATCCCGCCGGGCAGGAGCCAGGCGAGGTCGCGCCAGGTGGCTGGGTCCGTGACGATCCACCGGAAGCGCCGCCAGCCGCCGGCGATGCCCCGCTGCGGGGGCGGATGGTAGGGACGTGGCACCGGGACCCCGGCCCGTGCGGCACGCCTACGTTCGAGATCCGCCCGCTTCCGGACCAGCGTCGTCGTCAAGCACACCAACGCCATGCCGAGCAGCGGCACCGGGACCAGCACCAGCGCCAGCAGCGATACGCCGAGCAGCGCGACGTTGGCCAGGGCCAGGCCGATAGCGGCCAGACCGGCCAGCACCGCGCGCACACCCCGCCGCGCCCACTCGTACGTCCGCTCGTCCGGCCCGGCCATGTCCACGGTTGTCATTGTGCCCACGCGATCGCCGTTTCTCGGTGGTGCTGGCACCCCCTTCGACGGGGAGACAGCGTTCCTGACAGCGCCCGTCCGAGGCGGTCTGCTGGGATCATGATGACTTCCACGAACCCGTCGCAGTCGACGACCGGCAGTGATTTCGCCGTCCTGTCCCGCCGGATCGTCGACGCGGGGTTGATGCGCCGCCGGCCCGCCTACTACGTCGCCCGGCTGAGCATCGTCACGCTGATGTTCGTCGGCGGCTGGACGGCCTTCTTCGCCATCGGCTCCTCCTGGTGGCAGATGATCACCGCCGTGTTCCTCGCCGTCACGTTCGCCCAGGTCGCACTCGTGGCGCACGACCTGGCGCACCGCCAGGTGTTCCGCACCAGACGCCCGAGCGCGGTCGCCGGACTGCTGGCCGGCAATCTCGGCATCGGGATGAGCTACGGCTGGTGGATGGACAAGCACACCCGTCACCACAACAACCCCAACCACGACGACCTCGACCCGGACGTCGCCCCCGAGGTGCTCGTCTGGACCACCGAGTCGGCCCTCGGCCGGCGCGGGCTGAAGGGCTTCATCACCCGGCACCAGGGCGCACTGTTCTTCCCGCTGCTCACGCTGCTCGCTGTCAGCCTGAAGGTGTCCAGTGTCAAGGCGTTGCGTGACGGCACGGTGAAACAGCGGGGTGTGGAGGGCGCACTGCTGATCCTGCACGCCGCCGGCTACCTCGGCGCGCTGGTGCTCGTGCTCTCGCCGCTGCAGGCCGTCGCCTTCCTGCTGCTGCACCAGGCGCTGTTCGGCGTCTACCTCGGCATGACCTTCGCCCCCAACCACAAGGGCATGCCGCACCCGACCGGCACCGAGGACTATCTCCGCAAGCAGGTGTTGACCGCCCGTAACGTTCGGGGAAACCGGCTGGTCGACGCGGCGCTCGGCGGTCTGAACTACCAGATCGAGCACCACCTGTTCCCCGGTATGCCGACGCCCAACCTGCGTAAGGCACAACCGATCGTGCAGGCGTACTGCGCCGAGATCGGCGTCGCCTACGTACAGACCAGTCTCGTCACCTCCTACCGCCAGGCCTTGCGACACCTGCACGACGTGGGCGCACCCGCACGCGCGGAACACGCGCGGCGCTGATCCAGCCGCCGGTGTCAGCCCTGTCACGCCGAGATCCGGCTCTATCTCCGGCCGTCGTCGCGCCACGCGATCCTCCCCATGGTGATCGGGCCTCCGGCGATGGCGTCTCGACAGAGCGGGCATTCGGCGTCAGGACAGTGGGTGATGTCCGGCTGGGCGACGATGGCGGCTGTGGCGGCGGCAAGGGTCTGCCGGGCTGGGAAGGCGCGCCAGCGCGAGGCACCGACCATGATGCTCTGGGCGAGAGAACTGAGGACGGGCTCCAGCTTCGGGAACCCTGCGGAGCAGGAGCCGACCTCGACCATGCGGATAGCGCCGTCGATGTCGCGCGCCCATCTGCGGAACATGCGGCGGCCGGACCGCTGCTCGGCCAGATGCAGGGCGGTCATGCGGTCGAGACCCACACCGACGAGCAGGATCACCCCATCGCGGTCGGCCAGCTCACGAATCGGCCCGTACACGTCTTCGGGGCTCTGGGCGCCGATGATCTCGGCGGCCTCCGGGCCGATCGCGGCGAAGGAGTTGAGGGGATGCCGTCCGCGTACGGCGTCGGGGCGCCCGACGAGCACGGCGGGTAGCAGGCCGAGCGCCGGATTGATCAGTCCGCAGCCGACCCGGTAGGGACCGGCCTCCAGCAGGGCGCCGTCGACCGGCAGGGCTGCGTAGCCCACGCCGTTGCGGGCCGGACGCAGGTCGGTGGGGGCAGCCACTGCGAACTGGGGTTCCGTGAAGGCGGGCACCATCACGGTGCAACCCCGGTCGAGCAGTGTGTCGAGGATGGCGTCGGCACCGCCGTCGAGGACCGTCCCGAAGGACCGCAGTGAGGTGTGCAGCATGACGGTGCGCCTGCTCAGGTGCAGACCTGCGAGGGCAGCGGCTAGGTGTTCCTCGGTGATCATGTGGACCTCCGAACGGTCAGGCCGGGTGTTCGGCGTCGATGATTTCCCCGCGCAGGAGCTCGTCCAGCGCGTACCGGGTGGCCTTGGTCTCGGGATGGTCGGTGCCCAGGGTGCGGTCGCGGCGCTCCAGGACCTGTCGGTAGAGGGTTTCCGCCTCGCTCCAGCGGCCCTGACACGCGATCGTCCAGGCGAGTTCGTGCAGGGTGAGCAGGACATGGGGGTGGTCGGCCTCGAGCACCTGACGCAGGTCGAGGAGCCGACGGTAGAGGGCCTCAGCCTCGGCCCATCTGTCCTGTTTGGCGGTGATCCAGGCGAGCGCGTGCTGGGTCTGGAGGGTTTGTGGCGCAAGATCGGAAAGGACACGTCGCCGGTCGCGCAGCACCTCCTCGAAAATCGGTTGGGCTTCGTCGAGGCGGCCCTGCCGGGCGATCGCGTACGCCAACTCGTGACGCGTGGTCAGGGTGTCCCGCGAGTCCGGCCCGAGGTGGAGCACGCAGTCGCGAAGGGTGTCCCGATAGCGTTGCTCGGCCTCGGCCAAATCGCCGAGCAGGCTGGCGATCCACCCGGACTCGTGGCGGCTGCGGAGGGTGTCGGGGTGGGAGTCGCCGAGGACCCGCCGTCGGATGTCGAGCACCTCCTGGTAGATGGTCTCCGCTTGGGTCAGATCGCCCCTGTTGGCGACGGTCCAGGCGAGTTGATGCCGGACCCGCAGCACCGCCGGATGTTCCTCACCCAGCGCCACACAGCGGTCGAGGGCGATCCGGCACAGCATGCCGGCGGCCCGGAACGCGCCGCTGTGGTTGAAGGCCCTGGCCACACCGGCGGTGGCGTCGGCCAGCCGGGCGAGGTGTTCGTGGTCCCCGTGTTCGGCCGCGGTTTCGAGCAGGGCCAGCAGGTGTTGGCTGAGCAGCCGATACTCCGGCCAGCATTCCGGCTGGCTGTGGCTGAGCTCCCCCAGCGCGCCGACCAGATGCGCGACTGCGGTCCGCCACACCTCCGGACCCTCAAGGCGGTCACGGTGGGTGGCGGTGACGACGGGATGCAGGGTGATCGCGGCGGAGTCGCTGCGGATCAGACCCACGCCTGTCAACCCGTCGAGCGCCTCCTTCAGGCCGCTCATGGACAGCATGCGCGTCGGGATCTGCTCGGGCGCATAGCAGCTGGCCAGCCGCAGTAGCGTCCGAGCCTGGGGGATGCCCTGCCGGGCCAGCCCGTCCAGAGAGATCTCCGCGGTACGGGCCACCATGGTTCCCTCACGGCTGCCGAGGGCCCGATGGTAGGCGGCGAAGGTGTGCGACTGCGCTAGCCCGGAGCCCAGGTAGGTCCCGGCCAGGTGCAGGGCGAGCGGCAGACCACCGATTCGACGCGCCAGGGCCAGGGCCTCGGACTCGTTCCCGGCCTGCGGCGCGAGATCGCGGAGGACCTGCGCGGCATCGACCTCATCCAGCTGACCGACCGCGAAGAGTCGGGCGCCCACCCACATGCGTGGGTCGGTTTCCCGGCTCGTCACCACGACCAGGCCGCGCTGCGACGCCCGCACCCAGCTTCGGCCGTCCTGGACACCCGCCGGCGAGTCCGCTGCGGCAAGGATCCAGGGATCGTCGGCGTTGTCGATGACGAGCAGCCAGCTTCTGGGCGAGCGTTCCAGCAGACGCCAGAGCCGGTCGGGGCCGTCAGCCGCCCCGTTGGCGATCGACTCCAGGTCCGTGGTGGAGCCGCCGAGGTCGCTC